>JBDTNG010000265.1:0-21466 GCA_039933895.1 Flavobacterium sp. | reverse complement strand
ATTTTTCTGTCTTTTAACCAAGTGGTCATCGTATCCCAAAAACCTGGAGCATATTGCCAAGAGAATTCGTCGTTTGACAATCCTGTTTTTACAACAAGGCCGGTATGCCCCATATTTGGGATTATTCTTACTGTATAATCTTTGTTTTGAGCCTTAGTTAATGCTTCTTTAACACGTGGTTCGCTCTTTTGTGAATTAACATTCCAATCTTTTTCTGCCAGTTGCCAAAGTACAGGAATTTTCAATTGTTTTAGGTAATCGTAACTGTCAACATATAGGTTTTTGCTTAACCATTTCCACCATTTCTCAGAAGCTACCGATTTTACTCTTGGTTTATCATATACTTTTTTATACCAAGGTTTATTCTGATAACTTAAGAATAATTCATTTCCTTCTTCCCAAGTTTTGTTTTGTGCAGCCAAAGCCCAATGTTGACGAAACATGGTCATGATTTCTGTAATTTCTTCTTTGGTGAAACCATCCACAATAAAACCTCCTTCATATTCGTGAGCAATCGTTTCCAAAACATTTTGTCCGGAACCAACTCGCATTAATAAAAAGGAAACGTCTTTTGACTTGGCGGCCGCCATAGTACCAACCCATCCGCCTTGACTGTTGCCAAGGATTCCAATTTTCTTCAAATCTACTTTTGGATTTGTTTTTACTGTGTTAATTGCTGAAACGATATCGTTAGCCAATTCATCTAAACCTGCAGTTTCCCAGTCGCCTTCAGATTTCCCAGCGCCTTGTTTGTCGAAAGTAAAAACACCAATACCCAATTGTAAAAAGTAAGTAGTAAAGAAACTAACACCTCTTGTGCTTGGTCCTGAACCGTGTGCAAAAACTACAATAGGGTGTTTTCCTTTTAGTGCTGGAAGATATAAATTGCCTTCTAAAGTATTTTCACCACTTTTAAAACGAATTGTTTCTCTAGTATGTGGCTCGATTTTTTTGCCTTCAGAAACGATACCATTTTTGGTTAAGCTTAAATTGTTTTTGGTAAAAGTGAAAACCAAAGTACTGTCATTAATCTCTTTAAAATGGTTTTCGTCAATGGGAATTAATGCACCTTGTTTTAGTGTTTTTAAATTGAGATATACTAAACTATGATTGAATTCGTCGAAAATCCCTAATGTTATTTTTCCGTCATTACCAAAGTCATAAGTACCTTCGTATGGATACCATTTTTGATAGTCATTGGCATTTTGAGCGTTGCAAATAATAGTAGAAAATAAGATGCAGAGGAGCACTAAAACGAATTTGTGATTGTTTTTTTTCATTGTTGATTGATATGATGATTCCACATAAGTGTGCAAAAAATGCAAATAGTTACAATGATTTTGAATATCGTTATTTATTTTTTAATGTTTAGGTTTGACTATTTTGTCGTGTATTTTAGTAACTTCCATTAAAGCGGCACTACCGTACCAAAGCGTTAATTCGGCATCGAGTATTTTTGCTTTCACGGCAGGATCGCTAGCAACGAGTGCTTGAGCTTCTTCGAGAGTAGTGACATTGAAGATAAAAAGACCTTGGTAATGTCGACCGTTTTCTGAGAAAGGACCAGCAACAACAAGTTTGCCTTCTTTGGCTAAACGCTTGATATTGGCCATGTGTCCTTTAAAATAGTTGTTTTTTTCTTCGTCAGTGGCAGTCTTATTGCTGCTTGTTTTAAGAATACAAAAAACATACATTTTCATACCACGTTCATCAGCACCAAGCTCTTTTGCTAATTTTTCGTCATAAACCGACTTGGCTTCTTGCGCTTGTGTTGAAATACAAATTAACAATGCTAAAATTAGTTTTTTCATGAGCGATGATTTATTTATAAATAACTGTTCCTATAATGTCTGATTTATCTACAAAGCCATTATATCTAGAGTCTTCCGAGTTGTCTCTGTTGTCACCCATAACAAATACTTTACCAACAGGGATTTTTAATGGACCAAAATTATCTTTATTCCAGTTGTTTTTAAAAATAACTTGTATATGCTTGTCTGGCTTATTTTTCTCTTCAATTATTCTTTTTGAAGTTAGCTCATATTTTTTTGCGATTGAATCTGCAAGAAATATTAAGACATTCTTTAAATCAATAGGGATTACCATATTTTCATCTGAAATAGTTTCTTTTGTCTTTAGGTTTGCATATTCTTCGGTTGTTACTTTATAAATATGGATGTGGTCAAATTGTGTATCTATGTTTACATTATTTAAATAAACTACACCGTTTTTAATTTCCAACATATCGTTTTCCATTCCACAGAGTTTATGAACTTTAGTTATTCTTCCAAAATTTCTATCTTCTGAATTATAACAAACAAAATCCCCAATTTTTGGAGCAACCAAATTCGATGCAAAAAAGTAAGTATTAGCTTTAAGGTTTGGTTCATTAGCAATTGTTGGACTTTTATAGGGTTTAAACACTCCTGTCTGTGCAGCAAAAACGTAAGAAAGAATTACTACTCCAACTAATATCAATGCAAATTTTGTTAATTTATTCATGTTTTAGGTTAATTTTTTTCTAAAATTACTGCTTTTTTAAGGATTATCTCTTCCAATAAATCGTTGTTTGCCCAATAAAAAGTTTACGGCTTTGTCCACATTTTGGTCGATGCTTTCTTCTGTTTTTAAGAAGGATATATACCGGACAATTTCCAATTGTAAGGAAGGACGTAAGCCATCAAATATTTTTTTTGCTTCTGTATTTTCTTCCAATGCTTTAATCAATTTTGGATGTACTAGAATCACTCTTTCTTCGGGATCAAACTGTATTTCAAATTCTGCTGTATCACCCACTTCTTTTCTGGCAATTTTTCGCATTGGTGTATTGAGATACAACCTCCAATCTCCGCTGTATTTGATTAAAGTCTGCGGAAATTCATGTCCATCGATTTTCATTTTTACAGGAATTTTTCCTTTGTTTTTATTGGCTTGAATGAAAACAGATTCTAAAACAGCCACAGGGAGATAAACAAAAGGATTAACTCCAATGATTTCAATTGTGGCAGAGAAAGTATTTGTTTTTATGTTGTTCATTTTTGATGAAAGGCTATATCTAATGGGTTAAGGTGCAGTGTAAATTTATCACTAAAGAATTCAACAACAAAACTTCTCATTAAGAAAATATGAAAAGTATTACAATTCATCCTCAAAAAATAACAATTCGGTAAACATAAATTTTATAGTTTTATACTTTGATGCAACTTTGCTTCATCAAATAAACAAAACATGAACACATTTTTAAAAATCTTAGCTTTATTCTTTTCCGTTGCGGCCTTTTCGCAAACTACCATTTCAGGAAAAGTAGTCGACAACAAAAACAATCCAATATTAGAAGCCAATATTTATATTGACGGGACTTACGATGGAGCCACAAGTAATGAAAAAGGAGAATTTACCTTTGAAACAACAACCAAAGGCAATCAGTTTTTAATTGTTACTTTCTTAACTTCTGAAACAGCTAAATTACCTATTGTCATTGAAACGTATCAATCACAAACCATAAAATTGAAGCAAAGTGTCAACACACTCGATGCGGTGGTTATTACGGCAGGAACATATGAATCAGGAGATAAGGCGAGGGTTTCAGTTTTAAAACCATTGGATATTGTGACTACTGCGGGTTCAGCAGGTGATATTGTTGGTGCTTTACAAACTTTACCAGGTACACAAACTGTTGGTGAAAGCGGTCGATTGTATGTTCGTGGTGGTGAATCGGATGAAACACAAACTTTTGTAGATGGTGTTCGTGTGTCACAACCTTATGGAGCAACAGCAGGAGATTTGCCAACACGCGGAAGATTTTCACCATTTTTATTCAGTGGAATTTCGTTTTCGACAGGAGGTTATTCGGCAGAATATGGTGAAGCTTTATCGAGTGTTTTGCTATTGAATACCACAGAAGAACCAGATCAGGAAAAAACTGATGTCTCATTGATGACTGTTGGTTTGGGTTTGGGAAATACCCAAAAATTCAAAAAAAGCTCTTTGAGTGTGAATGCTACTTATATCGATTTATCTCCGTATCAAAAGGCATTTCCGGATAAAGTAAATTGGAACAGACCATTTCAATCACTTTCTGGAGAAACAGTGTATCGTTATAAATTTGAAAAAGGAATGCTAAAAGTATATGCTGCTTTTGATGCTTCACGTTTTGATGTCAATCAGGAAACCATCAATGAACCATTTTTAACGAGAATCAATTTGCACAATAATAACTTTTATTTCAATACTTCTTATAAAGGGAAATTGGCGCATAACTGGCAGTTGATTACAGGATTAAGCTATGGTTTGTCAGATAATAAAATAGATTTAAATACTGATAATGTTAAGAATACAGAGCATTCTTCTCATTTGAAATTGAAATTTAAAAAGAGTTTTTCGGACAGGGTAAAATTGTCTTTTGGAGCCGATTATTTCATAACCAAATTTGATGAAAGTTTTGATACAGCTTACAACAGCGGTTACGATTCTAATATAGCTGCAGCGTATACTGAAGCTGATATTTTCTTTTCAGCATCATTAGCACTAAAAGCTGGCGTGAGAGTTTCTAATAATGATTTATTACACGAAACTGCCATTTCACCAAGAGCTTCTTTAGCATATAAAGTGAGTAAAAATAGCCAGTTTTCGGTAGCTTATGGAATTTTTGAACAAGCACCAAGGCAAGATTATTTGAAGTTTTCGGATCAATTTGAAAATGAAAAAGCCGCTCACTATATTTTGAATTATCAATATACCAGTGAAAGAAGGACTTTAAGAGCTGAAGTATATTATAAAGATTACAAAGATTTGGTGAAATATGATACACAAATTCCATTGTTTGAATCGAAATTCAACAACAACGGATTTGGATATGCAAAAGGGTTAGATCTTTTTTGGAGAGATGGAAAAACAATTAAAAACGTTGAATATTGGGTGTCTTATTCTTATATTGATACTAAAAGAGATTATAAAAATTACCAAACAGAAGTAGCCCCGAGTTTTGTAGCAAAACAAAATATTTCGGTGGTAGCCAAATATTGGATAAATGATTTGAAATCACAAGTTGGTTTCTCGAATAGCTTTAATACGGGAAGACCTTACAACAATCCGAATGAATTGCAATTCATGAATGGTAAAACAAAAACGTACAATAATTTGAGCATTAACTGGGCTTATTTGCTAACACAACAAAAAATCTTGTATTTCTCAGTTTCGAATGTGATAGGAACTAAAAATGTGTACGGCTATGAATATGCCAATTCACCAGATGCCAGCGGAATTTACAACAGAAGAGCTATTACGCCTGCGGCAGACCGATTTTTCTTTGTGGGCTTCTTTTGGACCATCAGCAATAATAAAAAAGACAATCAGTTGAATAATTTGTAGGAGAGAGAAATAAGTAAAAAGGGATAAGGAAAAAGAGATAAGAGGGAAGGGAAAAGAAAAGGAATAAGTTTTAATGCCTTATTTTCTTAGTGAATTAGCCCCTTTCAGTATAAAACAACAGTTCATCCCTAAAATTCGACAGTTCGGTAAGTATAACTTTTATAAGATGGAAAACCGATATACTTTTACATCAGAATTAAAAATAACAACAAAGAATAATAACAAAAAAAACAAAATCTAAAAACAATTTAAAATTAAAAATCATGGCTAAAATTTTCGCAATTATCGCAATTTTCGTTTGTAGTTTATTATCAGCACAAACACAATTTGAACAAGGAATGGGTAAAGCATTAGGACTTTGGAAAGAAGGGAAAGCAACAGAAGCATCAGCACAATTCGAACGTATCGCTTCAGTAGAAAAAGCAAACTGGTTGCCTAATTATTACATCGCTTTTGTGAATACAATAGAATCATTCAGAACACAAGACAAATCGTTAGTTCCAGCTTTATTAGAGAAAGCGCAAAAAGCACAAACAGAAGCTACAATTGTAAGCCCAAATAATCCTGAGTTGATGGTTATGCAAGCAATGATTTACACTGCTTGGATTGTTTACGACCCAATGACAAACGGGATGAAATATTCTCAAAAAGTAATGGAGCAATATTATTTAGCATCAGCAATTGCACCTAACAACCCAAGAGTAGTTTTCTCTAAAGCAGATTTTCAAATTAACAGTGCAAGATACACTGGAGCAGATACTAAACCTTTATGCGAGCAAGTGGCAAAATCAATTGAACTTTTCGCTACCTTCAAACCAGAATCTGAATTACATCCAAATTGGGGATTGGATAGAGCAAAACAAGTAATGGCTAACTGCGGAAAATAATTAAAAACACCAAATAAATTTTAAAAACATGGAAACTCAAAATAATAATAGAAAATTAGCAGGTACATTTTTCGTTGGTTGTATGTTTATAGGAATTGGAATTGGAATGTATTTTGACAGAACATCTGTTGGAGCATTAGTAGGAATGGGTGTTGGTTTTATTGGATCAGCACTTCTTAAAGCAAAATTATAAACGCTTTTTTTGACTAAAATGAATAAATATCTAAAACACTTTTTTCGCTCTGTTTCCATTGGATTAATCATCTTTTTTGTGCTGACATTTCTAGGTTGGTTAACAGGAGAAAAAATACACTTGAATAATCGATTGTTGCTCAACTTACAGTTTACATTATTGTATTCAGTTAGTTTGTATATGGCCAATTCATTGATATTTATTCTTTTAGACAAGATTTTTGTAAATGATAGATTTACAGCAAGGAGGATTATCATTGGGTTTGTAAGTTCTTTTCTTACTTCGATTTTCATCATTTTTTTATTGAGAATTTTTGAAGAAGTAGTAATCAATCACAACTCTTTTGAAAACTTTTTAGCCCAAGAAGATCCTGGTAATTATTTGGTTTCTATTATTATTACGTTCATTATTTCATTGATTGCGCATGCAGTTTATTTCTACAAAGCCTATCAGGAAAATAGAGTGAAACAGCAAAAGATTATTGCAGGAACGGCTTCGGCAAAGTTTGAAAGTTTAAAAAATCAGATCGATCCACATTTCCTTTTTAATAGTTTGAATGTACTAAGTTCTTTGATTGAAGAAAATCCTGAAAATGCACAAAAATTCACTTCTTCCTTGTCCAAAATCTACCGTTATGTGTTAGAACAAAGAGACAAGGAATTGGTAAGTGTAGAAGAAGAATTGGCTTTCGCCAAAACCTATATGAACTTGCTTAAAATGCGTTTTGAAAATAGTATTTTTTACGAATTGCCTGAAAAATTTATAAATCCTGAAGCCAAAGTTGTTCCATTGTCATTGCAATTATTGTTGGAAAACACAGTAAAACACAATGTGGTAAGTGAACAAAGACCTTTATACATCCGCATTTTTGAAAGGGATAATTACCTTGTCGTTCAAAACGATTATCAGAAAAAAGAAGTACTAAAAGACAGACAAGGTGTAGGATTACAGAATATCATCAGTAGGTATGCTATTCTTACCGAAAGAAAAGTTCGAGTTGAACAAACGGAAAAAGAATTTACAGTTCAAATTCCAATATTAACTAAACAAGTTCCTATCATGGAAACATTTGAAAATGACGACGATACGGCTTATTACAGAGCCAAAAAAAGAGTAGAAGCAATCAAAGGATTCTACGGAAGTTTAATTTCTTATTGTGTAATTATTCCAACATTGGTATTCATTAATTTAAGTTTTTCACCAAAATTTCAATGGTTTTGGTTCCCAATGGCAGGTTGGGGAATGGGAATAATGATTCACGGATTTGGCGTTTTTGGATACGGAGCCAATTGGGAAGAAAGAAAAATAAAAGAAATTTTAGATAGAGAAAATAAAAAGCAAAATTGGAGATAACCATGGAAGAGAGTCAAAATCAAAGACAAAGAGAACTTGAAGCCATAGTGGCCAAAAGAGTCAGAAAAATTAGAAGATTTGTCGTTCATTTACTTATTTACATCATTGGATTGACGCTTTTTATTCTAAAGAAATATTGTAACGCACCGTTTAATTTTTCTCCTTTTCATTATTTTACCAATTCATTTTTTATGTGGTGTTGGACATTCTTCGTAGCAGTTCAAGGATTTAAATTAGTCATTATTGAAGTAGTGTTGAATAAAGATTGGGAAGAAAAACAAGTAAATAAAATTATTGAATCAAAGTCAAATACTAAAAAATGGGAATAGTCATGGAAAGAAATTATACTGAAGAAGATCGCTATTACAAAGCTAAAAAAAGAGTAGATGAAATTAAAGGTTTTTACGGAAATCTAGTGGCTTACATCGCAGTGAATGCATTTTTTCTAATACTTAATTTGCTAACATCACCAGAACATTTATGGTTTTACTGGCCGATGCTAGGATGGGGAATTGGAGTTCTTTTCCATGGATTGAGAGTGTTTAATTCTTTGCCTTTCTTTGGAAAAGATTGGGAAGAACGAAAATTGCAAGAATTGATGGATAAAGATAAAGAATCAAAAAGAAATTTTAAATAATACAACAATTGGAAAGAAATCATACAGAAGAAGATCGTTATTTGAAAGTGAAAAAACGCGTTGGAGAAACGAAAATATTTTACAAAAACCTAGTGGCTTTTATTACTGTGAATGGTTTTTTTGTAATACTTAATTTGGCAACATCACCAAAGGATTTATGGTTTTACTGGCCAATGTTAGGATGGGGAATTGGAGTTGTTTTCCACGGATTCAGTTTATTAGGAAAAGGTTGGGAAGAACGAAAAATGGAAGAATTATTAATTAAAGAAAAAGAACCAAAAAGAAATTTTAAATAATTACGACAATGGGAAGATTTAGAAGAAGATATATGGATGAGGAGTATGTTCCTCAAGAGTTTAGTGGCGATCAGCTTTATATTGACGCACAAAAAAGAGTGAGACGCTTAAAAGGATTTTACTCACACTTAATGGTTTACGTTCTGGTTAATATTTTAATTGTATTTATTAATATTGCTAACCTTAATTCTGGCGAAAGTTATTTTAAATTTGAAAACTTCTTTACTGCTTTTTTCTGGGGAATTGGTTTGTTAGCCCACGGTGTTAGTGTTTTTGGACACAACTTGATTTTAGGTCACGGTTGGGAAGAACGCAAAATAAAAGAATTCATGGAAAAAGAAAAGCAAAACAAATGGGAGTAGTTATTTGCTAATAACAAATTTCAGAATGCAAATTTTAAACAACAAAAGGCTAAGAATTTTTTAAAAAGAAAATGAAAAAATACACACCAATTGTCTTTTTTTTAGCGCTTGTCAAATTACTAATTCATCTCGTTGGAAATCAAAATTATGGTTTTCAGCGAGATGAATTGCTACATTTATCCGTAAGCGAACATCTCGATTGGGGTTATATGGAATTTCCTCCATTTATAGCCGTTGTAGGTAAATTTGCTCATTTTATTTTTGGTTATTCTCTTCCAGGAATTCGTTTGTTTTCTACCTTGGCCGGTGTGGCGATCCTCATTATTTGCTGTTTAATGGCCAAAGAATTAGGCGGAAAAAGAAGTGCTGTTTTCCTTGCAGGAATTTCAGTTTTGGCTTTTATTCCTTATTTTAGAAATCACACGCTTTTTCAACCAGTTGCTTTCGATCAACTTTTTTGGACATTGGGCTTTTACGTCCTAATCAGATACTTCAATACTAAAAACGTCAAATTCCTGATTTATTTAGGCATAACCGCCGGAATCGGATTAATGAACAAATACACCATTGTGGTTTGGGGATTCGGGATTGTAGTTGGATTATTGTTCTACGAAAAAGGAAATTTATTCAAAAATAAATGGTTATACGTTTCAGGATTGATAGCCTTAGTCATTGTTTTACCGAATGTTATCTGGCAATACATCCACCATTTTCCACTTTTAACGCATTTACAAAAACTAAAAGACAGCCAGTTGGATGAAATTGGTCCATACGATTTTGCTTTAAGTCAACTTAAATCACCTTTTACCTTAACTGTGGGGTTAATTGGATTGTTTGCTTGTTTTTTTGATGAACAATTGCGAAAATTCAAAAGTATTGCCATAGCAGTTTTAGTCATATTTTTTACGATGTGGGTATTGCAATCGAAAGCGTATTATTTCTTTGCTATTTATCCTGTTTTATTCGCTTTAGGAGCCGTTAAAATTGAAGAATTATTGCAAAAGAAACCAATTTGGATTTATGTTGTTGCCTTTTTTGTACTTGCACCGGGTATTTATTTTATTCCAAAGGATGCTCCAGTTTTGCCTATTGAAAAATTTGTTGCTTATGCCAAATTAAAACCAGAAAAAGACGGAAGGATTATTCTAACAAGTGATTATGCTGATATGTTTGGTTGGGAAGAACAAGTTAAATTAGTCGACAGTATTTACCAGTCATTGCCTCAAAAGGAAAAAGAAAAATGTACTGTTTTAGCTCAGAATTATGGCGAAGCTGGTGCAATTGAAATATTAGGTAAGAAATACAATTTGCCAAATCCTGTTTCCAGCCACGGTAGTTTTTGGCTTTGGGGTCCTGGAATAAAAAACGCTGAGGTTTTCATCAGCATTGGAAATGAAAAAGAAATGATTTATCGTCATTTTGATGAGCATATCTTAGTCAAAATGATCAAACATAAATATGCTATCGATGAAGAAAATAATATCCCTGTTTACATTTGCCGAAAGCCTAAAGATGACATTGTAAAAATTTGGCCAACGTTAGAAAAATATATTTTCGATTAAAAAAAACTCAATAAATCAACAACTTAGAATATTAAAAAATGAATATCATAATCATTGAAGATGAAAAGCCAGCAGCACGTTTACTACTGCGGAAAGTGGAAAAATTAGGATTGAATGTAAACACAATGCTGCATTCGGTAGAAGAATCATTGCTTTGGTTTAACAACAATCCGCATCCTGATTTGATTTTTTTGGATATTCAATTATCCGATGGATTGTCGTTTGAAATTTTCGAACAAATTGATATTAAAAGTGCTGTTATTTTTACAACTGCTTATGATGAATATGCCTTGAAAGCTTTCAAACTCAACAGTATCGATTATTTGTTGAAACCCATTGATGAAGATGATTTGGAAGTGGCGGTAAACAAATTCAAAGAAAGAAACCAACCGCAAAATCTCTCCTTGGATTTTGAGATGATCAAGAAGATGTTGGTTAATCCCATCGATAAAAGCTACAAAAAGCGTTTTACGGTCAAAGTTGGACAACAACTAAAGCTGATAAATATTGATGAAATTGAATGTTTTTACAGTGAAAACAAAGGAACTTATTTACATACTTTAGAAAATCGTACTTATTTGTTAGATGGTACTTTAGAGCATTTGGAAGCCGAATTGGATCCTGCTGCTTTCTATCGTGTGAGCAGAAAATTCATAGTGCCTTTGAAAGCCATTAAAGAAATTCAAATGCACAGCAATTCCCGACTAAAAGTAATTCTTCCAACATACAACGACGATGAGGTTATTGTAGCAAGAGAAAGAGTTAACGATTTTAAAGAGTGGATTGATTAAATTTGTTGGCTTCCAAAATCATATAAAATTGAATCCCAAAAAGGAGGGAAGCAATCACTAAATGAATCGGTTGCGAAGCAAATGGAAAATTAAGGTAATACATAGCCATTCCTGAGATGATTTCAATGCCTATTAAAACCATAACCCAATTAATTTTATTAAAGCCCAATTGATTCTTTCTGTTTCTTAAAAATAAAAAGGCATTCAGCCCCAAAATTATTACAGAGAAAGAACGGTGCAAGTAGAAAAGATTGGTTGGATTTTCGAAAACCAATTGCATCTGATTGGATCCTAAAGATTTTACCTGACCATCCACATATTGGCGTACTTGAGTTCCTAAAGCGATTTGGATTAACGTTAGAAGCAAGGTCAGAAAAACTATTTTTTTGAATAAAGAATCCTCTTTTACTATCGAAGTCTCTCCTTTTGCCGTTTTATTAATAAAAAGAATCATCGCTACAATAAGCAAAGCCACAACCATGTGAATGGTTATTTTTACAGGATTTAATACAGAATAAACCACTGTTGCACCCAGCCAACCTTGAAATCCCATCATAATCACGGAAAGCCACGAAAGCCAAGTAATTTTTTTATTTTCCGACCAATACCCAAAAGACATAATTGCCATGATAAAAACGGCAAATCCTGCTAAAGCACCAGCCAATCGGTTGAGATATTCTACCCAAGTATGCATTGGGTTAAAAATAGCATAATCGTGTTTGGTATATTTTTCCCACTGCCCGGAATCAAATTCAGTACCCGTAAGACAGTCTTGTTTGGCAACCCAAAGTTTTTCTTCTTTTATAATAACTTGACCTTTCTTAAACACACGATTTTCTGTCCAAGTCAATTCTTTAATATCTGTTGGTGGAATATAATAACCAAAGCATTTTGGCCAGTCGGGACAACCCATTCCAGAGCCTGTCATACGCACTAAAGCGCCTGCGATGATTACTAAATACACTAATATTAAAGCAGTTTTTGCTACAGATGGAAAATGTTTTTTCATTTTTTAAGAGTTTGAAACTTTTTGTAAACCCATTTTTTCAGCACGTTTTAATACAAAATCATAAGCAGCTTGATATTCATTTGGAATTTCACCTTCTAAAATAGCTTCTTTTACGGCTTCTTTCAAAACACCAATCTCTCTTGAAGGTTTCAGATTGAAAATTTCCATAATTTCTTCACCAGAAATTGGCGGTTGAAACTGACGGACATGATCGCGCTCTTCTACTTCAATGATTTTCTTACGTACAATATTAAAATTGTTGTGGTATTTCTTAAATTTTGAAGGATTTTTGGTCGTAATATCTGCCTCGCAAAGGGTCATCAAATTGTCTACATCTTCACCAGCATCAAAAACCAAACGACGTACCGCCGAATCAGTAACAATGTCTTGTGCAAGAACAATTGGTCGCGAACTCATCATAACCATTTTTTGAACAAACTTCAATTTTTGGTTTAAAGGCATATGCAATCTTTCAAAGATTTTCTTTGCCATTTTTCCTCCTAAAAATTCGTGACCGTGAAATGTCCAGCCTTGTTTTTTGCTAAAACGTTTGGTCGGTGCTTTCCCAATATCGTGCAATAAAGCAGACCAGCGCAACCAAACATCATCCGTGTTTGGGCAAATATTATCTACAACTTCAAGCGTGTGGTAAAAGTTATTTTTATGGGTGTGACCTTCTATTTCTTCCACCTGATTTAAGGCAGTCAATTCGGGAAGAATAATATCTAATAATCCTGTTTCGTATAACAATAAAAACCCAACTGAAGGTTTATCAGAAAGGAGAATTTTATTCAATTCATCTACAATTCGTTCACCAGAAATTATAGAAATTCGTTCTTTGTTTCTAGAAATGGCTTCTAATGAATCTACTTCAATTTCAAAATTCAATTGTGACGCAAAACGAATCGCCCTCATCATGCGCAATGGATCATCAGAATAGGTGATGTCTGGATTTAAAGGTGTTTTAATCGTTTTATTTTTCAAATCGGTCAGTCCATCAAAAGGATCAATCAATTCTCCATAATTGCTTTTATTTAAGGAAATCGCTAAAGCATTGATGGTAAAATCTCTTCTGTTTTGATCGTCTTCTAAGGTTCCGTTTTCAACAACAGGATTTCGACTTTCAAATTGGTAGCTTTCTTTTCGTGCTCCCACAAACTCAATATCCATATCTTCATAACGCAACATGGCAGTTCCATAGTTTTTAAAAACTTGAACTTTAGGTTGTTTTGGAATAAGTTTGGATACTTTAAGAGCCAATTCGATACCACTGCCAATAGCAACAACATCGATGTCCTTTTTGTGATTGCGCTCTAAAATTAAATCACGTACAAAACCGCCAATGACATAACTGTCAACGTTAAGTTCTGTTGCTGCCTGAGCGATGATTTCGAATATTTTGTTATTTAATGCTGTATTGTAATTCATTTCAAAAGTGCTATTTGCCATTTCGAAGAATAGAAAATGACAAAAAAATTATTATTTACGAATCACCTTAACCTGACTGTCATTAGATAGTTTAATAATAGTAGAAGGTTTTCCAGCAATTTTTTCGTGGTACAAATTTACAACATAGTCTACACTTTTAAGAATTTCAGGGTTAATATCTTTAAAAGCAATAGGTGTTGGTTGTCCTGAAATGTTGGCTGATGTAGAAACCAAAGGTTTTTTCATGCGTTCCAACAACTTGAAGCAAAACGGTTCTTTTACAATTCGAACGCCAAGGGTTTTATCTTCTGCAATAATATTAGGTGCTACATTTCTAGGATTGTCGAGAATTAATGTCGTAGGTTTTTCGGAAATATCCCAAATTTGCCAAGCCACTTCAGGAATATCCTTAAAAACATTGTACATCATTTTTTCACCATTCATCAAAACGATCATGCTTTTGCTTTCTTCACGTTGTTTGAGTGCGTAAATTTTGGCTACAGCTTCAGGATTTGTTGCATCACAACCAATTCCCCAAACGGTATCTGTTGGATATAAAATAATTCCACCTTCTTTGATTACTTCAAATGCATTGTGTACTTCGGTATTGATGTCTTGACTCATTGTTAAAAATTTAATTCGTCTGAATATTTTATAATTTTCCCTGGAACACCTACTACAACAGCATTGTCCGGGATGTTTTCGGTAACAACCGTTCCAGCGCCTATGGTCACATTTTTTCCAATTTTTACTTTAGGTAAAATGATGGCACCAGCGCCTATTTTTGAAAAAGAACCCACTTCAGCATGTCCTAATAAAAGTACATTCGGAGACAATTCTACAAAATCGCCTACCACACAATCATGAGTAATAACAACATTATAATATACAATTGTTCCCATGCCTATTTTGGAAGAATTTGAAAATGTAGCGTTCGATAGTACATTGGATCCTTCACCAATTTGAACATCAAAACTTCCAATAGTTGCTAATGGGCTTATTGTGGATATCAATTTTCCTCCAAGCTGTGTAAACTTCTCGTAGAGTTTTTTTCTCAATACTGGATTTCCAATACCAATAGTAAATTCGTTATTTCCTTTTTCAAAAAAGAGTTTGGCGCTATTTTCGTCTTTCAAAATCGGAAAACGGTCAAACAATAAATCACCGATATCGGTATTTACATCATCATAAAAAGCTAAATTTTGGAGGTTGTTGGTTTGCTGGAAAATTTCCAAAACTTCTTTTGCAAACCCTTTGGCACCAATAATTAGCATATTATTTTATTTATGATAGAGACAATTTTTTCTAAATCGGAAGTGGTCAGTCCAACGTAAAGTGGCAAACATAAAACTCTTGCGGCTATCGATTCTGACACTGGCATTTCTGCTCCATTAATGTAATTAATTGTATTTAATGAAGGATAAAAATAGCGTCTTGGAATGATTTCTTCTTTGAGTAATTCGTTTTGTACTTTAAGCAGGATTTCTTCTGAATTAAAAATTACAGGATAATAACTGTAATTCCACTCAGTGTTTTCACGAATTTTAAGTGATTTTAGATTTGAAAAATCCAAAGTGTCATTATAAAAACCGACTACTTTTTTGCGTTCTAAAAAGATAGTATCAATATTGTCGAAAACTGCTAATCCCATGGCAGATTGCAGTTCAGATATTTTAGCGTTTATACCCAATCCATGGAAATCCAATGGCCCATTATGACCAAAATTATGACTGTAGAACAGTTTGTGGTATAATTCTTTGTTGTTGCAGAACATCGCGCCGCCTTCTCCAGTATGGAAAATTTTGGTAGCATGAAAACTGCAAGTACTCACATCTCCGTAATTAAATATAGATTGATTGTTATGATTTACACCGAAGCAATGTGCAGCATCGTAAATAACTTTAAGGTTGTGTTTTTTAGCAATAGTTTCAATTGCAGTCACGTGACACGGATTTCCGAAAACGTGTGTCGCTAATATAGCTGTTGTTTTTGGTGTGATGGCCGCTTCAATTTTAGTTTCATCAATTGTTAAATAATCCGGATGAATATCTACAAAAACGGGTTTACAATTTTCCCAAATAATAGCGGCTGAAGTGGCAACATAAGAAAATGGAGTTGTAATGATTTCTCCTCCATGGCCAAATAATTTCAAAGCAATTTGCAATGGAATTGTCCCATTATTTGTTATAATAATATGAGAAACATCTAGATGTTTTTTTAATTTTTCTTCTAATTCAATAGTAAGTTCACCGCGATTGGTCAACCATTCTTTATCCCAAGCTCGTTTTAGATAAGAATTATATTCTTCAATAGATGGTAAAAAAGTTTTTGTTACGGTTATCATTAATTTTGATTCTATTTCTTAAGTTTTATAACTATCAAATGAATTATTTTTTATGGTAAAAATAAAAAAAGAAACTCAATTCAACTCTTTTTAATCTATTTATAATTTTTTATGTTCAATGCTCTTAAATATATCTCTTTTAACCTTTTGGAAAAGGCGTCGTTGCTATAATTATTCAAGATATTTTTTGAAATATTTTCATTGTCAAATATTATTTCTTTATTAATATTTTTTAAAATAAAATTTGACATTGCATTGTAATCCATAATTTGAATAATTTCACCATTGTCTTTGTTTATAATTTCATCAACTCCTCCACATCTTGTAGTACAAACTGGGACACCACATGATAAGGCTTCTAGCATAGAAACTGGCATTCCTTCGCAGATACTGCTAAACAAAAATAAATCGGATTCTCTTAATTTACTTGCTAATTCATTACGTGACAAATGTGGTGTTAATTCAATTTTGATATTCTTAAAATCATACAGACTTATTATTCTATTGATTTCATCTTGATAATCAGTTCCCCAAGAATCAAATCCTATCCAATTAAATTTAATTTTATAGGAAGGATTTTTATCTAATTGATGTAGCGCTTTAAGGATAGTTTCTTGGTCTTTAATAGGGTTAAATGCTCCAACTGTAGTTATTGTAAATTGTTCATTCTCTTTTTTAGTTTTTTTATAATAAAATATTTTTTCGTCCACACTATTTCCGACTACTTCGAATTTTGAAAAAAAACTATTTGTCGCAAATTGCCTTATTTTATCATAGCTAACAACAAGATTTGGATAGGGGCTATTTAATATTTTTGAAATAATTTTAATTTCTTTTCTTGATTTCTCCCTTAAAGAAAATTGATTATGTTCCGTGAATATATAAGGGATTTTTGTTAATTTATTAAAATAATAAGCTTCAATTCCAGCATTAAAAATACTCTGGGCGTGAATTAAATCAATTTTAATGTTGTTGTTTTTTAGAAAGCTATGGAAATTTTTCACATAATATTTAAAAATTAAAATATTCATTTTTTTAGATAAAAATGAAAAATGCAAATAATCAACAAAATAGACATCGATACCATTCGGTGTTGTTTTTTTCTTGATTATTTTTTGAGATAATTTAAAAATATTTGAAGTTTTAATTTTGTTGAAATTACATAATTGCATTTTAAAATCATTATCCATTGCAGCAGCTTGTTCCCAAAAGAACACTCCCATGTTTTTCTCAATATCTATCCATGAACAGATCATTAAAATATTTTTCTGCGTTATTTCTTCCATAATAATTTAGTTTGCTGATCTTTATAATAATTATACCCTTACTATTTCCTCTTTTGCTGTATTTGAGTCAATCGATAATATTCTTTAATTTCTTTGTTTTTGACTTCCTAAAATAGGTTGAAATTTTATTTTTACCTTAACTTTTTGCTTTAGTTGAATATACAGCTGATTAATTTTACTTTTTCTTCTAATTCAATGGTAAGTTCACCACGATTGGCCAACCATTCTTTATCCCAAGCTCGTTTTAAATAAGAATTATGTTCTTCAATGGAAGGTAAAAAAGTTTTTGTTACGGTTATCAAAGCAATATTTTTTTAAAATGATCTATTCTTGGTGTTATTTGTTTTTCAAAACTATACAAGTGTAACATTTTATTTCGACCATTTTCTGCAATTTTTTTCAGTAAATCCTTCTCCTGGTGCAATGTCATTATTTTTGTGATAATTTCATCAACGTTGGAATTAATTTTAATGAAGTCCTGGCCATCTCTAAGCTCTAAATAATCACTTTCGTTAAAATAATCGGTCATAAAATTCACATTTCCAAAGAGTGAAGCAGTTACACAAGTCGCCAATGGGAAACCGTCAAAAGCATTTTTACTCAATATGAAAGGTTGGTTTGCCGAAATTAGAATATGAGTTTCTTTTAAAATAGATTCAAATTCAAACTCGTCTAAGATTCCTTTAAAAATGATAACATCTTCCAGTTTTTTATCGGTTAAATCATTTTTACCAAATCCTCCAATAACGATAAATTCGAATTGGTCTTTCTTATCCAACAAGGCCAAAGCTATTTTTTGAAACACATCAAATCCTTTATCGCTTCCGTCAGGCATATATTTATTAGCAAAAAATAAAATCGCTGTTTTTTCGGTATTTTTCTGATACTCAAAATTTTGAATTTCTGGTGTATTCAAATTAAGTGGCACACCTGAAATTAAATTGATTTGGTTGGGATCACAAAGTTGTTTTTCAATAAGGTATTTTTTGGTACAATTCTGATTTATAATTACACTTCTGAACTGCTTAGAATCAAAATAACGCTTTAAATTTTCATCAACAGCAGCATCATCAAATCCAAAACCACCACCAGGATACAATGTAAAAGTGAATGGGTTTTTGTTTCGGTTTAAGACTTCAAAATGCTTTTTTATATTGTTGTAAAACAGCATGTATGTAATTTCACTATTTAAATTACTGCTGAATTTTAGCTTGCTAATTTTGTTACGAAGCGATGGATAATTTTCGGTAAGCATTTTCAAATTTTCATTAAAACTTTTATTCTGACAGTAATTTTGAAATGTTGTGCTATCGGTTAATATTCTAGAATTATTAAAAACTTTACTCAATTCAGCATATTCATAACTCCTCCAAGGAGAAAGCGTTGAGGGTAAAATATCATCGAGAATAATGATTCCCTTGCTATTTCCTCTTTTGTAATATTTGAATTTGTTTATTAGTTTTTTCTTCAATGTTTAATTTTAATTATTTTTCCCTTTAAAAAAACGACTAATCATCAATTTTATTTTTTTAGTAGTACTTACTTTTTTAGGGAGTATGTATTTGATTTGCTTGTTTAATATCTTTCTGATTTTTCGAGAGAAATTAGGTTTGATACCTTCTATAAAATTCACCCAGATTTTAACACGGTCTTCTTGTTGTTTTGATGACCAATACGAAGTATCATGAACTCTGTACACTGCCATTTTATCATTCATACAATATATATCTCCGTAACGACTGTTTAACATGTGTAAAAAGTAGTCGCCAATGGGAGATTTGTAAAAATAATCAGGGAACTTTTCAAACAAATTATTTCTATAAATGGCCGAACAGGTATGAATATAATTGCCTTTTGCCAAATCGTATATGGTTGTTTTTTCCGGAACTTCGAGCGTAATAGTGTCTTCTTCAATTACACCGTTTTTTTCTACAGCTACTTTGTGAAAACAAATGGCAAACGCTGCATTTTGTTCTAAAAAATCTACTTGTTTTTGCAGTTTAAATTCATCGGTCCAATAATCATCGCCTTCACACATCGCCACATATTTCCCAGAACAATTTTTTAAAGCATTAGCAAAATTGGGCATCATACCCATGTTTACTTTATTGTGTAAATACTTTATTTTCGAACCGTTAGGATGTGTTTGTATGCACTCTTCTACAATAGAATGGGTTTTGTCAGGCGAATTATCGTTGGCAATCACCAGTTCAAAATCAAACGTAGTTTTTTGCATTAACACGCTGTCGATGGCCTGTTTCAGGTAGTTTTCATGATTGTAAGTAATCATACAAATGCTAACGGTCATAACGATGGTTTTTATTTTGAAATATTATTTCAGTTGTCTTTTATTGGTAATTTTATCTGAGATATTTAATAAAAAGGATAAAAAAGGATATTGTGCTTTCATTTGCTTTTTCGTCTGCTCAAATAAGCCTTCAATGACTACCAAATTTTCTTTAAGAAAAGGATTGTGTTTGGTTCCCGATTGAATTAAACTTACATTCTTCTGATAAGAAACAATATACTTTTTAAGCTTGATTTTGTAATTTACAAAAGAAGTATTTTGGTTATGGATATCAAAAGTTTCAGTTAGTTTTGTTTTTTGATAGTCGGTTTTATCATAAAAAACACCACCAACTTGCTGACTATCGTGTGTTCTGTAATAAAAATATTTCTTGTTTAATAATTCAAAAGCATTTGACTGAGTTGCCACAATAGCAATCCATTCATCGTGATGAAAATTTTTAACTATCGGAAAAGGCAATATAGCATCAACAATTTCCTTTTTAAAAGCCATTGAAGCGCCAGTGGCCAAATTGGAAACATAGTTGATAATACTATAATAATCATACGATATTCCTTTTTCTGCTAAGAATTGAGGTACTTCCCAAATGGCATATTTGTCTTCAATCTCAGAATCATCATTAATACAATACCCATTAGATGCAATGGCTTTCATAGTTGGGTTTTTCTCGAAATAATCAATGTATTCGGCTACTTTTTCTTCAACCCATTTGTCATCTTGATCCGACAGAAAAATGATATCTCCAGAGCATAACGAAATGGCTTTTTCAAAGTTTTTGACACTTCTTAAGTTGACTTCATTAATAAACAGTCGAAATAAATTAGGATTTGCTTCAGCATATTCTTCTAAAATAGCCATGGTTTTGTCGGACGAACGGTCATCACAAACGACAATCTCATCTACTTTACGAGTTTGCTGTAAGATAGAATCAATTTGTTCGCGGAGATATTTTTCACCATTATAGGTGCATATTGCTACGGATATTTTCATTTATGTCAAATTAAAAATTGTAGTAACCCAATGTTCAATAGTATACTGCTTATATATTTCCTGAGGAAGTGATTGATACTCCGTCGCAAAAAAAGCAGGATCGAAAGTATACATATCGTTTTCTAAAACCAATATATTATTTGGATTATAAAAATTGTAATTGATTATATTTTTGTTGTTCGTGATTAGTTTTTTCTCAAAAGCCATTGCTTCAAAAACCCTAAAACTCAAACCCACTTGATGGTCTCTCACAATATCTAAAACAATTTTGGTTTCGGTATACAATGTTTTTAAATCTTCTTGTCCGATGCGTTTTCTTCTCAATTCTAAATCGGCGATAGCGCTTGAAAATTTGTTTTTAAGCTTGTGTAATGTCGTTTTTTTGCCCACAATAATTATTCGGAAGGTAGCCTTGGCTTTTTTGAATCCTTCTTTTAGTTTTAATACGGTTTCCATTCTTTTATCGAATGAAGCAATATACAACACGTCGTATTTTGTTTTTTTAGTCGGATGAATTGGGGTTGGAGAAATATAATTGTAATTGGTCGTTTCCTTAAAGCCATACTTCTTGATGTCCTTTTGATCAAACGAATATATTTCGTCAAAAACGCCATGAAGCAAATGTTCCACAGGATATCTATCAACACTGT
>JBDTNG010000264.1:0-7643 GCA_039933895.1 Flavobacterium sp. | reverse complement strand
CATTCCGATTAATTCGGTGGTCCATTGTGCGACGCTATCTGCGGAGGCTCTATCGGCACCATCAAAAAAGGAGTGTTGTTTTATGTCGAATCCGCAGTATTGGAATATGCCTTTATCGGAAGTTAGAGAAAGTGCATTGTCCATTCCGATAGCGCCATATTCTGCTTTTGACTTCCCGTGGGTATTGATAATGAAAGTAGATTTGTCGCCCAACAGTCCTTTTTGGACACCCTGTTCGTAGCAATACGCGAAGCCATAACTGAAGACTCTGTCGATGTAGCCTTTCATAATGGCCGGCATGCCTGTCCACCAAATAGGGTAAATAAAAGTCACGGTATCGGCCCAGGTAATATGTTGCTGTTCCTCTAAGACATCTGGACTTACTGTTCCTTTGCGTTGTCCTGCCATGTCATCGATGGAGAGCACAGGATTGAATCCGATTTGGTTTAAGTCACGTACAATCACTTCGTTTCCGTTTTGGATGAGTGTTTCATGTACTGTTTTTTTGAAGTGGTTGTTTAAGCTAGATTCATTTGGATGGGCATACACTATTAGATGTTTCATAATTGATTTGTTTTATTATTATGAAGCAAATTTAGGTTCCTTGCATGAGCTAAAATTGTATGAAAACGAAACGGCTTAAGTATTACTTCCGCAGATGTCCTGTTGGAATTTCAAATACTGGTTGGGGCTGAGGTTGATATAATGCTTGAAATCGTGTATGAGTTGGCTTTGGTCGTAGTAACCACATTCGCTGATGACATTGAACCAATTTATTTTACCTGAATTACTTTGAAGGTATAGAATGGTTTTTAGAAAACGCTGGTAACGTATTTTCTCTTTGGAAGTAAAACCGAAAAGTTTTTTATGCTGGTATTGTATTGCTCTTTCACTGAGTTGACTGATGTCTGATATCGCTTTTATAGGATTTTGTTTTTCGTCATTGAAGTTGGTCAAAAGCGTTGATATTTCACTTCGGGATTTAAGGTATGGTTTGCAAAAGTCAAGGATTAAAGTTACTTTTTCTTCGACTGTGGCCAATGATTTTGTTTGGTGCCAAAGAAAGGTAAAGCAATTTTCAGTGAGCAACTCGTCAGGATTGAAAGGGATGTGTTCTAAGGACACCGAACCGAAAAAACGATAGAAGGCATCATCTTTGAAATTGGCCACCAGGATTTGCGCACCCGGTTGTAAAGTATAATTGAAGGCTTGTTTTATAGGACCGAGTACGAGACATTTATCTACGACAATCTCGGTGTTTTGTTTTGAACTGAGTATGATCTCTGGTCCGAAGCTGAATGCCAGAATGGTTTGAAATGTGGGTAAAAGCGTTTTAACAAGCGTGTTTTTAGTTGTGTTTTCGGCAAAATAGAAATGAGTAAACACCTCGTTGAATTCGGAAGGGACAGGGATTCTGTAATTTAGGTACTCATTGTCGGTCATGTGTTGATTGGTTTTTTAAAAAAGATAAAATTAGGTAATTTAATGGTATGTAGTTTTCTTTTTTAGGAGCTGTTTCCTGCTATTCGCTCTATCTTTTTATTACGATCATTTCGAGCGCCTCAATGACCATAATAAAAAGGATGCCGCTACTATCAGGGCTAATGAAACTGGTTTTTTATTGAGGTTTTTATTAAAAATTCAAACTAAATTCCCTGTCACTAATACATCTGATACATTACTCTGATTCAATACAAAGAGGAATATGCTTTTCCCTTTTTTCTTCCTCCTTTTTTCTTCACTTTCTCCTTTCCTAAAAAAACTTTTCAAATCCAATAAGTTTAAGTATTTTTGCGCCTTTATTTTACAAAGTGCAAAAAGAAACTGTTGTTATCATAGGCGGACCAGGAACTGGTAAAACCACAATCATCGATGGATTGATAGGTAAAGGCTATTGCTGTTATCCTGAGATTTCGCGTGAAGTAATTCTTGAGGCTAAAAAACAAGGTATTGAACAGTTGTTTCTTGAAAACCCATTGCTTTTTAGTGAATTACTATTGGAAGGCAGAAAAAAACAATTTGTAAATGCACAAAAAGAAGACCATGACATTGTTTTTTTAGACCGTGGAATTCCTGATGTTTTGGCGTATATGCATTATATTGGAGACAGTTATCCTGCTTTTTTTGATGGAGCTTGTCGCGATCATAAATACACCAAAATATTTATTTTACCCCCTTGGGAAGATATTTATATTGCCGATAACGAACGGTACGAAAACTATGAACAAGCAAAGCTAATTTACAATCATTTGGTCGAAACGTATGAAAAATACGACTATAATCTTATAGAAGTACCAAAAGATACTGTAGATAACAGAATTCTTTTTATCTTAGAGCACCTTTCTAAGTAAATTTATGCAAAAAGCATTAGAGATTCTGAACAAATATTGGCATTATAACACCTTTAGACCTGTTCAGGAAGATATTATACAATCGGTTTTAAATGGCGATGATACTTTTGGTTTAATGCCCACTGGTGGTGGAAAATCATTGTGCTTTCAAGTGCCCACTATGGTCAATGAAGGACTTTGTTTAGTTATATCGCCATTAATTGCACTGATGAAAGATCAGGTCAATCAATTGCAAAGCAGAGACATTAAAGCCATTGCCTTGACAGGTTCCATCAAAGCCGATGAACTCATCGAATTGTTGGACAATTGCCAATTTGGAAATTACAAATTCCTATACCTTTCTCCAGAACGATTAGAACAAGATTGGGTTTTAGAACGCATCAAAGGGTTGCCGATTTCTTTAATCGCGATTGATGAAGCGCATTGTGTATCGCAATGGGGACACGATTTCAGACCTTCTTATCTGAAAATTAAAAACCTTAAATCTTATTTTACCAAAATTCCATTTATTGCACTTACTGCTTCGGCAACGCCACAAGTGCAAGAAGATATAATCCATTTATTAGGGCTTCAAGAGCCAAAGGTTTTTCAGCAATCGTTTGCCCGACAAAATCTGGGCTATTTTATCATTAAAGCCGAAGATAAATTATACAAACTCCATCAGATTTTACAAAAGAATCCGGAACCAGCTATTATTTATGTCCGGAATAGGAAAAATTGCCACGAATATGCAGCCCAATTAAAAACATTGGGACACAAAACAACTTTTTATCATGGCGGTTTGCCTTCGAAAGAAAAAGAAGCCAATATGAATTCTTGGATGAAGGATGAAACACCCGTTATGATTGCCACAAGTGCTTTTGGAATGGGCATCGACAAACCTACAGTAAAGACCGTCATTCATATTAATTTACCAGAAAACCTCGAAAGTTATTATCAAGAAGCGGGCAGGGCAGGACGAAATGGAGAAAAGGCTTTTGCTATTTTAATTTCTTCACCTTCCGATGTGATTCAGGCGGAAAGTCAGTTTATTTCGGTTTTACCCGATACTATTTTTCTAAAAGAAGTCTTTGTGAAACTCTGTAATTACTTCCGAATTGCCTATGGAGAAGGGATAAATGAAGAGTTTTCGTTTAGTTTGAATCAGTTTTGCAGTTATTATAAATTTCCAGTCATTAAAACGTTTAATGCACTTCAGTTTTTGGACCGACAAGGGATTATTTCATTGTCGCAGGAGTTTTCAGAGAAAGCTCAGGTTCATTTTTTAGTTCCATCGAAAGAAGTCATTCGCTATGTAAGTTTGAATACAGATGATGAAGCGATTATTGGAACGATATTGAGAACTTATCCGGGGATTTTCGATTTACAGACCAATATAAATACTGTTTTTATTGCTAAAAAATCCAATACAACCGAGGTTAAAGTTTTAAATTTGCTGGAGAAATTGAAAAACATGGAGATGATCGATTACTTCTCACAACAGAACGAATCGAAAATTACCTTTTTGGAAGTAAGAGAAGATGACAGAACCATCAATAGGATTTCAAAACATTTAGAAAAACAAAATACGGTTAAGAAAAACCAATTGGACAGTGTTATTCAATATGTTTTGGATGAAAATAATTGCAAGAGCAAATTGTTGTTGCAGTATTTTGGTGAAAATATAAAAGAAGACTGCGGTGTTTGTTCTTATTGTGTGAGTAAAAAACCAAAAACATTCAATGGGGATGAAATCAGAAATCAAATCCTTGATCTATTAACTCAAAAAGAAATGACTTCAAGAGAATTGGTTGCGGTTTTTAATTTAGAAGAAACCGATATTTTAAAGAGTTTAAAACAATTATTAGAACACAATTTAATTTCGATTAATTCGAAAAATCAATACATAAAAATATAATATGAAAGCATTACGAATTGTTTTTATGGGAACGCCGGAATTTGCAGTTGGCATTCTGGATGCCATTGTAAAGCAAAACAAGCATGAAATTGTTGGTGTCATTACCGCAGCAGATAAGCCTGCAGGCCGTGGTCAGAAATTAAAATATTCGGCAGTAAAGGAATACGCTTTAGCACAAAATTTGCCTTTATTGCAGCCAACGAATTTAAAAGATGAAACGTTTTTAGCAGCATTAAAAGCATTGAATGCCAATTTACATATAGTTGTAGCTTTCAGAATGTTGCCTAAAGTGGTTTGGGATATGCCTGAATTAGGAACTTTTAATTTACATGCCTCTTTATTGCCAAATTATCGTGGAGCAGCACCTATAAACTGGGCGATTATTAATGGGGAAAATAAAACAGGAGTAACTACGTTCTTTATTGATGATAAGATCGATACTGGCGCGATGATATTAAGCAAAGAATTAGCGATAACTGAAGAAGAAAATGCAGGAGAATTACACGATAAGTTAATGTTGTTGGGTTGCGGTGCAGTCTTGGAAACTTTAGATAAAATCTCGGATGGAAATATAACGACGACTATTCAGCAGGATTCGGATGATATTAAAACGGCATACAAATTAGACAGGGACAATTGCAAGATTGATTTCACTAAAACCGGCACTGAAATCTATAATTTGATACGAGGTTTGAGTCCATACCCAGCAGCTTGGTGTAATTTAAAAGATGGAGCGCAGGAGTGGAATGTTAAAATGTATGATACCAAATTAGAGAATACAGAACACAAAGAGAAAATAGGAGCAGTGATTACAACAAAAAAAGAGATGAAAATTGCGGTAGAAGGCGGTTTTATTCAGGTGTTGTCGATTCAATTTCCGGGGAAAAAGAAAATGTTGATGCATGAATTGTTAAATGGAATGACTTTTTCAGGGGAAGCATACGTGTTTTAATCCCAATGAAGGTTGGGCTTGGCGTTGATTTGTTAAAAAACAAGCCTATTTTATTAACAAATAACTTGAGTTATCAACAAAATTGACAAAAAAACGCCCTAACTGTTGTATGGTAAGGAAATCCTATTAAATTTGTATGACTTTGATACAATTTATTAACCAAAACAATTAATACAATTATTATGAACAAATCAGATTTAATCGATGCTATTGCTGCTGATGCAGGAATTACAAAAGCTGCAGCTAAATTAGCTTTAGAATCATTTTTAGGAAATGTAGAAGGTACTTTGAAAAAAGGTGGAAGAGTATCTCTAGTAGGATTTGGTTCTTGGTCAGTAACAGCTAGAGCTGCAAGAGACGGAAGAAACCCACAGACTGGTAAAACTATCAAAATTGCTGCTAAAAATGTAGTAAAATTCAAAGCTGGTGCTGAATTAGAAGGATCAGTTAATAAATAATAGTTTATTATAAAAAAGAGAGCTGCGCATTGCGTGGCTTTTTTTTTGCTTTTCAACGATTTAATTTGGAGGATAAATAAATTTATTGTTAAATTTAAGTCTAAATCTGAATGATATGATTTCTGTATATCCAAAAAAAGGAAATTTGCTAGTAGCAGAACCTTCAATTACCGGAGATTTATCCTTTAATAGATCAGTAGTTTTACTTGCTGATCATAATGAAGAGGGTTCAGTGGGTTTTATCCTTAACAAACCACTGGGTTATTCTATTCACGATTTGATTCCGGAGATTAAAGCCAGTTTCAAAATCTATAATGGAGGGCCTATTGAGCAGGACAACCTATATTTTATTCATAATATTCCACAATTGATTCCAAACAGTATTGAGATTTCTTCAGGGATTTATTGGGGAGGTGATTTTGAATCCACCAAGGATTTAATCAACGATGGGAAAATTAGCCGAAACAATATTCGCTTTTTCCTTGGATATTCTGGATGGGATCCTGAACAACTTCTAAATGAGCTAGAATCCAATTCCTGGATTATTTCAGAAAATGGACTTCGAAATAAAATTATAGGTAAATCTTCTGCCGATTTCTGGAAAGAAAAAATAATGGAACAAGGTGGCGACTATTTGATATGGTCTAATGCGCCTGAAAATCCAATTTATAATTAACCTAACCTTACTTTTGTATTCAATTTTGTTAGCAATACATTAGAAATCTTAGTTTCAAACTCCTTTTTGCGGTATTTTGTGATGGGTTGAATACCTTTTATCACATTGGTTAAAAACAATTCGTCTGCTTTTTGTAAATCGAATGGAGAAATTGTGGCTTCTTGCACTTCAATCGTTTCAATGCTTTTTGCTAAAGCTAAAATTTGTTTTCTCATAATTCCATTCACGCATCCTTCCGAGAGCGGAGGAGTGCTTAAAATGCCGTCCTTGAGCATGAAAATATTACCTTGCAGCACTTCAACAACGTTTCTTTCTTCGTTCAATAAAATACAGTTGTCTAATCCATTTTCTTCGGCATAAATGCTTCCGGTAATATTGATTAGTTTATTGGTGCTTTTTAAAGTAGAAATCAATTGTTTTGAAACATAAAAGTCTTTGTAGATATCAACTTCGTATTCGGTTTCCTCAACTTGGTATAGAGGGTTTTCAATTTTTGAAACTGAAATAATATAGTCGATATTGTTATTTTCAGGTAAATAGAAACCACCATCTTTACGATAAATAGTCATTCGAGCTCTTGCTGAGGTTTCAATGTTCTCTGATTGAGCTGCCGTAAGGATTTCGCTTTCGAAAAACTCCATGGTAAAATTCATGGGAATCTCCATGCGTAAGATTCTCATCGATGCCATCAATCTAAAATAATGATCTTCTAGAAAAAGAATTTTGTTGTCTAAAATTTTGACTGTTTCAAAAACAGCATCACCATAAAGAAACCCGCGGTTGTTTTGTAAAGAGGAAGTAGTTTGCATAAAAAAGCCCTGAAATTTTTCAGGGCAAATATAAGGGTATTAATTTTTAAAAACTAGACAGAACCGATCACATGTTTTAAATCGGATACTTGATTTTCCCATAACAGCTTAGATTCTTCGATATCATTTTCTTCTGCATAATCTACAACCATTAAAGAAACGTCTTTGGTTATTTCATCGACAAGAATTCTCATTTCAAAATAATACTCAGTATCGTGGTTGTCTTCGTCCATCCACTTGAATTTTATTTTTTCGCCAGTTTTCTTAGAATACAATCTTGCTTTCTCTTGAGAATCATCCCAGATAAAGGTAAAAAATTCACCACGAGAGTTTACATTGTCGGCAAACCATTCTTGTAAACCTGATGGGGTTGAAATATATTGATATAATAATTGGGGAGATGAGTTTATGGGGAATTCTAATTCGTAACGTACTTTGCTTTCCATTGTAATTAATTTTTTGGAAATATATACAATTATGGTTTGATAAAAAAATATTTT
>JBDTNG010000263.1:0-3374 GCA_039933895.1 Flavobacterium sp. | reverse complement strand
AAGTGATAAAAGTCATATGAATTCAGTGCTTGGAAAATTCGATTTGATTATAGATACCGTACCTTATGTACATGATGTGAATCCGTATGTGGAGACTTTGGGCGTTAGTGGTACTTTGGTATTGGTTGGTTATTTGGGTGGATTAGAACCTATCCTGCAAACTGTTCCTATGATATTGGGCAGAAAAGCTATTTCTGGATCTCTTATAGGTGGGATAGCTGAAACACAGGAAATGCTTGATTTTTGTGGCAAACACAATATCGTATCAGAAATTGAAATCATTAATATTCAGGATATTAACGAAGCATATGAAAGAATGCTGAAAAGTGATGTTCGTTACCGATTTGTCATTGATATGGCGTCGATAAAAAAATAATAACAATTGAAAATAGAAAAGCCTGCATTATTGTGCAGGCTTTTCTTATGGTCTGTTTTGTATTGTTTTCTAAAAGTATAAAGCACTTTTCATTTCACCCATATAATTAAAAAAAAGTTAAAATAATTTGTAGGAATTTTTTGGCATAATATTGGTTACTCCATAAAATAAAAATTTATAAACCTTTAAAATTTTAAAATTATGGCATCAACTTCGGAAGTTGGAAACAACAAAAACGTGGCTAATTTCAACACATTGGCACTCATCCTTGAGGAAATGGGAACATTGTACAATCCTTCAAATGCGGAGATTACACTAGTTAATCTCAACCCTATTAGAATTAACCTTGCAGCATCAGTTGACAACCTTAATGCAAAAAAACCACTGTATACCAATACAGTTGCGGAAAGAGAAATTGCTATGGTGGCCATGACAAAGAAGACCTCTCGCGTGCTCAATTGTTTTAAATCTTTGCAGGTTTCGGGAACGGACAAAGAAAACGCTAATTCGATAGTTAAAAAGATAAGAGGATACAGAACGTCAAGAAAAATAAATCCTGACTCTGCAGATGCCACTACGATTTCGACTTCGCAATTAAGTTTTGACAGTCGGATTGCGAATATTGATGTTTTGATTAGTTTTATCAATTCACATTCGGAATATCATCCAAACGAAAATGACATTCAGATTGTTAGTTTACAATCATCTAATCAGGAATTAAAAAATTTGACACAAACTGTTCATACTGTTGGTAATAGTTTGATTACAGCGAGAAAAGAAAGGAATGATATACTGTATAATGGTCCGGAAAATGTTATTGATTTGGCACGAGATATCAAAGCCTATTTAAAATCATTAGGAGATGTTGGCAAACCGTATTACAAAGCGTCAGTTCGCTTACGATTTAAGCCTATCTATTAATATAAAAGCCTGTAACATGATGTTGCAGGCTTTTTTTCTGTCCATTAAAAAAAGTTGCCGGTGCGTATTTGTAATATGCCGGTGGTCATTTGTAAGTTGCCAGTACGTATTTGTAATATGCCGTTGTTCGTTTGTAAATTGCCGGTACGCATTTGTAATATACCGGTGGTCGTTTGTAAGTTGCCGGTACGTGTTTGTAATATGCCAGTGGTCGTTTGTAAATTGCCGGTGGTTATTTGTAAATATCTGATGTGTATTTGTAAGTTATTGGTCCGTTGTTGCTCTATTATTTTATATATTTGGATGAGGCAATATATTTTGTGCAATGTGCATTTTAGTATTGTTGGAAATATTTAATAAAAATTGAAGTTTAAGATGTATGTTTCTTTTTTATGGGGAATGTATATTTGAAGGTTGAACTACATTTATGAGAAACTCAATAATCATTGTGACATTGTTTTTTAGTTGTTTGTGTTTAAGTCAGGTGAAAGAAGAAAAACTGGACTCTATACTTAATACTACTATTTTAAATCTAAAGTCCAAAAAAATCACTGATGTATTTTGCATTTCAGAAAGCTATTGGGAAACCGATGTCAGAGAAATTTATGATACGAAAACTGACAAGATAGTTAGCAGTAAGGTATTTGATCAAAATGTATTTACATTATATGTATTTTGGAAAGAAAATGCTAAAGTATATATTCAAAAATTTGACCATTTAAATAAATTTAAGCCCATTGAACTTCATGATTTTGGGCTGTTTGACATGATAAAAAACAACTTATCAAAAATAAAAAAAGAGAAAGTTTTACCCTATCAAATTCGAATTGGATTTAGAAAAGTAACATTGAATCATGTTCCAGCAATTCAACAAAAAATTTATTTCTGCGATGAAAATGAGGTGCTTCGTAAAGAGTTTCAAGAATACTATTTGGTAAATACTGATTATGATGATGGGAGTAATAAAAATCTGAATTTCAAATACAATAGCAAATTAAAAATAATTGAAATTTATAATGTATGTAAATCAAAAATTAAAGAAGCAGAAGACAATAAACTATTTCATATAGTTGAATAGAAAACGTTGGCTACCATTTGCCCAATGTGACAGAAGTACTTCCATAATTAGTATTGATTATCCGACTTTAGTAAAGCATACAAATACAAATCGATGTAAGTATCGTATAATAATTCGGCTTGTTTGAGAATACCTTCTTTGGTAAAATGTAATTTTTCGGGGATGGTCATGCTTTTTAGATTTTCGGTCCCACATTTAATTTCGATTCGGTTTAATTGCAAGTCGTTGAAACAAAAATCAATGATGGTTTGACAAGAACGGGTTACGATTCCTTTACCCTGAACACTTTCGGCTAGCCAATACCCTATTTCTCCAATTTTATTCTGGCCGTCAATTTTGTAGACGCCAATTCTTCCGATTACTTTTTCATCGAAAACAATTACAAAAGCATATTCATTTCCGGCTGCATTGCGTTGCATGGCACCTTTTACGAAATTTTGTGCGAATTCTACGGTTTGCATTCGGTCGACAAAAGGCAGCCATGGTCTAAGATGCTCTCTGTTTTTATCGACAATATCAAAGATAGGTTGTGCATGATTTTCGGTAATTAATTCTAATTTAAGGCTTTGGTCAATCTGTAAAATCATTCTTAATTTTGCTATAGTTTATTTTTTGGTTTGTTCGATGATGGCATTCAGACGGTCAATTTGTTCTTTTTGCATTTTGATTAAAGCTTCTTCCTGTTGGATGATTAAGTGGTCAATCTTTTCGTGAAGCATTCTGATTTCCAGCTCTGATTTTAAATTAATCATATAATCATTTTTTGCACGATCTCTGTCTTTTTCCTCTTGGCGGTTTTGGCTCATCATAATCACGGGAGCTTGTAAAGCGGCAATACAGGACAAAATCAAATTTAGAAGAATAAAAGGATACGGGTCAAAACCTTTGTTAAGCAGTAAAAAAGCATTGGCAGCAATCCATAACATCAAAAACCCTAGAAACGAAAGAATAAAAGTCCAGCTTCCGCCAAATACCGCTACTTTATCGGCAATTCTTTGA
>JBDTNG010000262.1:0-2902 GCA_039933895.1 Flavobacterium sp. | reverse complement strand
TAAAACGCAAAACTGGTTTTATTATTAGTGCCAAAGATTGGAGCGTAGATAAAGCACAACCCAAAATGGGAAGAGAGGATTTGAAAATAATAAAATCAAAGCTCGATAAATTAGCCACATTTATTAATGATGCCCATAACGAGGGAATCAGTAAGGGAATAGAATTTACTGGCGATTGGTTGCAATTGCAGATTGATATTTTCAATAATAAAATTGCAATTGTGGAACTCGATGTTTTAACCAACTACATTGATAAATACATTGCCGAAGCACCTTACAAAACCAACCAAAAAAAAGAAATTGGATTGAGTGCAGGGAGAATCGGGAATTTAAAGCTATTTAAAAATACTATTATGCGTTATCAAACGGAAGTTTTGAACGAAAAAAGCATTTTAATCAAAAACATCAACCTGCAATTTGTCGAGAAATACAAAACGTGGCTTTTTGACCAAGGTTAAGCAGTCAACTACGTTGGTAAAAACATTGACAATATAAAAGTGATTTGCAATGATGCTTTTAAAAACGATATTGAAACCTCTACCCAGTTAAAAAATATCAAAAGTATTTCAGAGAGCAATGCTCCTGAAAATGTGATTTATTTATCAGAAGAGGAGCAAGAGCAGATAAAAAACACCACATTGATAAGAGAAGCACTTATTAACGCCCGTAAGTGGCTATTATTAGGCTGTTTGGTCGGACAGCGTGGCGGGGACTTATTAGATATTTCAGAGAAAAACATAAAAGAGATAAACGGAATTAAAATTATAGAACTCAAACAACAAAAAACTGGAAAACTCGTTGCTATACCATTGCTTCCCGAAGCATTGGAAATAATAGAAAGTGGTATGCCTTATAAAATATCTTTACCCCGTTTGAATGAATACATTAAAGACGTTTGTCAAGAAGCGGGGCTAAATGCCCGAATAGTAGGGCGTAGAAAGTTAAAAGCAAACAGCCCGACAGTTAAAGATATATATCCAAAATATGAGGTGATTACAAGCCATATTTGCAGACGTTCATTTGCGACCAATTTTTATGGACGCATACCCACACCAATACTAATGAACATCACAGCGCACGGAACGGAAAGAATGTTTTTAAATTATATCGGAAAAACAACCTACGACAATGCTTATCAAATGTTAGAATATTTCAGCAAATTAGTTCCAAGAGATAAAACACCAGTTATGGAAGTTATTAAAAACACAGGGAATTAAAACAAATTAAACATACAAAACAAGCAAGATATTCGATAATGGATTACGAAAAAATGTTTCAGGATTTTTATTCAAAATACTACGATAAAGCAGAATTTTTGATAAAACAGTTTTTAATAAAAAGGCAAAGCCAAAATAAAACATTTTCAACCGCTATTAATGAAATAAACTCTTACTTGGATGATTATTCCATAAATAAATGCCTTATATCCAAAAATGAAAATTTAAAAAAATCCTGTCAATTTTTTGGCAATCGATACCGCATTTATTCTGTTAATCACATACAGGAAATTTTATCAAATGAAATAAAAACTGCATTTGATAAATTAAATGCTTCGGAACTTCCGAAAGAATACAATTATACTACACTTGTTAAAGAAATTGCATTACTGGAAGCGCTGAACGAAATTTCAAGACTGCTATCTAATAACGCCCGACTATTGGAAATGATGTATAAATTAAATGAATTTGACACATTTGAAATCAGAATCTATGAAAACTTATCTTTAGAAGATTTTCCGATTTACAAGGAATTGCAATTAAAATTATATCCCAATGCAGAAAATAATGATTTAGGGTTATACGGGACTGAAACAATCGTTTTAAGCAATTTTGAACACTCCGAGAATGCAACAACGCAACTTTATTCATTATTTATCAATTCAACTGTTTACGATTGCTTTTTAGAGTATCAAAAACACATCATTGATTTTTATACCGACTATTCCTATCTTAAAAAAAGATTAGAAGTTGAAAAATTAATACATCACCACAAAGACAATGATTTTATGAGTATCGTTTTTGAACAATTGCAATTAATATCTTCAAAAAACTATGATGAATACTGCATAAACGGCAAACTGAAATCGTTGCAAAAAAGTTACAGCGTTCAAAGGGAGAACAACTTTAATATTGTGTTTGATTCATTACTATAATTCAATGGGATTCAACTTCCCCTAAAGGGAAAAAACCGCCCTAAATGGGCATTCATACCGATTCAACTTTGTACTCAAATCAATAAAATTTAAGTACAATGAACACACAAATTTTCTTAAACGGCATCACACTTGAGCAATTAGCCGAAGCCCTTAAACCGTTATTGCAATCGCAAAAAACAGTTAACGAACCTGTACAACCCGAAAACGAACTTTTAACCCGTGAGCAGGTTTGCAAATTATTATCCATTAACAAAACTACCTTGTGGAAACATACCAAATCAGGTAAACTTAAAAGTTTAGGATTGGGTAATAGGGTGTATTACAAAAAGAGTGAGGTTTTGGAAGCTGTCAAACATTTAAACCAATAACAGCTATGCAAAGCGATAATCAAAAATTAATTTCAGATGCTTTAAGTCATTTGAATGCCTTAAAAACAGATTTTGCAAGGCTACGATTGGATTACAATAGAGATAATACCATAGTTTACAATACTGGAAAATATATTGAATCCTGCGAATTAATCGAGCAACTTATAAAAGGCTATGATAATCATAATTTCAAATTGTTATCAAACAATATCAATAGCGTTTTATTAAAAGATTCTGAATTGCACGGGGTTTTAATCACAATCAAAAAAAGTAAGCACACCCATAACTTTGACCATTCAAAGATGGCATCTATAATTTTTGAAATATGAAAGAGTATATCCGTGTTGGAACAGAATATTTCAAGGAAGTATTATGTCCC
>JBDTNG010000261.1:0-5051 GCA_039933895.1 Flavobacterium sp. | reverse complement strand
CGTGACGACCGAACCGCTCGCGCCTTCGGGACGTTCCTGTAAAAAGACTTCCGTTGAAACCTCTAATATTATTAGAACTAGAACCATCAAAAGCGACATTTTGTACAGCATTGGTGATAGTTGTGAAATCTCCCGTTAAAGCAATTCTGTCAGACAATTTGATTTGACCAGTTACACCAACCATAAAATTCCCCATTCTGTCTTTGACATAAGTTGGATCTGTTCTTTCTAAAAAAGATAGTCCAAAACCAGCATGACCCAATAATCCAATCGAATGTGTCCATGTTTCAAAACTCATCATTCTTCCCAAGTTAGCAACACCCTGAACATCTACTCTGTAGTATTTAGAGTCAAAAGCAATAGATCCATCTTTTCCCGTAAAACTGTTATAACCAAAGTCTGTTTTTACACCAAATTTGTTGTTAAACATATAACGAACCCCTAAATTAACTGTGTAAGGACTGATTAGCGAAGTAGTATAACCAGGAGACATTGGGCGTTGAGGTTTATTAAAACCACCATCTAGTTCAAAAGACCATTGATTAAAATCAATTTCTTTATTTTTTTTTGTTTCAGTTTGTGCGCTTAAAGTGTTTAAAGCTAACGTAAAAACAAACGCAAGTAAGACTTTTTTCATAATTTTAAATGTTAAATTCATTACAAAACTACAGCGGGTAGTTTGATAAAAAATTTAAATCTGTTAATTATGTAAATAATAACTGAAATTCTACAAATTATTAATTATGATAAATTGCAAAATAATATAAGTCAGTACTTTAGGTTTTTTATTCAGTAAGATATTGTAGTTTTTTCAAAACATCAGTCATTTTTTCGCAAGTACTGAAGTTTTTGTGAACAACTTTGTGATCAATTTTTTCATGCGCCCAAGTGGTATGAAACGGAATGTGAACAGCGTGTCCGCCGATGGCTAAAACGGGTAAAACATCTGATTTTAAAGAGTTTCCAATCATAAAAAATTCCTCAGGTTGAATCTCCAATCGTTTGATTAAATCTGAATAATCTATTTCTTGCTTGTCCGACATTACTTCGATATGGTGAAAATAATGTCCCAAACCCGAATTATGTAGTTTTCTACGTTGGTCTAATAAATCGCCTTTGGTAGCGACAACCAATTTGTATTTTCCGTGTAAAGCTTCCAATGTTTCTTCGACTCCATCTAATAAAACAATGGGTTTTTCGAGTAATTCTTTCCCAAATTCAATGATTTTTTCAATGACTTCAACAGGAATAGTATTGTTCGAAATTTTCATTGCAGCCTCAATCATCGACAGAATATAAGCCTTTATTCCGTATCCGTAGATTTTCAAATTAGCAATTTCAACCTTAAAAAGTTCCTGCGAAATCCCTTGATGCGATAAATAATCTTTCATCAAAGCACAAAATTTCATTTCGGTTTCAAGAAAATAGGTTTCGTTTACAAATAAGGTATCGTCAGCGTCGAAAGCAATTACTTTTAGTTTCATATTTTAATCTTCAAATTTGCGAATGGTATAGAGGTTTGTATTAATGTCATAATAACCTAAATAATATGCATTGTTTAATTTAAACATTGTTTGCGAAGAAATGTCTTTATTTTTTTCAAAAAATGTTCTTATTTTATCAAAAGCCAAAGCTGGAATTTCTCCTTCAACGTGTTTTCCATCAACATCAAAAAGACAATTTACATAAATCACTTTTCTATTTGTATAAGGATTTATGTTTTGTATTGCAGGGTTTGCTGCATCAATTAACGAACCAGCAAGAGCACCAACCAACCCAAAAGAACCCCCTAATATCATACCTGCACTTGCTTGCTGTTGTAATTGAGAAACAGAACCTATACTAACTAAATAGTGGTTGTTTAGCTTATAGCAAATCACTCCTGGATACAAATTGTGTACTTTTCTAATCAATTGTTCTGGTTTTTCTAAGGCTTTCTTATTTGTAGATTTTATAGATTCTTGAATAATATCTGAGTTTGTAAAATCAACTGACGTAGAATTATCGTTTATGGCATAGCTATTCAAAAGAGTATTATTTATATCTACTATTGAAAATAATAAATCACTAGAAGAAGATTTTATTACAAATAACTTATCATCTATTAAATAGGAATTTGAAAGAATAAATGCTGTTTCACCAGCGAGAAATGGCTTATTTATTATTTTTTGAGAAATTTTATAAGTCGCTAAATCAATGTTAAATAGTTGCGTGAAATTAGGAGAACCATCTAGCGTTAGGATTAGAGAATGGTCTTTGATGTAAAATTTTCTTCTCTTTGCGCATTCTACTAGAGAATTTTGACTTTCAGTTGAAATTTTTTGTAACGTAAACGAAGTATCATTCAAATCTAATTGTTCCGAAAAAACATCATAGATATTTTTTAAAATATTTTTTGAATTTAAAATTCTAAATTCCGAAAAATCGATTAATTTTTCTTGATAATTTCCTGTATCATCAAAAACATATAATTTCAGATTGTTACTATCTTTGATAACAGACATTATATAAAATTTATCTTTATCGGAGAATTTTTGAAGCAACTTTTCGCCTTTAAAATCTAATGTTTGAAATACATTTGTTATTTTTTTACTCTCAAAATTAAAATTCTGAATCAAAAATTTTTTCTCATTTGAAGAGGACCAAATCAAGCATGGATTTCTACTTTTGTTAATACAACCAATGATGTGATTATAGGTGTTAGGCTCAGTTCTTGTTGTAGTTAACGAATCTAAAATTTTCATTTCAGAGTCAACACGAATCGTCTTTATTCTTTCATTGTCACTTATAAAAAGACTTACTTCTTTTAAGGAGTCATTTACAATTTGAAAGACATTTTTGTTTTTCTTTAATCCAATAGGGGTTGAACTTATAATCTCTTGAGAAAATGAAATAACACTGCAAAACAACATTGCTATTAAGATACTTCGTTTGTACATCTTTTTATTTTTATGATAAATTTGTCTGTTTTTTGCTACGAATGTACAAATTATTTATAGTACTATCCTTTTAGTTTTGTAGATTATTTTGTTAATTTATTGTCTTCCGATTTGAGATTCGTTCTACTGAAGGATTTATGAAAAGCGTTTGCCTGAAACAGATTTTCTTATCTAACAATAGCATCGAAAGCAATTACTTTTAGTTTCATACTTTATATTTTTTGGACCAAATGTTTTTTGAATAAAAGGTAAACCGTATTCCCAAAAGTAAAAATACTGCCCCAATAATTTGGAATAAATTCATTTTTTCATCCAGAAATAACCAAGCCCAAAAGATGGCCAAAACAGATTGAGCTAACAAACTGATGGAAACCTTTGTAGTGGGTAAATGTTTCATAGAATAACTGATTAATATCCAAGCAACTAATTGGCAAATAGCTCCTTGAATAAATAAAACAAACCATCCTGATGGAGTAAATCCTGTAAAACATTGGTCCGTAAACCAACATACCAATCCTAAAAATATACTGGAAGAAATTAAAACGATACTCAAAAACGAAAGTACATCTGTTTGTACTAAGACACTTTTGCTAATTAATAAGTAAATAGAATATAGGATTCCTGCCAAAACAGCTAGAAGAAAAGCCAAGTCTAAATTTAATTCTACAAAAACCTGAAAGCCAACTAAGATTATCATTCCAAAAAGCGAAATTATGGTTCCTATCCAAAAATTGATAGAAGGTTTGCTTTTTAGAAACAAAAATGAAATTACACCAACCCAAAGCGGTGATAAATTAGCTAATAAAGTTGCTTGTGAAGCGGTAGATTTCTGGATTGCAATATTCCAAATAGCAATATCGGAAGCAAACACAATACCACAAAGACAAGCTAATAATACGTTTTTTAAAGAAGGAATCGAGAGTTTTTTGGTAAGAACAACATACGGTAACAACAATATTGCTGCAATAAACATTCTATAAAAAGCAGAAATGAGTCCGCCAGTAAGATGAAGCCGTACTAAGATTGGAAAAATTGAAATACATAGTATTCCTAAAGCTAAAGCAAGTTTGGAATTGAATGTATTCATTATTGTTTGTTTTACCTCAGATTCACGGATTTTAAGTTTAATAATCTGCGAATCTGCGGTTAATTTTAATTTATCGTCTCTCCATTCCCAACACCATCCACATCCGGATTTACAAAAACCAATTTTCCTTCGGCATTGTTGGTCATCAAAATCATTCCCTGACTTTCCACGCCACGAAGGTTTCTTGGCGCTAAATTTACCAAAACAGTAACCCGTTTTCCAATAATGTCTTCGGGTTTAAAACTCTCGGCAATTCCAGAAACAATGGTGCGAACGTCAATTCCAGTATCTACTTTTAGAATCAATAATTTATTGGCTTTTGGCATTTTTTCGGCTTCCAAGATGGTTCCCACACGCAAATCCATTTTGGCAAAATCCTCAAATTGAATTAATTCTTTTTGTGCCCCGATAGCTATCGGGACTGCATTTTCGGCAGTGTTGGCAGTTTTGGTCGCTTCCAATTTGTCTATTTGTTTCTGGATTTCTTCGTCTTCAATTTTAGCAAAAAGCAATTCGGCTTCACCAATTTGATGTCCTGCAGGAATTAAATCCGAATTATCAGAGACCGTTTTCCAATCAATTGCGCCTTCTATTTTTAGAATTCTTGATAATTTCGAGGCTGTAAACGGCAAGAAAGGTTCGCAAAGTGAACTCAAAGCCGCAGCAATTTGCAAAGCCACATACATTTGAGTTTGTACACGACCCGCATCTGTTTTAATCATTTTCCAAGGCTCTTCGTCTGCTAAATATTTGTTTCCTAAACGAGCAACATTCATCAATTCGCCCAAAGCTTCTCTAAATCTATAGCGTTCAATCGAACTCGAAATCACGGCTGGATAAGCTTTCAATTCTGTTAAAGTCGCTTCGTCCACTTCCGAAAAAGTGTTTGGACTTGGAACAATTCCTTCGTAATATTTATTGGTCAAAACCACGACACGATTAATGAAATTTCCAAAAATCGCCACCAATTCATTGTTATTTCTCGCTTGAAAATCTTTCCAAGTAAAATCATTATCCTTGGTTTC
>JBDTNG010000260.1:0-15083 GCA_039933895.1 Flavobacterium sp. | reverse complement strand
GAAGCTGGTTTTGATATGATTGAATTACAGGCACATCATGGATTTTTATTGGCTTCTTTCCTATCACCTTTAACGAATATCCGTAAAGATGAGTTTGGGGGAAGTATTGAAAACAGATTAAAATTCCCTATTCGTGTTTTTACTGAAATGAGAAAAGCATTTCCACAAAACAAACCCATGTCAGTTCGAATTTCTGCTTCCGATTGGACCGAAAACGGAATTACTGAAAGTGATGTCATTCAAATGGCCACAGCTTTCAAAAATGCCGGAGCCGATATCATCAATGTTTCCACAGGAAATACCGTTAGCAATCAAAAACCTCAAACAGGTAGAATGTGGCAAACTCCTTTTTCTGATACCGTTCGAAATACAGTACATATTCCAACAATTACCACTGGTTACATCCAGGATGTCGATCAGATTAATACCATTTTATTAAACGGTAAAGCCGATTTGGTCGCTTTAGGTCGTCCTTTGCTAATTGATCCGAATTTTGTGAGAAACGCACAAGCTTATGAAGGTTTTCAACCGACAGATATTCCAAAACAGTACATGACTGGAACGACACATTTATATCCATTAAAAGCTTCAGAACGAAAAATGACAGAAGGAATGAAGAAAGCATTGAAACCGGAAAGTCATAAAAAGAATTAAATTATGAAGCATTACGAAGATAATTTCGCACATGATAGTTTACCAGTCCGGCAATTGCAACCCGACTATAATTTCTTAGATTTACCTCAGTTTCAACACCCTGAAATGCTCAATTGTGTAGATCGTTTGTTGGATTTTCATATTAAAAACGGTAATGGTGATGCTGTTTGTATTCAAACATTTGAAGAAAAATGGACGTACAATGATTTGTTTGAAAAAGCCAATCAGATTGCTCATGTTTTAATTGATGATTTGGGTTTAAAATCAGGTAATCGCGTGTTAATTCGTTCGGCTAATAACCCCATGATGGTTGCTTGTTGGTATGCCATCCTTAAAGCTGGCGGAATTGTAGTAGCAACCATGCCTTTATTGCGCTCTAAAGAACTGACAACCATCATCGACTGTGCGGAAATTTCACATGTTTTTTGTGACAGCTCTTTATCTGAAGAAATGAATTTAGTAAAATCTCCATTTTTAAAAAGAACTTGTTTTTACAAGAATTCTGAATTGGAAGATTTGATGCAAAATAAACCGAAAGCATTTTCAAATTATCATACCAAATCAGATTCAGTTGCTTTAATTGGTTTTACTTCAGGAACAACAGGTTTGCCTAAAATGACAGCTCATTTTCATAAAGATATTTTGAATATTTGTGAAGCTTTTCCAAATTATTCCTTGCAACCCACTCTATGTGATGTTTTCATCGGAAGTCCTCCATTAGGTTTTACTTTTGGCTTAGGCGGATTGGTTTTGTTTCCAATGTATTTTGGTGCTTCTACTTTTTTAATTGAAAAACCAACACCTGATTTATTGCTTCAAGCGATTCAGGATTATAAAGTTACCGTTTGTTTTACAGCTCCAACTGCTTGGAGAATTATCACTACTAAAGCAAAAGAATATAACATTTCGAGCTTACGTAAATGTGTTTCTGCTGGAGAAACTTTACCAATGAAAGTATGGGAAGATTGGTATAATGAAACCGGTTTAAAGATTATCGATGGTATTGGTGCCACCGAAATGCTTCATATTTTTATTTCTTCCAATGAAGAGAACATGAAACCAGGTTCCACAGGGACTGCAATTACTGGTTATGAAGCCAAAATTGTTGATGCCCAAGGAAACGAACTTCCTGTAAATGAACCTGGAAAACTAGCTGTTCGCGGCATTACAGGTTGCAAATACCTAAATCGTGAAGAAAAGCAAAAAGAATATGTAGCAAATGGCTGGAATTTAACAGGCGATATTTTTCGTCAGGATGAAGATGGATTCTTTTGGTTTGTGGCTCGTGGCGATGATATGATTATTTCTTCGGGTTATAATATTGCAGCAATTGAAGTGGAAAGTGTACTTTTAACACACGATGCTATTTTAGAATGTGCAGTAGTAGGCTTACCAGATGAAGAACGAGGTATGTTAGTTTGTGCTCACATTGTTTTAAAAGAAAAAGATAAAGCAACAGATGAATTAGCTAAGTCTATTCAGCAGTGGTTCAAAGAAGTAGCTGCACCATATAAATATCCAAGAGTTATTAACTTTACTGATAATTTACCCAAAACTGAAACAGGAAAAATCCAACGATTTAAACTAAAACAATAATGAACAAACTTTTTATAAAACAAGAAAAAATACGCTTCAAACACATTGATTACGCTGGCATCGTTTTCTATCCGAGATTTCTAGAAATGCTAAACGATTTAGTTGAAGACTGGTTTGAAGAGGCATTAGACCGTCCGTTTTCTAAAATTCATGAAACCAATGGGATTCCAACAGTTGATTTAAAAGTACAATTCAAAAAAGCAGCTCGTCTGGGTGAAATTTTAACCAAAAAACTTTGGGTACAAAACCTTGGTGGCGCTTCCATTCTTTGCGGTTTCCGTTTTGAAGATGAAGAAGGGAAAACTTGCTTGGATGGAGAAGTGACTTTAGTTAATGTTGCTTTTAACGCAGAAAGAAACAATATAAAAGCGGAGCCTTTTTCAGATGAAATGAAAGCTAAAATTAGTACTTTTATAATTCCTAACTAACTAAAAATTGACAATGGATTTTCCAAAATTCAAAGCAGCAACTGTTCAAACTTCACCAGTTTTTTTAAATGTTGAAAAAACAATTGAAAAAGCAATAACTTTTATCAAAGAAGCCAGTACAAATGGAGCCGAACTGATTGCTTTTCCTGAGGTATTTATCGCCGGTTATCCTTACTGGAACTGGATTATGACGCCTGTTCAAGGCAGTAAATGGTACGAGGAATTGTATAAATGCTCTGTAACCACAGACGATGCATCTATGCAGCCTTTATTCCAAGCAGCCAAAGAAAATAATATTCATATTGTTATGGGTATTAACGAAAGAGGTTCTAGTTATGGTGAAATTTATAACACCAATTTGATCATTGATAACAACGGAATCTTAATTGGAAAACACCGAAAATTAGTGCCAACTTGGGCAGAAAAACTCACTTGGACTTCAGGTGATGGTTCTTCTTTAAAAGTATACAATACTAAAATTGGTCCTATCGGAACTTTAGCTTGTGGCGAAAACACAAATACTTTAGCGCGTTTTACGCTTTTATCTCAAGGAGAATTAATTCACATCGCAAATTATATTTCACTGCCAGTGGCTCCTCCGGATTATGATATGGCGGAAGCTATTAAAATTCGTGCTGCAGCTCATTCTTTTGAAGGCAAATTATTCACCATTGTTTCGTGTTCAACGATTTCTCAAGAAATTAAAGACGCTTTACGAGCTGATGTGCCAAATGTTGATGAGCTTCTGACAAGAAAAAACTCAGCCTTTTCAGGGTTTGTTGGACCAAATGGCGCCGTGATTGGTGAACCTTTAATTGATGATGAAGGCATTGCTTACGCAGAAATTGATTTGCAGAAATGTATTCAACCGAAGCAAATGCACGATATTCTTGGACATTACAACCGTTTTGATATTTTCGATTTAAGAGTAAATATTGCTCCTACCAGAAAGATTACATTTATTGATAATCACGAGGAGTTTAATAAAAAATAAATTATGGAAGATAAATATAGTGATGACCAAATAGGTCGAGCAAGAGTAAAAGACACTCCCGAATTAGAGGCTTACTATAAGGAATTAGAAGGTTTAGGGGCTGGTGCTTTATGGACCGTTGCCAACGATATTGAACCTTGGGAACCACGAAGTTCATCTGTTCCAATGCTTTGGAAATACGAAGATCTACGTGAATTAGTACTCAAATCATCTGAATTGGTAACACCAGAACAAGCGGGGCGTCGTGTGGTTTATTTGGTCAACGATAAACGCAAAGATGTCAGCGCTGCTGTGGGTTGGTTATACACTGGAATTCAAGTTACACGTCCAGGAGAAAGTACTTCGGCACATCGTCACAAAGCCTCTGCCCTACGCTTCATCATGGAAGGAGAAGGTGGTTACACTGTAGTGGATGGAAATAAAGTGACTTTTGAAATTAATGATTTTGTTATTACTCCAAATTCAGCATGGCACGAACACGGGGTTGCAGAAAATGGAAAAACCTGTGTTTGGCAAGATGGGTTGGATATTCCATTGGTCAATGCTTTAGAAGCTAATGATTACGCTGTTTTTGATGGAAAACAACCGATAAAATCACCTATAAATCATTTACCTCTAACGTATGGCGGCGCTGGATTGATTCCACCCGATGCTGCTTGGGACAAACCATATTCTCCTTTATTTAAATACACATGGAAATCAGTTTATCCAGCTCTTTTAGAAGCTGCTAAAGTCAACGAAGGCTCTCCTTTCGACGGAATTATCATGCAATACTCTAATCCGTTAACTGGTGGTCATGTGATGCAAACCATGGGTGCTTCTATGCAATTGTTGCGTGCAGGCGAACATACAAAAGCCCACAAACATACAGGTTCATTCGTGTACCAATGCGCAAAAGGAAAAGGCTATTCTATTATTGATGGAAAACGTTTTGACTGGAAAGAACGTGATATTTTCTGTGTTCCTTCTTGGGCTTGGCACGAACATGTAAATTTATCTGAAACAGAGGATGCCTGTTTGTTTTCTTTTAATGATTTACCAGTTATTGAAAAACTTGGTTTGTACCAAGAAAGAGAATATACTGAAAATAGAGGTTATCAGGAATCAAATACTTAATGGCAATATCCTATGGAGTTTAGAACCTTAGAAAATACAACTGTAGCCGAAGTATTGAATGTTTTCAATTTATCTTTTTTGAATTCAATTTCTCCTTTTCAACTGACAAAGGACGAATTTGAACAAAAGATTAAAAACGAAAGTATCGATTTTAAATTATCAGCAGGTGCATTTATTGATAATGTATTGGTTGGTTTTATTTTGCATGCCAAAGATTTATTAAACAATAAATGGGTTGCTTATAATGCTGGTACTGGAGTTGAGCCAAATTTTAGAGGAAGAAAAATTATTCCACAGTTGTACCGTTTTATTTTACCAATACTAAAAAACAAAGCAATAAATAAAGTACAACTTGAAGTGGTTACAGAAAATGTAATAGCACTTTCAATTTACAAAAACATTGGTTTCGAAATTAAACGAGAATTGAATTGCTATAAAGGTTCTATTTATAAAAAAAGAGAACAAAAACATGAAATTCGAGATTTGAAAAACTATGATTGGTTAATACTAAGATCATTTTGGGATGTAAATCCTTCTTGGCAAAACCAAATTACAGCTGTCAACAATGCTTTTGATAAAAACGTCTCTATTGGTATTTATGACCAAGAAATACTATTGGGTTATATGATTTACAATCCAATATCAAATAAAATACAACAGTTGGCTGTCGACCAAAAACACAGAAGAAAAGGATTGGGAAGACATCTTTTGGAACATATCTCAACTAATAATGATAAAGAGTTATTGCTTAATAATGCAGATAATAGCTCGAAAGATGTAACTTCGTTTTTTGAAACTTTAGGAATTGACATCCGATTGAAACAATACGAAATGAGTTTAGAAATCTAATTTCTTCAAACATAATATTTAAACTAAACCGAATAACTATAACATAAAATGAAACTAGCTACTTATAAAATTAATCACACCGTACCAAGATTAGGTGTTATAATTGACCATCATATTATTGATTTGGAAGATGTTGCCAAAATCAAAAATGAAGTATTACCAAAAACAATGTTGGAACTAATCGATTTAGGATTACCGGAAGTTGCAAGAATACAAGCACTAATTGACAGTTTAACTGCTGAAGAATTAAGCAATTGCGAATATCCAATGTCGAATGCTACTTTACTAGCGCCAATTCCAAAGCCAAGAAAAAATATTATTGGAATTGGTTTAAATTATACAGAACACGTAGCGGAAAGTGCACGAACGTTAGATACTTCAAATGAATTACCGCAACAACCGGTTATTTTCTCTAAACCACCAACAACTGTTACAGCAACGAATACAGAAATTTTACACAATACAAAACTAACCCAACAACTAGATTGGGAAGTGGAATTGGCTGTCATTATTGGTAAAGGCGGAAAATATATCAGCAAAGAAACTGCCATGGATCATGTTTTTGGATATACCGTCATTAACGATATTTCGGCTAGAGATTGTCGTCGTTCAGGACAATGGATTGTTTCCAAAGGACAAGATACTTTTGCTCCTATGGGACCAATTTTAGTGACCAAAGATGAAATTGCAAACCCTCACAATTTGAATTTATCTTTAAAAGTAAATGGTGTAGAAAAACAAAATTCAAATACCAAATTCATGTTGTTCAACATCAATGATTTGATTAATGATTTAAGTACAGTCTTTACCTTGGAACCAGGTGATATCATTGCCACTGGAACTCCTGCAGGCGTTGGTGCTGGTAGAAACCCACAAGAATGGATGTGGAATGGCGATGTGGTTGAAGCAACAGTTGAAGGAATTGGAACTATTGTGAATACAATTAAGGAAATTTAATTGTTATATAAAAAAGATAAAAGAAGTAAGAAAAAAGGAAAAATAGAAAATCCGCAAGAATTCGCGTTGGTATATCTGTTTTATCCGATTTCAAAAAAATTAAACAACAATGAAAAAATATAGAATAGGTCAAATAGTTCCATCTTCAAACGTAACGATGGAAACCGAAATACCAGCCATTTTCCGTTCTCGCGAAAGCATTTTGCCAGAACGCTTTACCTTCCATTCGAGCAGAATGCGAATGAAAAAAGTAACCAAAGAAGAGCTTGAAGCCATGGATGCCATGAGTTTAAAATGTGCTCAGGAATTATCTGACGCTCACGTTGATGTCATGGGTTATGCCTGTCTGGTGGCGATTATGAGCATGGGACGCGGTTATCACTGTGTTTCTGAAGTGAATTTACATCAGGAAACTATTGCAAACGACTTCCCTACTCCAATTGTAACTTCAGCAGGCGCTTTAATCAACGGATTAAAAGTTTTAGGTGCCAAAAAAGTGGCCATCATTACACCTTATATGCGTCCGTTAACGGATATGGTAGTCGATTATATCGAACATCAAGGTTTTGAAGTAGTCGATTCGATTGCTTTAGAAATTCCTGATAATTTGGAAGTAGCTGCACAAGATCCAATGAGTTTATTAGAAATATACAAACGTTTAGACTTAACTGGTGTTGATGTTTTAGTAGCTTCTGCTTGTGTACAAATGCCTTCTTTGGAAGCTATTGATTTGATTCAAAAGGAAATTGGAATTCCTGTCACTTCTGCTGCAGTTTGTACCACGTATGAAATGATGAAAAAGTTAGGTATTGAAGCCAAATCAGCTATTGGAGGCGAATTATTGAGTGGAAAATATTAATACAACCTTCTTAAAAATCACCAACATCTAAATAAACGTGTTAGCGGTCATTGAAAAGTGACAAACATAAAAAAATGAAAACAACAGTCGAAGAACTCGCTAAGAGTGAATTTAAATTATTAAATGCTTATGGACCAGAAGAAGTAAAACCATTTATTCAATCGTTTTTAAAGAAATGGACAAAGTCAACTAAATTTTATGTGGCGACAAGTATTTTGACGCTTTTAATTATTCTTGGTGCAATTATTTTAAATAAACAATCTGGATTTGCATTTTTATACCTGCTATTAGGCTGTATTTTTGCTATATGTTTAATTCCTTTTCATGAGCTTTTACATCTTTTAGCTTATAGAATATTGGGCGCAAAAAAGACATCTTTCAAAAGTAATTTTAGAAAATTTTATTTTATTGCAATCGCAGACAAATTTGTAGCAAATCGAAAGGAATTTCAAGTGGTTGTTTTAGCGCCATTTGTGTTCATTACAATAGTTTTATTGTTTTTATTAGTAATTCTACACAGTTTATGGCTATTTTCTATTTTAGGAACACTTTTTATTCATACGATAATATGTTCTGGTGATTTTGCCCTACTTAGCTTTCTTGAATATAACAGTACGAATGAAATTGTCACATTTACTGACGAAGAAAAGGAAACAATTTATTTCTATGAAAAAGCAAAAATTGATAGATAAAATATTTATTTAGATCCTGAAAATATATTATCTAAAACCCAAGCTGGTCCAATTAATAAAAACTGCAAATCTTTAATAAAAGAAGGCTTCTTTCCTTCTATTTTATGTCCGTAAAATTGGCCAATCCATGCGACTACAAAGATAACTATCGAAACCGCCCACAAATAAAAATATTGTTCGATAGTATAATTTACAACCAAACAAATGAAGGAGAAAAATGCAACTTTAATCGCCATACCAATAGAAAGTCGGATATAAAAATAAAGCACAAAAAGCAAAGCAACTACGGCCCAATTGATTAAAATTGGCTTGTTTATAGGAATAAGATTATCTAAGAATCCAGTTGGAATACTCATTAACAAACCCACAATAGAAAAGAAAATGGCCGGAACACAAATATAATGTATCGCTTTATTCGTCTGATTCTGATGACTTACTGCATACTCGTCAAACCACTGTTCTAATGTTTTCATCTTTTTATTTTTCACTAAAATAAGCAAATTTTCAAAGCAGGTGGTAATCTCGGAAGTTTTTAAGAAAAAACTATAATAAAAGCATGGTAAGATTCTGTATTTTTAAGAAACTTTAAAAATCTAAAAACATGAACAGTTTCTTTAAAACAATTATCGCAGGCTACGGAGCAAAAAAAATGGGTGGCGGCTGTATTGGAATGATTATCATATTTATCATTATTTACTACCTTTTGGGCCATTTATAACATAACAACCAATTTTATAACAAAATCCATGGAAAATAAAATTTTAGGACTTAGAACCACAATTTATAAAGTAAATGATATTTCAAAAGCAAAAGAATGGTATTCTCTAGCTTTTGAAACAAAACCTTATTTTGATGAACCTTTTTATGTTGGATTTAACATAGCAGGTTACGAACTAGGATTACAGCCTGAAGAAAAACCTCTTTCAAAATCAGACGCTGTAGTCAGTTATTGGGGAACAAATAACGTAGAATGCAATTATCAGCGATTATTAGATTTGGGAGCAACATCATATGAAGCACCACAAAATGTGGGAGGCGAAATTGTTGTGGCCACCGTAAAAGATCCTTGGGATAATGTAATTGGTTTAATTTACAATCCTGAGTTCAAATTAGTTTAAAAACACAGAGGTACATAACTAATGACTCCAATTCCAAAGAAAATATTAGCCAGACAGAATGAAATTACTGCTGAATACTTGACAGTTGTTCAAAATCACATGAATGATTTCTTGACTGGAAAAGTCACGGAATTATATGAAATTAGAGATTTCGCCGCCAAAATGTTCATCCATCCAACACACTTGAGCAATACTATAAAATTGGTCACAGGAAAAGCACCTTGCTATTTTTTTGAAGAACTTATTGTCAATGTTGCCAAAGAAAAACTAGAAGAAAATAAGATGTCAATTACTGATATTGCTCACTTTCTAACGTTTGATCCTTCAAATTTCACAAAATTCTTCAAACGTTTTGTAAACCAAACACCCAAAAAATACAGAGAAGCTTTTTTAAATCCTTTGGCACAATAAAAAACTGAAACTGTCACCATTTTGAAACCCTACTCCTGTTCTAACTTTGCATTGTTAATTAAAACATTCAACAATGACAAAAAGAAAAATAGTACTTGTAACAGGTGGTAGCCGTGGACTTGGGAAAGAAATGGTATTAAGTCTTGCTAAAAAAGGATTAGACATCATTCTAACGTATAACAGTAAAAAAACTGAAGCTGAAGAAGTTGTAAAACAAATTGAAGCGCTCGGACAAAAAGCAGCGGCTTTGCAACTTAATGTATCTGCAACAAAAACTTTCGAGCCTTTTTTTAACGAAATTTCTTCCGTTTTAACGAATACTTTTCAAACAGACAAATTAGATTATTTAGTAAATAATGCAGGAATTGGTATTCATGCTTCTTTTATGGAAACTACAGAAGAACAGTTTGATACACTGATGAACATCCAATTTAAAGGAACATTCTTTCTTACCCAACGTGCCTTACATCACATGAATGACGGCGGAGGAATTGTAAATATCTCTACAGGATTGGCCCGGTTTTCTTTCCCAGGATATGCTGCTTATGCCGCTATGAAAGGTGCTATAGAAACTTTGACAAAATACGAAGCCAAGGAATTAGGAAACAGACAAATTAGAGTCAATGTCGTAGCTCCCGGCGCTATAGAAACCGATTTTGGGGGTGGCGCTGTTCGTGATAACGCCGATTTGAACAAAAATATCGCTGCAGCAACAGCATTGGGGCGTGTTGGTCTTCCTGATGATATTGGCAATGTCGTAGCTTTTTTATGTACTGACGATGCAAAATGGGTTAATGCACAACGCATTGAAGTTTCAGGGGGTATGATGCTTTAATAAACGATTCAAAAAAACCTCAATACTTATTATTGGGGTTTCTTGTTTCTTATCAATTGGAAAACTTGAAAAACAGCCAATCCAATGAATACCAAAGGAATACTATTGGCTATCGTACTTTGATGTATAACTCCCGAATTTGAAATCTTTTCAATACCTAAGATTAATGCCAGCATCCCAAGAAAGGTCCCAAAAACAGTCCCGATAATGTAAAACCAATTCGAATTTCCTTCTTTGTGTATGTAATTTCCATTGACCAAATACAGATTCCAGCTCATCCAAAACGGTAGTTGCGCAAAATTGGTAGAACTCAAAAATAAACCAATCAGAAACGTTGGATACAACAATAAATGATCAAAATTCTCTTTATTATTAGTCGTTTTTGGACTGGAAGAATAAAAATAATATGCTAAAATCAGTAAGAAAAAAATAGAAAATATAGAAATCCAACGCTTCCATTTCTGATTCAAATTCAATCGATGTGCAAAGTGCAAAGTGCCATAAATAACAACACATTCAACCAAAACCACGCCTAATAAGTAATAGGAAAGTTGCAAAATATTGGTCTTCAAATAAATCTGAAAACCCACAAGATTCAAATAACCTAAAGGAATTGAACCCACAAAGCTTACTAAAAAACCAACAATAAAATTCTTAAGTAATTTCAAAATTAGAAGTTTAAAATTTTATTATTCTGTTCAAGGTGTAATTTGTATTGCTCCATCCCTTCTTTATGACTCAAAAAAGGAATGCCTTTTTTATGGTTTTCGATGCTAATTTCAAACATATAAGAAATATGTCTCGACAATTCCTTCCATGCGAAAAAAATCGAATGATTGGGATCGTAAATATGTGTCGGTTCGCTGGCAGCACCATTTAATTCAACTATTGCAAAGTTTTTTCCTTCTTCTAATTCTTGAATAGATTGGTACATCAAATCCATTCTTCCAAAATAAAAATCAGGTATCTGCAAGCACATATCGTTAATGACTTTATTTAGTTTGGGGGTAATTAGATGACTGGCATCAATAAATTTCGCACCTCTGCAATGGTTTCCATAAGGAACCAAATTTCGTTTTTCTCCTTTAAGTAAAACTTCCGATAAATTACTTTTATATTCTTTCTCTAAGGAAGTTAACTGTAATTCATATCTTGGATTTTGTTTTAATAAAGTTCTTAAAGTAGAAATACCATCACCTGTTACAATCAAATATTCTTTAGCCACAATTCCGGTAATTTTACCTCCTGTTTCATTGGGATAACGAACATAAAAAATACCAACCTCATTCTCATACGGGATTAAATCCTGAAGCAAATAATCAAAATTGGCTTTGTCATGGTATTTTTTTAATTCATCAAAAGAAGTGATTTTCTTTACCGCCGAACCACGCAATCCAATGTCTGGTTTAGCAATGATAGGAAACTGAAAATTTGATTCTTTAAACAGCGCTTCAACACCTTCAAAAGGAGTGTTTTCAATTACAAATTCGGTCTTTGGATAATATTTTTGAGGAATTAAATCATAAATTTCTTTTTTGCTATCCATGATAAATCCACCATTTTTCATACTAGGATTCGAAGCATTAAAAAAGAAAATTGTTTTTGCTTTTAATGCGTAATAAGCCCATAGAAAGTAAATTGGGATATACACAATTTTGTATGGCCAATATTCCCAATTTGTCAATTTATGAAAAAATAATCTCATTAGATTACGATAAATGAATTAGTAAATTCTTCTTCTTTTATTAAGTCCAAATGGGTCAATAAAACCTTATTCTGTTCAATAACAGTTTGCGTAATGCTCAGTGTCATCAATATATTATTTCGGTTGATAATGAGTCCGTTTTCCAAATTATCCTTGTCGGTATGTCTATGGAAATCAAACATATCTAAGTTGGTCACCACTTCTTTCGAAGCTATAAATTCATAAAACCATTGTTTTCTTTTTTCACGAACATCTTCTGCATATAAAGTAGATGACGACCAAATGTAGTTATTCGATTTATCTAATAATACCGTTTCTTTTTCGATTTCATTCCATTGCAATTGATACAAGTTCTGATTTTCAAAAACAACCAAGGTAAAAGGCTCAATATTTTCAAGATCAATGGTTGACCAAGCCGTAATTATAGATTCCTGACCAATTAAATCCAAAGCAATCAATCCCCTACTCTTTCTATAGTCCAGACGGTGCACATGCTTTTCTTTGGCACCATTAAGCAATACTAGAATATGCGCTTTTTCATCTACGGCATACCATGTTCCTCCAGCTTTTGAGTCTTTTGGATAAAATACTTTTTTATCGTTTATCAAATAATTTTTGGGTTCAATGGCTTTTGGTCTTGCAACTTTCTCATCTCTATTTGAGGTAATGATGTATTTTCCATTACTGTTTACAAAACTTACTGTGCACATTGTTTTCTATATTCGATGGTTGATGGCGCAACGCCAAAGTTTTCTTTTACGTGAATATTCTCTAATTGATATGTTGCCACTTTAATTAAGGCTTGGTGGTGAATGCAATGCTCCAAATTATACACTACTTCTCTGAAATAATTGGTTTCAATCAATATACAATCACCTGAAATAATTTGTTCTAACGATAAATTTCTATTGTCTTTTTCAATCGATTTTACAATTAAATTGATGACTTCAACTGCAAAAAGAGGATCTGTTTCTATTTGTTTGTCTCTTTTTCTATTGTCATAATTGAGTAAGCCAGTATCGTAAGAATCCTGTAAACACTGGAACAATTCTATAATATGTCTTACATGTCCGCCCACAGAAGAATTCCCCAAGTAATTTACAGGCAAAGTATACTGTTCGTCAGATAATTGGTATAATAAATCTCTTAAGTCTTCAAGTGTTCCTTTTACAGTGTGAAAATTCATAAGCTATTTTATTAAATGTTTAATATCGTTTCTATAGTTGTACATTAAAATCAAACTGCATAAAAATGTAATCAAAGCTAAAATAAACAAGGTTCCGCCATCATCCATCACTTCAATTCCTAATAAAAACAAATGCGAAACAATCGCACCAAACATAGTCCCTGCAGCCGTTAAAGCGGCAAAAAACTTTGCTTTATCAGTAAACAATAATATTGAAGCTATCAATTCAATTATTCCGGAACCAATTCTTCCATAAGGTTCAGCGCCCAATTTTGTGAATATATAAACCGATTCAGGGTTTGCAGTAAATTTAAAAAATAATGTCTGAAGTAAGATAACAGCTATAACTATTTTTAATACTCTATTGATATAAATTGTTCTCATATATGCTTAGTTTTGAAGTTTTTTCCAGTTCGTATCTGCATTTGTTTTCAAATGCTTTTCATCTTTGTTCCAGCTTTTTAAAGTATTATTAAAAAAAGCATTGTAAAAAAGATACAATTTACCATCAACAATTTTGAAAGTCTCTGGATTAATTTCTACTTTTTCGGCATGATCACCCATCGCAAAAGCGCACCATCCACCGTACTGAGGCTCATAAGCTGCAGGATTTTTAGAGAATAGTTCTTTGTTTGCTGCAGAAGAAAAATAATAAACAGCACCAAGGTAAGTTACAGCCAATTCCTTTTTCCCTTTAACCGCTTTATTTTGTTTAAAATAAGCAACAGGATCGTACCCTTGAACGGCTACTTTGTTTTCAAGATTGAATAATTTTACTCTTTTTTCAGCGGTTTGAGAAATAACTGCTACACTGAATAAAAGCGATAAAATAAAAATGATTTTTTTCATAATAAATACGTTTTTAAAATTTAATACTGTAAAATTATGAAAGGCTGAAATTGGTTTTTGTCAGCTACTTTACAAACAAGGCAAACTTTCTAAAGCATTGTGATATCTGGAATAATGATTTCTTTTCTATTGTATTCCAAAAGATTGCTTTCCACCAACTCATTCAATAAAGTAGTGGCTGTTTGTCTTGAAGTGCAAATAATTTGTGCAATATCGTTTTGTGTCAGATAATTTTCAAGCGTGACTTTTTTGTCATCATATACTCCTTCTTTTTCTGCCCATTCTTTAAAGAAATTTTTCAACCTTGATTTAGCATCTTTTGAAACTAAGTTGGTGTAGTTATTTTTTAAGCGCTTCATTTTCAAACCAACAAATTTGGTATATCCTAAAGCTAAATTGGGGTTTCGAAGCATTAAATCTTCAAAGTCAGAGAGTAAAAAACTACAGATAGAAACTTCATCGGTTAGTACTTTAGCATACTCATTAACCTGAATATCACTTTCTAAAGTCAATTCTCCAAACAAATCTCCTTTTTGAATAATGTCTTTGATGGTTTCGTTTCCGTCTTCATCCAAAGAAACAATTTTGATGGCACCTCTTTTTAGAAGAAAAATTCTTGGCGCTTCCGAATTGGAAAAATAAATAATTTCTCCTTTATTGGCTTTTTTAAAACCTACAATGATACAAAGCTGCTTTATTTGAGCAAAGCTTAATACTCTAAACAATTTATGGTCTCTTAAATACCAGTATTTTAATTCGTCGTACATAAAAAGGGTAAATTCAAATAATTTAAAGAATTCAAAATCAAGTTTGAATATACACAATTAAAATGAA
>JBDTNG010000259.1:0-7902 GCA_039933895.1 Flavobacterium sp. | reverse complement strand
ATACAGGATTAAGTTATTTTACTTTCGATAATTTGTATGTTACAAACAATGAGTACCATACCAATAGTAGCAAAGGAAGTTTAGCTTTACCCATCATAGGCGGAATAAAAATGAAAATTGCTGATAATTTCATTTTAGGAATTGAAGCAGGGGCTAGGTATGCTTTTACAGACAATATTGATGGAAGTTTTCCGAATGACACTCTAAAATTTGGAAACACTAACAGTAATGACTGGTATGTTTTCACCGGAATGACTTTAACCTATACCTTTGGGAAAAAACCTTGTTATTGCAAAGAATAATTCATGAGCTTACTAACTTCAATAAATACCGACAATTTACCTAAACATCTTGCCATCATTATGGACGGCAATGGTCGTTGGGCAAAACAAAAAGGCATGTTACGCGCATTTGGTCATGAAAACGGTACTAAATCAGTAAAAACTACTGTCGAAGCTTGTGCTAAATTAGGGATAGAAAACCTAACATTATATGCTTTTTCTACCGAAAACTGGAACCGTCCCAAATTAGAAGTTGACACATTAATGAAGCTATTGATTAATTCCTTAAAAAAAGAATTAGACACTTTAGTAAAAAACAATATCAAATTAAACACGATTGGCAATATTGAAAACCTTCCGAAATCTGTTCAAAAAGAACTATTGGAAGTGATTGAAAAAACCAAAAATAACAAAAGAATGATTCTTACTCTTGCACTAAGTTACGGCTCAAGAGAGGAAATCTTAAATGCTGTTAAAAAAATAGCAACTAAAGTTAAAAATAATATAATTTCAATAGATTCTATTGATGAATCCATATTAAATAATCATCTTTACACACACGATTTACCTGATGTAGATCTAGTAGTAAGAACCAGTGGTGAACACCGCATTAGTAACTTTTTGTTATGGCAGATAGCTTATGCAGAATTTTATTTTATCGATGTGCTGTGGCCAGATTTTAGTGAAGAAAATTTATATGAAGCCATTATTAGCTATCAAAAAAGAGAACGTAGATTTGGAAAAACAAGTGAACAGATTAAATAATTTATTTAACGTAGCAAACAGTATTAAACTAGTACTGTTATTTTTATTTTTAGGTAGCACAATACAAGTTAAAGCCCAAGACCGAATCCCTTTCGATCAAGGTAAAGTTTATATCTTGAAAAAAGTTAGTGTGACTGGTAAAGTTTCATATAACGAACAAACCATCGTTACTTTTGCTGGACTTCAAAAAGGACAAAAAATCACTGTTCCTGGTGAAGAAATTAGTAATTCTATTAAGAAATTATGGAAATTAGGCCTTTACAATGACGTTAATTTTTATGTAGATAGAATTGAAGGCGATAGTATTTCTTTAGAATTAAGCATCAATGAACTTCCTAAATTACAGGAAGTAAAATTTATTGGTGTAAAAAAATCAGCTATTGAATCACTTACTAAAGATAACGGCTTAACGCCTGAAAAAATAGTGAATGAAAACCTTATCACTACTACTAGAAATTACATCGAAAACAAATACAAAAAAGACGGTTATTACAACACTAAAGTAACTATCAGAACTGTTGAAGATACAGCAACCATCAACCATGTAAACATGGTAATCAATATTGATAAAGGTAAAAAGTTAAAAGTTCAAGAGATTATTGTTGATGGAAATTCTCAATTGACTGACGCTCAAGTTCGTCAAGCAATGAAAAACACGAAACAAAAAAGCATTTTACATCTTTTTAAATCCTCAAAATTCATTAAAGAAAAATACAAAGCGGATTTAGTTTCTGTTGTGGACAAATACAAAGAAAAAGGATACCGTGATGCGCGTATCGTTTCTGACTCTGTAACTTTCAATAAGAAAAAAAATACATTAGCCATAAAATTAAATATCGAAGAAGGTAACAAATATTACTTTGGAGACATTACTTTCTTAGGAAATACTATTTATAACGATCAATTTTTAGGACAAATTCTAGGTATTAAAAAAGGAGATGTTTACAATGGAATTTTACTGCAAAAAAGAATTGCAGACAACACAAAACCTGATGGAGAAGACTTAACCAATTTATACCAAAACAATGGTTATTTATTTTCTAACATCAATCCAGTTGAAGTAAGAACCGCTAACGATACTATCGATATGGAAATTCGTGTAACCGAAGGTCCTTTGGCTTATTTCAATAAAATATCTGTAGTAGGAAACGACAAAACAAACGACAAAGTAATTTATCGTGAATTACGAACAAAACCAGGAGAAGTTTACAGCAAAGAAACCGTAGTTAGAACGATTCGTGAAATTGGTCAATTAGGATTTTTTGATGCCGAAGCCATCAAACCTGACTTTGAAAATGTAGACCCTTCTTCAGGAACGGTAGATATCAAATACCATTTAGTAGAAAAAGGAGCCAGTCAAATAGAACTACAAGGTGGTTATGGCGGAGGCGGATTTATTGGAACATTGGGACTTTCGTTTAATAATTTCTCTATAAAAAATATTTTTAAGAAAAATTCATACAAACCATTACCAATGGGTGACGGACAAAAATTGTCTTTGCGTTTACAAGGAAGTTCTTATTTCCAAACGTATAGCTTCTCTTTCTCAGAGCCTTGGTTTGGAGGAAAGAAACCAATACAATTTTCAAGTTCAATCTCTTACAGTAAGCAGTTTTCTAATAACTATGCAACAAATAAGGTAGACAAATCAAAAAGTTTCAATATCTTTTCGGTTTCTGTAGGTATTGCTAAAAGATTAAAATTCCCAGATGATTTCTTTGTTTTATCTCACGCTATTAGTTACCAACATTATGATTTAAATAATTACAACATTGGATTATTTACTTTCGGAGATGGAGCTTCAAGAAATTTAGCTTACACTGTCGGCTTAAGCAGAAACAACAAAGGAACAAACCCTATTTTCCCAACCTATGGTTCAGAATTTAGCGTTACTGCAAAAATGACATTACCTTACTCAGCATTGAATGGTATTAATTATGGTAACTTACAAAATGAGGCAGCTTACAAAAGAACATATAGTTCAAGCTTAGGCATAAGCTCAGTTCCAAATGCAGACGGTTATATTGCTCAAGAAGGTGACTATGTTACCTATGGAACTAATGCGTTTGGCCAAACTGGTTATATTAAGGTTGACACCTACAATGATGCTGATGTAGATCAAGGAAAAGTAGACCAGAAAAAATTCAACTGGTTAGAATATTATAAAATCAAGTTCAAAGCTGAGTGGTTTACAAAAATTTATGGTAAATTAGTACTGCGTTCATTAGGCGAATTTGGATTTATGGGAGCATATAACAGCGATAGAGGTGTTGTTCCTTTCGAAAGATTTTATGTTGGTGGAGATGGTTTGGCAAATTACTCAATGGATGGTAGAGAAACAATCCAGTTAAGAGGATATCCTAACAACTCGTTAACTCCAATTAATGCTAAAGGAGAGCAAATTGGCGCAACTGTATACAATAAATTCTCATTAGAATTACGTTATCCTATATCAATGGCACAGTCTGCTTCTATTTATGCATTAACTTTTGCAGAAGCAGGATCGTCATATCCAGACTTTAAAACGTACAATCCATTCGATTTAAAACGTTCGGTGGGAGTAGGATTACGTGTATTTATGCCGGCATTTGGTTTATTAGGAATCGATTTCGGACATGGGTTTGATGCTATTCCTGGAACGACAGTTAAAAACGGTTGGGAGACACATTTTATAATAGGTCAACAATTTTAATTATATTTGGCATGATAGTTGGACTTAATATTTCAAGTTTATGAAAAAAAGTTTTTTATTGCTGATGATTTTTGTGGGTACTTTTTTAAGTAATGCACAAAACAAAGGAGTTAAAATAGGCTATATCGACATGGATTATATTCTGGAAAATGTTCCGGATTATAAGGAAGCCTCACTCCAATTAGAGCAAAAAGCACAAAAATGGAAGCAAGACATTGAAGTCAAAAAAAATGACATTGCTAAACTAAAAGACGTTCTTAAAAACGAAAGGGCTTTGCTGACCAAAGAACTGATTGATGAGCGTGAAGAAGAAATTAAGTTCCTTGAAAACGAATTAATTGATTATCAACAAAAGCGTTTTGGTCCAAATGGTGATTTGATTATTCAAAAAACTTCTATTGTAAAACCGGTACAAGACCAAATTTTTACAGCAGTACAGGACATTGCCGAAGCCAAAGGATATGACTTTATTTTAGATAAATCTTCAGACATGACTATGTTGTTTTCTGCAAAAAGATTTGACATCAGCGATCAAGTGGTTAGAATCATCACAAGAGCTGAGAAAAGAGAAGAAATGAGTAGTAAAAAACTCAAAGCGCAAGAAGAAAAAGAAGAAAAAGAAAATAAAGTAGACGACAATCCTGCTTTAGCGGCAAGACAACTAATTCTTGACGAGAAAAAAGCACTTAGAGAAAAACTCATTGAAGAGCGTAAACAAAGTGCTGAACAAAAAAGAAAAGAATACCAAGACCGTCGTAAAAAATTACTGGAGGATCAAAACGCCAAAAAGAATGGCACAGCAATTGATACTTCTTCTGTAAACAATAAAACAGCAGCAATGGCAACAACTAATTTTAATAAAATTGAAGACAAAAAAATAGCCTTAGATTCAATCAAAGCCAGTAAAGAGCAAGCACGTCTAAAAACAATAGAAAACAACAAGAAATTACTTGAAGAACGTAGAAAAGCTTTAGACGAAAAAAGAAAAAAAATAGCAGCAGATAAAGAAGCTGCAAGAAAAGCAAAAGAAACTAAAACAAATAATTAACAAGAATCTAAAAATTAATTTATTACACTAATACTAAAAGATGATGAAACAGATTAAAACTTTACTTATTGCAGCAGTTATGATTTTAGGTGCTAACCAAATGAATGCACAATCAAAAACAGCGCACATTGATGTAAACGATTTATTAGCTAAAATGCCAGAAATGACAACTGCAAAAGCACAATTGGATAAATTGAATAAAACATTTGAAGCAGAGTATAAAACTATGGTTGATGAATATCAAACCAAAATGAAAAAATACGAAGGGGAAGCTACAACTGCAACTGAAGCTGTAAACGAAACTCGTGCAAAAGAAATGCAAGATATGGGACAACGTATCCAACAATACAGAGATACAGCTCAAAAACAAATGCAAGACAAAGAAGCTGAAATCGTAAAACCTATCATGGATAAAGCGAAAGCTGCTATCGTTAAAGTAGGAAGAGCTAAAGGCTACCAATATGTAGTAGATTCTGCAAGTTTAATCTTGGCTGATGGTCCAAACTTAATGGAGGACGTGAAAAAAGAATTGAAATTCTAATTTACCTACAAAATAAATTAAAAACTGTCTCGTTCTAACAAGACAGTTTTTTTTTACATTTGTTTTATGAGCAACACAAATTCTATCGGTTTATTCGATTCGGGTATAGGAGGCACTTCTATTTGGTCAGCTATCCATAAATTATTACCACATGAAAATACCATCTATCTTGCCGATAGCAAAAATGCCCCTTATGGAAAACGATCCAAAGAAGAAATAATTGATCTTTCCTGCAAAAATGTAGATTTTCTTTTAGCACAAAATTGCAAAATTATTGTGGTCGCCTGTAATACAGCTACTACAAATGCCATCAAAGAATTGCGTGCCAAATATGACGTTCCTTTCATCGGAATTGAACCTGCCATAAAACCTGCAGCAAATTTATCGGAAACCCAAACCATAGGAATATTAGCCACAAAAGGCACCCTTAATAGCGATTTATTTAACCGCCAAGTGGAAAGCTATACCAATATTAAAATTTTGGAACAAGTAGGCTATGGTCTTGTAGAGCTTATAGAAAAAGGGCAAATCGACTCCACCGAAATGAGTAATCTGCTCAAAATATACTTGAGACCAATGATTAAAGCCAATATAGATTATTTAGTCTTAGGATGTAGCCACTACCCTTATCTGATTCCTTACATAGAAAAAATCCTCCCAAAGCACATCAAAATAATCGATTCAGGAGAAGCTGTTGCAAAACAAACAAAGGCTGTTTTGGAGCAACATGGCTTATTGAACCTTTCCAAAGATAAAAACACACAACTTTTCTACAGCAATAGCGATGCCGCAGTATTAAAAAGCATTTTAGGGTTTTCGAATAATGTTTTCGAAAAAGATTTCTAGAAGCGGAATGTTTCGGGCCTTCTTGCCATCCCTTTTCCCGCTTTCGCTTTTATCTCTGCGAGGATATCAGCTCAATCGGGGCTAGGTCAACTATTTGAACCAACTCGAGTACATTACATAATTATTCGAAATACGCTCTATTTCCCCAGCAAAGTCGCTAGCATCTATGTCTTTTACCTTCTTGGCCGGGATTCCCGCGTAAATCGTCCCAGATTCAACAACTGTGTTTTGAGTAACCACAGAACCTGCTCCAATAATTGAATTGCTTTCAATCACACAATTATCCATCACAATCGCTCCCATACCAATCAAAACATTGTCATGGACAGTACAGCCATGCACTATAGCATTGTGCCCTATAGAAACATTATTTCCTATAATAGTGGGATGCTTTTGATATGTACAATGAATTATTGCACCATCTTGAATATTCACTTTATTTCCAATTTTTATAAAATGAACATCACCTCTTATCACAGCATTAAACCATACGCTGCAAGAAGCACCAAAAGTGACATCTCCTACAATTGTTGCGTTTTCTGCAACAAAACAATCTTCGGGAATTTGTGGATATTTCCCATTTACTTCTTTAATTACCATAGCTTTAAAAAAAAATAGTCCCGAACGAATCGGGACAAATTTTATAATGAATTAACTGCTGGACAGTTACAGTCGTATCTTTCTTTTCTACAACCAAAATCGTATCCAAGTGTAATTTGGTGGAAACCACCTGTATCAAACTTAATATCACCCATTACATTAGAGTAAGTATAAGCGAACATGAATTTTTTATAATTAACCCCTAAAATTGGAGTAATATATTGTAATTTTTGATTTTTCAAAACCGTTCCGTCAACATATTGAGCGCCATCAAAACTTCTTCTGTACGACAAACCTGCCCATAATCTACCGAAATCAACTGTTTTATATGCTTTCAAATTGACATCAAATGATTTTTCTTTTGTTCTGTCTGTTAATTGAAATAAAACTGATGGCTCCCAAAGTAATTTGCTTGAGTTTCCAAAAACATATCCCGCACTTACAAGATATTTTCTCAAGTTATCTGATTCATACTCCGTATAAATATCTCTACTTTGAAAAAGAGCGTTTTTTACAGTTACATGAGTGTAAAAATCCAAATAATTATAAGATGCTCCAAAATCAACATTAAGATAAGATGCTTTCTGAAGAATTCCAGCAATAATCGGATCAAAATCATTCATATCGAAACTCGTTTCATCTAATTGATTTTGCACAAATCCTGCACTCAATCCGAAAGATAACTGATTTAAATCAGCCGAACTTCTAGAAAACATCAAATGATGTGCATAAGTAATCTTAGCACCTTTTTGAGAATGATATCCATTTTTATCACTAAAGAGGATCACACCAATACCTGATGTTCCACTCTCTCCAATTGCTCCGTTATAACTTATCGTTTGCAAGGCAGGCGCATCACTATTCCCAAACCATTGTTGTCTTGCTGTCAGTCTAATTTTATTACAACTAGAAGCACCAGCCATCGATGGGTGAATTAAATAATAATTGTCTGATAAATAATCAGAATATACCGCAATTCCTTCTTGCGAGAATGACATATGTGTTACAAAAAGCACACCTAATAATAGTAATCTTTTAAAGTTCATCTATTTATCTTTTTAATGCGAAATGGGATTTAAATTCTTTTTCTATGTTTTTTTCATTATAATACACAACAAACCAGTAGTCT
>JBDTNG010000258.1:0-2523 GCA_039933895.1 Flavobacterium sp. | reverse complement strand
ACGGGGCTTATCATCTGTTATACCAATTGCAAACTGGTGGTGGAAAAACAGTTATTTTCTCCGAAATTGTGCGCCGATACATAGAAAATCACAATAAAAAAGTCGTAGTTTTAACACATAGAATTGAACTTTGTAAGCAAACTTCTAAAATGCTTAAAGGTTTTGATGTAAAAAATAAAATCATCAATTCTAAAGTAAAAGAACTTCCAGATCAAAATGAGTATTCTTGTTTTGTTGCGATGGTTGAGACTTTAAAAAATAGACTAAACGACGAAAAATTACATATCGACAATGTTGGTTTGGTTATTATTGATGAGGCACATTACAATTCATTTAGAAAACTTTTAAGCTTATTTAAAAACTCATTTATTCTTGGCGTAACTGCCACACCTTTAAGTTCTAACATCAAGTTACCAATGTATGAAAATTACAAGGAATTGATTGTTGGAGATCCAATTAATAAACTAATTGATAATGGCTTTTTGGCCAAAGCAACTACATACAGCTATGACGTTGGTTTATCCAGCTTAAAAGTAGGTATTAATGGTGATTATACAGTAAAATCTTCAGATGAACTGTATTCGCAATTGGACATGCAAAATAAATTACTGCATGCTTACGATGAAAAATCTAAAGGAAAGAAAACTTTGATTTTCAATAACGGAATCAACACTTCATTATACGTTTACGATACATTTAAAGAAGCTGGTTTACCCATCAGACACCTTGATAATACTACAAGTTCAGAGGATAGAAAAGATATTTTAACTTGGTTCAAAAAAACACCAGATGCTATTTTAACATCAGTTGGAATTTTAACCACAGGTTTTGATGAACCTACTGTAGAAACAATTATAATCAATCGTGCTACGAAATCTTTAACGCTTTATTTTCAAATGATTGGCCGTGGTTCAAGAAGATTGCCTCATAAAAAAGATTTTACAATTATCGATTTAGGAAATAATGCGGCACGTTTCGGATTATGGAATGAACCGGTAGATTGGCAGCATATTTTTAAATCACCAGAATATTATTTGGATAATTTACGTGATGATGCTGAAATTGAAACGCATTTTAAATATGAAATGCCACCAGAATTAAGAGCAAAATTCAAAAATTCAACCCACATTTATTTTGATGTTGAAGCGGAACATAAATTGGCTATCTCTCTTAACTTGCGTTCAAAAGTGGTTATAGAAAAATCTTTAGAGCAGCATGCAGCGATGTGTGTTGACAATACCGAAGAATTAATCGATGCCAAAAACCTTTCAAAAGAACTAATCGACGATATCGATTATCGTATGAAAGTGTACACAAGATGCTTAAGTCAGTGCAGTAAAAACTACCGTGAATGGCTTGTTGAAGACTACAAAGTGCGTTTACAATTGCTTGTAGGCAAGAAATACAGAGAAAAAATCTTCGCTCAGGAAGATTAATTTCTTGTGGAGCTTTTTCCAGCTTCCCGATAGCTATCGGGACGTTCCAATCTTTCCTTTTTTTGATGAAAAAAAAGGATTTCCACTACTATCTGGGCTATGGCAGTTGGTTTCATAATACATAATTTTAAAAAATCAAACCTGCTTAAAGTCTAACGCCTAAAGCATAAAATTAAAAAAATGTCAAAACAATTCTCCATCTTAGGAATTAACGAAACAATCCTAAAAGCATTGACTGATTTGCAGATTTCAAATCCAACAGAAATCCAACAAAAATCAATCCCAGTTTTGCTTTCCAGCACAGATGATTTTATTGGTTTGGCCAAAACAGGAACAGGAAAAACTGCTGCTTTTGGATTACCATTATTGCAGTTAACAGACACTACAAATTCTAAAATACAAGCGATAATATTAGTCCCAACGCGTGAATTGGGTAATCAGATTTTCAATAATTTGCAAAGTTTTGCTAAATATTCACCTGAAGTTTCTATTGCTTCAATTTGCGGCGGAATACCAATTAAACCTCAAATAGAGCGATTACAACAAACAACACATATTGTTGTAGCAACTCCTGGAAGATTAATAGATTTGATTAAAAGAGGTGCTATAAATATTAAAGAAACTAAATACTTAATCCTTGATGAAGCAGATGAAATGGCTACAGCATTAAAAGAAGGATTGGAAGAAATCGTTTCAGAATTGCCTAAAAACAGAAAAACATGGTTGTTTTCAGCTACAATGCCAGGAACTGTAAAACAATTGGTGCAAAACTATATGTCAAAAAAAGTGACACAAGTAAGTGCAAATATGGAAATTGTTGGAAATTCGGAGATAAATCACGAATATATTGTAGTTGATCCAATAGAAAAATTAGACGTTCTAATGCATTTTCTTTCTTCAAAAGATGGAGAGCGCGGTATTATCTTTTGTAAAACCAAAGCCGCCGTTAATAAATTAGCTAAAAATCTGGCAATAAACCGATTTTCTTCTGGGGCTCTTCATGGTAGTTTAACACAGCCTATACGTGACAGAATAATGGACCAGTTTCGTGCTGGGCACATCAATATATTAGTAGCTACAGATCTTG
>JBDTNG010000257.1:0-1934 GCA_039933895.1 Flavobacterium sp. | reverse complement strand
GTTTCGGAAATGCAGTTTTACCTGACATCCAATTGGTCGATTTAAAAGATAGTTACTTTCGAAAGAAAATGAACGGGCATTTTAGTCATTCATTGCTTGAAACGATGGCGGAAGCGTTGTCTAATGGAGAACAAATTATCCTTTTTCAAAACCGACGTGGTTATTCTCCTGTGATCGAATGTATGACGTGTGGTCACGTGCCGCAATGTCCGCAATGTGATGTGAGTTTGACATATCATAAATATAAAAACCAACTGCGTTGTCATTATTGCGGTTATAATATGGCCAAACCAAACAGTTGTCATGTTTGTTCAAGTATCGATTTGACTTCAAAAGGTTTTGGAACAGAACAGATTGAATTGGAGTTGAATGCACTTTTTCCAGAGAAGAAAATTGCGCGTATGGACCAAGATACTACACGAGGAAAATATGCTTTTGAAAAACTAATTGACAGCTTCAAAAATAGAGAAATCGATATCTTAGTTGGAACTCAAATGCTGGCTAAAGGATTGGATTTTGATAATGTTTCATTGGTTGGTATTCTGAATGCCGATTCGATGTTGTATTTTCCTGATTTTCGTGCTTTTGAAAGAAGTTATCAAATGATGACTCAGGTTTCAGGTAGAGCAGGACGTTCGGAAAGAAAAGGAAAAGTGATTATTCAAACCTACAATCCACATCACAATACCATACAGCAGGTGACTATGAATGATTATGCTTCGATGTACAAAGAGCAGTTGTATGAACGAAAGATATACCATTACCCGCCGTATTTTAAACTGATTAAATTGACCTTGAAGCACAGGGATTTTGATAAGTTAAAAGAAGGGTCTATGTGGTTGTATCAGGTTTTGAAGCAGCAGTTTGATATTCCTGTTTTAGGCCCTGAAGAACCGCCGGTAAGTCGTATTAGAAATGAGTATATCCGAACGATTTTGATTAAAATTCCTCAAGAAAAGCCACTTGGAACCACAAAAAAAACTATCCAGAAAATTCTGAATAGTTTTGAGGCTGTTTCGCAATACAGAGCTATCAAAGTAGCTGTGAATGTTGACTTTTATTAAGAATCTAAGGCTTTAACCAAGTCTTCTTTTTTGTTTCTGCTTAAAGGGATTTTAGTAACGCCAATTTCGGCAAACTTACTATTGAATTTTTCGATCTTATCTATATTTATTATGAATGACTTATGCACGCGAATGAATTTTTCTTTTGATAAATCTTTTTCAAATGATTTCATAGTTGATAAAACCAAATGGTTGTCGTCTTCGGTCACAATTTTTACATAATCACCGTAAGCTTCAATCCATTTTATTCTTGAAGTATAAATCTTCAGTTTCTTTAAGTTACTTTTTATGAAAATATGTTCTCCTTCTTCTTCAACATTCTCTTTACGAAGCTGATACATGTCCATGGCGCGTTTTATAGCTGCATTAAAACGCTCTTTTGTTATAGGTTTCTGTAGGTAATCGGTCGCATCATAATCAAAAGCTTTTACAGCATATTCGGCTTTTGCAGTTATGAAAATAATTTGGGGTTTGTCTTTTAAACCATCAAGTAAGTTAAATCCGTTAATTACAGGCATTTCGATGTCTAAAAATAACAAATCAACTGACTTAGTGGCCAGACAACTTTTAGTTTCAACGGCGTTTGAAAATTCGCCAACTAAGGATAAATTAGGATGAGCATCTACTAATTTTGTTACCAAAATTCTTTGGATAGAGCTATCATCAACAACGATACAGTTCAACTTCATAAGCATCAATTTAATAGATTGGTATGATAAAAATAACTTTTTTTATTAAGCTACCAAATTATTTTGGGTAAAAATTTGCTTTTCATCGATTTATTTGATTTTTGGTTTGTGTGTTCGAATAAAAAGACTACTTTTGCACCCATATTTTTAACAAATAAAATTTTATATTATGAATCATTAT
>JBDTNG010000256.1:0-7995 GCA_039933895.1 Flavobacterium sp. | reverse complement strand
CCTTGCCTATTCTAGATAATTTCTTATTTGACTTAAAACAAAACCAACTTTTAGTTTCTGCATCCGATTTAGAAACGACAATGTCTGCTTCACTTTCTATAGATTCTACTAGTGAAGGAAGTGTTGCTGTACCTGCTAAATTATTGTTGGAAATTTTAAAAACATTTCCTGAACAACCTTTAACATTCACTGTTGAAGAAAACAATACGATTGAAATTAGTTCACAATCAGGAAAATATGCTTTAGCTTATGCTCCAGGTGAAGAATTTCCTAAATCAGTAAATTTAGAAGAGCCTTCAAAAACGGTTGTTCCTGCTGAAGTTTTAGCAACTGCAGTGAGTAAAACTATTTTTGCTGCCGGAAACGACGATTTGCGTCCGGTAATGTCTGGTGTGTTTTTCCAATTTTCACCGGAAGGTTTAATTTTTGTTGCTACTGATGCTCATAAATTAGTAAAATATGCACGTACTGATGTGAAAGCTTCAGAAGTAGCTGATTTTATTATGCCAAGAAAACCTTTGAATATTTTGAAAGGAATTTTAGGCGCTTCTGATGCAGAAGTTACTATTGAATACAACGATTCTAACGCGACTTTTTCTTTCGACAACTACATTTTAACGTGTCGTTTGATTGATGGGAAATATCCAAATTACGAGGCAGTTATTCCAAAAGAAAATCCAAACAAATTAATGATCGACAGAACACAATTTTTAAGTTCTGTACGTCGTGTGGCGATTTTCTCAAACAAAACAACACACCAAATCAGATTAAAAATTGCAGGAACAGAATTAAATATTTCTGCTGAAGATATTGACTACTCAAATAAAGCTGAAGAACGTTTGACATGTGATTACCAAGGTGATGATATGCAAATTGGCTTCAACTCTCGTTTCTTAACTGAAATGTTGACAAACCTTCAATCGGATATGATTATGTTGGAAATGTCTATGCCAAACAGAGCAGGGATTTTGACACCAGTTGATGGTCTTGATGAAGGAGAAACAGTGACTATGCTTGTTATGCCAGTGATGCTTAACAATTAATTGCTACAACCAACCCAATTATATTTGAAAGACCATTCCCTTAAAGAGTGGTTTTTTCTTTTTAGATACTTTCGACCAGTTTATCTAGCTTTTCGTTATTGATGGGTTTTGAAATAAAATCTTTTACTGTAGAGAACGATTTCGATTTTTCAATGTCGTTAGCATCAATGGATGAAGACATGATAAAAACATTTAGCTTTTCTTTATTAGGCAATTGTTCGATTTGTTCCAAAAACTGCCAACCATCAATGACTGGCATATTGATGTCTAACAAAATAATATCCGGAAGTTGTTCATTTTCGTCCGATAATAAATTAATTACTTCTTCCGCATTTTTGAAATCAAACACCTGATTAAAATTATCGTTTTTCTCTAAGTACTTTTTCAGTACAAAAACGAAAATTTTATCATCATCAATAATATAAGTTAAATCTACTTTTCTCATACAAAATACAAGTTAAACGTTGTTCCTTTATCAACTTCACTTTCAACTTCTATTCTCCCCCCCAATGGATTCAATATGATTTTTAATCATAAACAAACCCAGTCCAACAGCATCGGAATTATCATGAAATGTTTTATACATTCCAAAAATTTTAGTTTTGTTTTTATCCAAATCTATTCCCAAGCCATTGTCTTCAATAGTTAATAAAGTTTCGTCTTCAATTTTTACTGCGGTAATATCGATAATCGGTTTTCGAATTGGTGATCTGTATTTAATTGCATTGGTCAACAAATTGAAAATAATACTTTCAAAATAAGATTGTGTCGCTTCAATTTCCATAGCATCATCAATATGAAGATTGATTACTGCATCATTTGTTTTGATGATGGCATTAATTCCTAAGATTGTTTTTTTAATTTCCTTCTTAAGATTTATGCTAACCTTTTGATTTTTGACACCACTTTGAATGGCAACAGTTTCATTCAAATAAAAAATAGTATCCGAAAGTTTTCCTGTGCTTTGCTTAAGCATATCAAAATATTCCTTGCGCTCCTCGGGATTTTTAGTATCTTCAAATAAATCGAGAATCATTGATAAATTACTGGTATGCGAACGAATATCATGCGATACTATATGAGTAAAATTAATCAATTTTTCATTTTGCTTTTCGGTAATTTCAAACAATCTGTTCTTTTCTTTCTCAGATTCTTTTCTGGCGGAAATATCTCTGGTCACTACAATATATTTGGAATATTTTCCATCTGCGTCATAAATCACGTTGGCAGAATCTTCACGCCAATAGTATTGTCCATCTGCTCCTTTAAAACGATGTTCGTATTTTAACTCTTTAATTTGTTTTGAAATACAATCTTGGATATAAGGTCTTACCGTCACTAAATCATTGGGATGAAAATTACTAAAAATATCTTCCACCGTGAAATTTTTATAAACTTCTTTTGTGTAACCCAATAATTCAACATAAGAAGGAGAAACATAGGTTATTTTCCCGCTTTCAATAACTGCAACGCCATCGGAAGTATTTTCGGTAATTAAACGCAATTGTTGTTCGCTTTCTTTCAATTGAAATTCGGCTTTTTTCCTTCTATCTTCTTCTAAAGCCAAACTTAAATAATCGGCCAAAGCTCTGGCAAAAGAAATATCATTTTCGCTCCAAACTCTAGGATCATCACGATGTTCGCAACACAAAACACTATGAAATTTTCCATTCTCTCTCACAGGAATATCAAGCATATCAGTAATTCCTAAAGGAGGCAGGTAATTTTCAAGCAATTCAGAGGTAGCATCGTTTATTGAAACATCATCTGTAACAATAGCCGAATAAGTGTTCATAACTCCAAAATATTTTGGTAAATCTCGTACTGTTAGTTTTTGACTACTTGAATGTTGCTTTTTAATATTATCAAACAGGTTTTTACAAACCAAATATTTTCCATCAATTTCCCAGTAACTGGCTCTATCAATGGCTAGTCCTTCTGCAGCAATAACGGTAATGTACGCAATTTTATCTTCAATACTTGGATAGTTAGTTTTGGAATATAATTTTACCAGCAGTTGATTTTGCAAATCAATGGCTTTATGTCTTTTTTTATCTTCAATTTCCTGGGTTTTCTCTTGCGTAATATCTCTGGCAATTGTTACGGCTCTAAAAGCTTGCCCTTCAGCATTATACTGGATATTCATAATATCCTCACGCCACATATATTCACCTTCTTTTTTGCGGCATCTAAAAGTGTACTTAGCTGAGGAACTTCCTTGGCCTATAGCGTCATAAATGGTTTTAATTACCCTTTCTTTATCATCTGGATGTACCAAGTGAAACATATCATTTTTATGACTGTCATTTTTATCATCAAACGTATAATCAATCATTTTCAAATAGGCTGAAGAGGCAAAAATTAGTTTATCACTTTCCACAATATAAATTCCATCGGATATGTTTTCCGAAATAAATTTAAATCGGTCTTGGTCTTCCAACAGAATTTTTTCTGCTTTACGTCTTTTACTTTCTTCAGAATATAAACTTAAAATATCGGTGATAGAACGGGCAAAAGAAACATCGTTATCAGACCAGTTTTTTATTGAATTTGTATTTTCACAACATAAAATTCCAATTAAATTTCCGTTTTCTCTAATAGGGATATCCAGAAGACTTTCGATGTTTAATGGTTTTAAGTAGGTGGTGTTTAAGTCATTTGTCAGGTAATTTTTTTGAGCTTCGTTAGCCATTATCGCAATTCCTTTTTGCAGTGCATCAAAATAATTTGGTATATCATCCTTAAGTAAATCAGATTGGCTCTCAAACGAATCGTTATCAGCATTGTAGAATTTTTTACAAACCAATTTCTCTTCTTCAAATTCCCAAATACTAGCCCTTGAAATAGCTAATCCTTTTACTGCCGAAACGGTAATCTCATTGTATAAATTATCAAGTGAATCAAAATTAGAAAAAGAAGATTTGTAAAGGCTAAGTAAGATTTCAAATTGTTTTGTCGAATAATTGAGTGCTAAATTGTTCCAGTCATTGTCTAAAATCCCAATAATTCTAACAATCGACTGATCAGTATTCCGAATTGGATACAAATCGATTGAAGTTTTGATTTGTTCTCCTTTTATATTTTTAAAGTCGACATTTAATTTTGGAAATTCACTGTCAAGAATAGAAGTTAAACTGTGTTTTGGTGTTAATAGCAAGTCGACTCTGGATTTCCATAACAATAAATCTTCATCTAGATTTTCATCTTTAAAGCCTAATTTCTTCCAAATGGTATTAGAAATCCAAAGATGTTCCTGCTTTTCATAGTCCCAAATGAAAAAATACTTTCTATTCGATGAAATTATTTTATCAAATAGAACTTCATCTCTTTTTAGATAATTATAAAAATCTTGCTTAAGATAATTGTTACTCATAGTCAAAAAATCAACTATTAATTATAATATTCAGACTAATATACTCATTTTTAAACAATAAAACTATTTTATTCAAGGAAGTAAAGTAATTTATTGACAAGTATTAACTTTAAACGGTACCTTTGCAAAAAATAATACAAATGGCATCATTCGAGCAATTTAATCTTCCAAAATCAGTTCAAAAAGCTTTGGACGAATTACAATTAATCACTCCCACTCCTATTCAGGAAAAATCTTTTTCTGTAATAATGTCTGGGCGTGACATGATGGGAATTGCACAAACCGGTACTGGAAAGACTTTTGCCTATTTACTACCTCTTTTAAAGCAGTATAAATTTGTAGATACTTACAATCCAAGAATTATGATATTGGTCCCTACGCGTGAACTTGTAGTTCAGGTGGTGGAAGAAGTGGAAAAACTAACTACACACATGTCTGTTCGTACACTAGGAATTTATGGAGGTGTCAATATAAACACTCAAAAAAAACAAGTAAATCAAGGAATTGATATCATTGTTGGAACTCCAGGACGTGTTATGGACTTAGCTCTTGATGGTGAATTAGGTCTTCAAGAAGTAAGTAAATTAGTTATTGATGAGTTCGACGAGATGTTAAATCTGGGTTTCAGACCACAGATTACATCCATATTGGCGATGTTAAAACCAAAACGTCAGAACATACTTTTTTCGGCAACCATGACGGATGATGTCGATCAAGTATTAAATGATTATTTCGATTTTCCAGAAGAAGTTTCTTTGGCAGCCTCAGGTGCTCCTTTGGAAAAAATCGAACAATTGTCATACAGTGTTCCCAACTTTAATACCAAAGTTAATTTACTAAAACATTTATTAACTACTGACGAATCATTGTCCCGTATTTTGGTTTTTGTAAACAATAAAAAGATTGCTGATATGCTTCATGAAAGAATTGAAGCTGAATTCCCAGAGCAATTTGGTGTAATTCACTCTAATAAATCTCAGAATTACCGTTTGCAAACCATGGCTTCTTTCCAAAATGGAGAGTTAAGAGGTTTAATTACTTCCGACGTAATGGCGCGTGGTTTGGATATTTCAGATATTACGCATGTCATCAACTTTGAAATGGCTGAGATACCTGAACAATACATTCACCGTATTGGTCGTACAGGTCGTGCTGATGCTTCCGGTATTGCCATCAGTTTTATTGCTCCTCGTGAAGAAGATATTAAAGTTGAAGCCGAATTGTTAATGAATAAAGAGATACAATTATTGGATTTACCAAGTGAAGTTCAGATTTCAACTTTACTTATTGGCCCTGAAAAAGAAAAGGAAAAAGTAAAATTCCTAATGAAAAAGGTAAAATTAGACGGTCAAGGTAATATTCATGAAAAAACTGAAAAGAACAAGAAAGTCAATCTTGGAGGTCCTTCAAAAACAAAGAAAAAAACATCAAGTTCTGTCAATAGAAATATTTTAAAAAATAGAGCAGCAAAGAAAAAGAAGAAATAGTCAAATACCGAAAATCCTCAATTGTAATGATTGAGGATTTTTATTTTATTCTTTACCTTTGAAATTCAAATACCGTCTTATGTATAAAACAGCTGCGAAAATTGCGCGTAATTTTCTGAAAGAATCTACCTTATTTAAAATTGGATTTAACCTTTCTCCTATGTATCGTCGCAGTACAGGACGCGTTCAGTATGTATCTGATGATTTAAAGACTATCAAAATAATAATTCCAATCAGTTGGAAAAACAAAAATTACATCGGCTCTATTTTTGGAGGGAGTTTATTCTCGGCCGTAGATCCAATCCCTATGATACAGTTGATGTCTATTTTTAAAGAAGAATATATTATTTGGGACAAAAGTGCAGATATTCGTTTCAAACGTCCAGCAAAAGAAACCCTATACGCTTCTTTCGAGTTTACTGATGAAGAAATAGAAGGCATTCATAAAAAAGTGCTCGAAGATAAAGAAGCAGAACATCAAAAAACAACTTTTATTACCAATAAAACAGGCGATATTGTGTATTGCGAAGTTATCAAAACCATTTATATTGCCGATAAGGAATTTTATAAGGAGAAGAAGAAAAAATAAGCAGACATATAAACTGAAAATAGTATCTTTGACAAAGAAATTTACTGAACTCTAATCAAATAAATGCAATTCAAACATCCCGAAATTCTGTATTTCCTTTTCTTGCTGGTTATACCGGTTCTGGTGCATTTATTTCAATTGAGACGTTTTAAAAAAGAGTTTTTTACCAATGTAAAATTCCTAAAAGAACTCTCTATCCAAACCCGAAAAAGCTCTAAAATAAAAAAATGGTTATTGCTGGCTACACGTTTATTACTACTTGCCTGTTTGATTTTTGCTTTTGCACAACCTTTTTTCAAAGCCAAAGACAATGCTAATGCCAACAATGAATTGTATATTATTCTTGACAATTCTTACAGTATGCAAGCCAAAGGCCAAAAGGGTGAATTACTCAAACGTACCGTTCAGGAATTATTGGAAAATACACCTGAGAATGTTAACTTTTCATTGATTACAAATAACGAAAGTTATTGGAATACAAATATCAAAGCGATTGAAAAAGACTTACAAAGCTTAAAATACAGTGCTATTCCTTTTTCATTGGAAACTGCACTAACCAAAATAAAAACGAGAAATCCTGCTCAAAATAAAGACATCGTTATCATTACTGATGCGATTGGAATGAATCAAAATCATTTGAAAAATATTTCTGAAAAAGACAAAACCTATTTTGTAATTCCAGAGGCGGAACAACTGAATAATATTGCCATTGACAGTGTTTATTTGTCACAATCTTTGGATAATTTCTATGAAATTGGTGTCGATTTCTCTTCCAATGCTAAAGATGAAAAATCAATTCCTGTATCAGTTTACAACCAAAATAATCTGATTGCCAAAACTATTTTAAATCTGAAAAAAAGCAAAGAGAAACTTCATTTTACGATTCCAAAAGAAGATTTCCATGGTTATGTGAGCATTAATGACAACAGTCTTTCGTTTGACAATACTTTATATTTTTCGATTTCAAAACCAAAAACTACTTCTGTATTAAGTATTGGTGAAAATGATAAAAGCAATTTTTTATCCCGAATTTATACCAAACCCGAATTCAACTACTTCAATTCAACACTTTCTACATTAGATTACAGTTTGTTAGACAAACAAGATGCTGTTATTTTAAACGAATTACAGACTATTCCTGTGGCATTGCAAACCAATTTGAAAGCGTTTATTGAAAAAGGAGGTCAAGTTATTTTTATTCCTTCGGAAGAAAATGAAGTATCAAATATCAATTCATTTTTAGGTAATTTCAGTGGGATTCAGTTAGGTGCTCTTCAAAATCAAGAAAAAAAGATAACTAAGATTAATTTCTCCAATCCTTTGTTCTCTAATGTTTTTGAAAATAAAATCACCAATTTTCAATACCCAAATGTGTTGAAATCTTTTGAAATAAGAAGTAATTATCCACAAGCCATAAGTTATGAGGATCAAAGTGCTTTTTTAAGTACAATGCAAAAAAACGCGGGTTCTCTCTTTGTTTTTTCAGCTCCAATAAATAAAGTC
>JBDTNG010000255.1:0-4880 GCA_039933895.1 Flavobacterium sp. | reverse complement strand
TACGGTTTTAAATTTGGAAAGAATTGTCAAAATCTGCAAACAATACAATGCCTATTTCCATACGGACACAGTTCAATCGATAGGAAAAACACCTTTTAATTTACATGAATTACCCATTGATTTCCTAGTCGCCAGTGCGCATAAATTTCACGGTCCAAAGGGTGTTGGCTTTGCGTTTATACGAAAAGGAATTGTTTTAAATCCTTTATTAATTGGTGGTGAACAAGAAAAAGGACTTCGCGCTGGAACTGAAAGTGTGCATAATATCGCTGGTATGTCGAAAGCCTTAGAATTGTCTTATGTCAATTTAGCCAAAGAAGAAAAATACATTACAGAACTTAAAATATATACCGTCAACCAACTTCAATTGCATTTTCCGGAAGTGAAATTCAATGGAAATCCTTCAGATACATTTTATAATATTTTGAATGTAATCCTACCTTTTTCACCTGATAAAACATCTATGATTTTATTTAATCTGGATATGAAAGGAATTGCCGTTTCTCGCGGAAGTGCTTGTCAATCAGGAAGTATAAAACCGTCTCATGTTTTGGCAGAAATTTTAAATGAGGAAGATTTAAAAAAACCAAGTTTAAGAATTTCATTCAGTCATTACAATTCAACAGAAGATATTGATTATTTGATAGAGAATTTGAAATTAATATAATTAATGAAAAATTATCTATCGCTTTTTTTACTGTTTTCAATAACGCAATGCTTTTCACAAGATTTAGACATTGAAGGTCATAGAGGATGTCGTGGATTAATGCCAGAAAATTCAATTGAAGCGATGAAAAAAGCAGTTGATTTAGGCGTTACAACTCTTGAAATGGATGTTGTCATTTCTAAAGACCATCAAGTGGTGGTTTCACATGATGCTTATCTTTCACATGAATTTTGTTTAGATTTAAATGGCAACGAAATTTCAGAAGTCAATGAAAAAGAATTCAATTTGTATCAGATGGATTATGCCGAAATCAGGCAATATGACTGTGGAAGTAAAACACATCCTCGATTTTTGGACCAAAGAAAATTAAAAACATACAAACCACTTTTATCCGAATTGATCGATAGTGTGGAGAATTATATTAAAAATAAGTATCCCAAAAAAACCATTCGTTATAGTATTGAAACTAAGATAACCCTTGAAGGCGATGGTATATTCAATCCTAAACCTAAAGAATTTGTCAATTTATTACTGAAAGTCCTTCAAGAAAAAAACATTAGTGATCGTATTTACATTCAATCATTTGATGTGAGGACTTTGCAATATTTACATCAAATAAAACCAGATTTTAAAACCGTTTTTTTGGTTGAAAATAAACTTTCGGTAAAAGAAAATTTAAAACTATTAGGCTTTAAACCAAATGCCTACAGTCCGGAATTTATTTTATTAAACAAGAAAATTATTTATTATTTACACAAGAAAAACATAAAAGTCATTCCTTGGACAGTAAATGAGCCTGCGGATATAAAGAATACAATCAACTTAGGTGTTGATGGTTTAATATCTGATTATCCTGACCGTTATTTTGATATTATAAATAAAAAGTCCGAAAAGTAAGCTCTTCGGACTATATAATACTAAATATTCAATTTTTATTTCATTGGTAAAGGCATGTCCGAATTGTAACAATCACGATGCAATTTCCAAACACCATCTTCCATTTTAAAAACTTCTAAAGATTTTCCAGCATCTAATACTTTCTTGTCTTTATCAGTAAAAGTCCAATTTTCTTCTGCAGTCAAAATGTTTTCATCTCCCCAAACTTCAATTGTTTCAATCGTAAAATGAGGCATACCTGTTTTCATCATTTGCCCTATTAACTTCTGAATATTAGCTCTTCCAACCACTGACTTGCCATTGGGCTGCATGAATTTTGCATCCGTTGTATAACAATTAGCCAATTCAATAGAATCATTATTGTTCATAGCTTCAGCAAAAATTTTGCTTCTGTCTTCAACCGTTTTTTTGGCAACAGCCAAATCAAATGCCGGTTTTGCTTCTTCATTTTTACAACTAATCATCAAACTAGAAGCCGTTGCTAAAACCATTGCTACTAAAATTCCTTTTTTCATAATTTTAAAGTGTTTGTTATCGTTTATAAAGTGTAGTAAATTTAGGCTTTTTTTTAACAGAAATACTTGTAAATCAACGCATATATTCATAGTGTAATAATCCGCTTTACTTTCACAAAACGGATTCCTTTTTAAAAATTTGTTTGCATAATATAATTTAAACTAAAAAAACCCAACTGAAGATTGAACTCTTTTTCCAAAAAGAAATGGATCATTACTTTTCAGCATCTTCTAGCTATTTACTTTTTTGATCTTCCATGTTTTACTTCAACCACAAACATCCTTATTGTAGTTGTTCCAACGTTTTTTGCCATATGAGTTACAGCTGGAATAAAAAGAGCATCCCCTTCTTTAAGGTCAATAACAACAGGCGCTTTGCCTTTATCAGTTATTTCAATTTTCCCATCAGTTTGAGCATAAGCCACATGATTAGGATGATGATGCCAAACGGCTACTTCCCCTGGAGTGAATTCAATTTGTATTACTCTAACTGTCTCATTATCGATAAGTACTTTTTTATAAACATTTGACGCAACTTTTAAAGGGTCTTGCCCATACACATTGGTACACAGCATCAAGAACAATCCAACCAGAAACATTTTTGAAATTGATTTAATTACTTTCATAGTGGTACGATTTAATTATTTTTAATAGATAATTCAATTAACATCCACTTTTGTTGAAAAGCCAATGTCTTGCAATTTGAAAAACACAACGGCCTTTCAATTATTTGAAGTAGTGATTTGTTTTGGAACCTTAGCGTTTTATTATTTTGGAATTTTAGAGTATAATTCAATTCCTTTTAGAAGAAGGCTAATTTACAAAAAAAAAGCCAAATAGAAGGCGTAGCTCTTGGGATATTTTAAATCAAATATCTAAAAACCAACACATTACATGTATTGCGTAAAAAAATCCGTTTAGTAATAACTAAACGGATTTTTAATACCTTTTTATAGTGAAATCATTACCAAAACGAATTAATTATATTAACAAAAATCATTAATATATTTCTACATAACTACCATTATACACATAGTGCAAAGGCATTAACGTTGGTTCAGTTGCAGGAATTCCATTTTTTTCCATTATTGGAGTCAGCGTTTTTCCAAATTCATTAAAGTGTTCATCAGATTCCCAAACATCAACTACCATCCAACCATCATTAGTAGGCGCACCAACATGGTGAATCAATCCTTTAGGGTTTGAATGACCTTCTTTTTCTAGGTCATGCCAAACACGATCATATTGCTCTGCTGTCATCCCAGGACAATTAAATTGAACTAAAACCTTTTTCATTTTATAACGTTTTTCATCCTACTCATTTGGCTTTTCGGTCACGCCCCGTTTTTATGGTGGCATCTGGTCTCCACCTTTAAAAAATTATACCTCAATAAATTACTAAAATTCTAATTCTTTTTTTCTCAAGTTATTAATCAAAAACTGATTCAACATCCTGCTAAAACTAATTTTAGGGTGTGAAATTTTTATTATTGAATAATATAAGGAAGTAGTTTTTAGTGGTACTAATTTACAAATAAATGATTTAATAGAGCTTTATTTTAAAACATTTTTGATTTAAAATACTGATTATCAGAATTTTACATAGAAAGCATGTTGATTAATTATTTACACAACATCATAAAAAAAACGTCCCGATGAATCGGGACGTTAAATATATCTGGCAATAAAATATTACAAGTGAATCACTTCCCCATAAGCATCAGCAACAGCTTCCATAACCGCTTCACTCATTGTAGGGTGAGGGTGGATAGCTTTTAAAATTTCATGACCTGTAGTTTCTAGTTTACGAGCTACAACTGCTTCAGCAATCATATCGGTAACACCAGCACCAATCATGTGACAACCTAACCATTCTCCGTATTTAGCATCAAAAATAACTTTAACAAAACCATCAGGTGTTCCGGCAGCTTTCGCTTTTCCAGAAGCTGAGAAAGGGAATTTACCCACTTTGATTTCGTATCCTTTTTCTTTCGCTTGTTTTTCTGTTAAACCTACAGAAGCAATTTCCGGAGTAGCATATGTACAACCAGGAACATTTCCATAATCGATTGGATCAACATGCTGACCAGCAATTTTTTCAACACAGTTAATTCCTTCAGCAGAAGCTACGTGAGCCAAAGCCTGACCAGGAGTTACATCACCAATAGCATAGTAACCTGGAACATTCGTTTGATTGTAAGCGTTTACTAAAATTTTATCTTTATCAGTAGCAATACCTACTTCTTCTAAACCAATTCCTTCGATATTTGTTTTAATACCAACAGCAGAAAGTAAAATATCAGCCTCGATGATTTCTTCACCTTTAGCAGTTTTTACAGTTGCTTTAACTCCTTTTCCAGAAACATCAACTTTCTCAACAGAAGCGTTAGTCATTACAGTAATGCCTGATTTTTTCAAAGAACGCTCCATTTGTTTAGAAATGTCTTCGTCTTCCACTGGAACTACATTTGGCATGAATTCAACAATAGTTACCTGAGTTCCCATTGCGTTGTAAAAACTAGCAAACTCCACTCCTATCGCACCAGAACCAACAACAATCATCGATTTAGGTTGTTCAGCCAATGTCATCGCTTGTCTGTATCCAATAATTTTTTTACCATCTTGAGGCAAATTTGGCAACTCACGTGAACGAGCACCAGTAGCTATGATAATATGATCAGCAGCATATTCAGTTACTTTACCATCGGCAGCAGTAACGTCAATTTTTTTACCAGGTTTAATTTTACCAAAACCTTCAATTACGTCGATTTTATTCTTTTTCATTAGGAATTGAACTCCTT
>JBDTNG010000254.1:0-12164 GCA_039933895.1 Flavobacterium sp. | reverse complement strand
CATCAGCTTGCAGATTATTTGCATTTGAATGACATCAATCCGGAGAAAGGGATTGCAGTGGTACAACAAGCTACGACACCTTTTCAAAAAACGAGTGTTTTCACATTTGAAGAATTAAAAACAAAAGAATTACCTGAATTTGAATACGTACCAACATTAATAATCGTAGGAAACGTAGTGAATTTGCACCAGCATTATAACTGGTTCAAAGAACAGCAATCTTCAAATTCTTATTTTGATAATCACATAACAACGGTACAATATGCTAGCTGAAAATAAATTAGTCGTTTTAAAAGACTTAGTAAAAACTTATTCTCGTGATGAAATTATTTGGACGAAAGGCTATCTGGCTGGAATTTTAGCCCAAAATGAAGTTGAGCCAATACTTGATATTCCGCAAACGGTTACTGTAAAACCAACGATTGTTTACGGAACAGAAACGGGAAATTCAAAGAAATTAGCCTCTCAATTGCAAGCGTTGTTAAAGAAGAATAAAATTCAATCGAAAGTAGTGGATGCTTTTCAATATCCAGTAGAAAAATTGGACAAAGAAGATTTTCTTATTGTGATTATGAGTACGCAAGGAGAAGGCGATGCGCCACAAAACGCTATCAAATTCTACGATAATTTAAGCAATTCTTCAGCTGATTTATCCAAAACAAAGTTTACGGTTTTAGGTCTGGGCGATTCGTCATATCCTTTATTCTGTAAAGCAGGTGAGGTGATTGATGAGCAATTAGGACGTTTGGGGGCACAACGTGCGGTTCAGTTTCAAAAAGCGGATACTGATTTTGCGGTAACAGCTGAGAATTGGTTTAATGAAATTCTTACAACCCTTCAAAGTGTAGGCATTGAAGCCCCTGCGCCGAAGAAAGTTGCAGAAAACACAACATCACACAAGAAAACATATACAGGAATTGTGAATCATAAGGTGATTTTAAATGACAGAGAATCTAATAAAGAAACCTATCATATTGAAATTACAGCAGACGAATCATTGGCTTATGAACCGGGGGATGCCATTGGATTTTATCCCAAAAACAGTGAACAGGAAATTGCAGCTATTGCCACTTTTTTTAACGAAAGTGATAATACAAAACAGCTGATTGATAAAAATATTAAAGGATTAAGTAAAAAGTCATTAGATGCTTTTTCGAAATTATTGGCTGTTGAAATAACAGAAGGAAAAGCAGATTTGCTTGACATTTTGCAGAAATATCCAAAGCCTGAAACCGTTGCATTCGATGCTTTTATTGCGTTGCTTCATCCAATTTCACCTCGATTGTATTCAATTTCATCCGCCTTAGAAGCACACGAAGAACAAGTACATGTTACAGTGAGTTTAAGCACGTTTGCTGTTGATGGTGTTCAGAAAACAGGTTTGTGTTCGCAGTTTTTAGCCGATTTTCCAAAGGATAGGGAAATTGAATTTTACATCCACAAAAATCAAAACTTCAGATTGCCGGAAGAAGACAAAGACATCATTATGATTGGTCCCGGAACTGGTATTGCACCGTTCAGAAGTTTCTTGGCGCATCGAGATGCTACAGGAGCGGAAGGAAGAAACTGGTTGGTTTTTGGCGAACAACATTTTGTTTCTGATTTCTATTACCAAACTGAAATTCAGGAATGGTTGTCGACTGGTGTTTTAACACAATTGGATACCGCTTTTTCACGTGATCAGAAAGAGAAAATATACGTTCAGGATCGCATCAGACAAAAAGGAGCAGCCTTTAACGAATGGTTAGAAAATGGCGCTTCCATTTATGTTTGCGGCCAAAAAAATCCAATGAGCACTGATGTGGAAAATACGATAATTGAAGTGATTGCTTCCGAAAGAAAAATTAGTCAAGACGAAGCAAAACAAGTTTTAGAAGATTTGGAAACAGCAGGAAGATATCAAAAAGACGTGTATTAAATAGTTAACAGTTGCAATGAAAAGCAGTACAGTTTACTAAAAACTTAAATAAAATGAGCGAAAAATTATCACCAATAGAAGCGATAAAAACCAAGAGTGACGGGCTTCGTGGAACATTAAAAGAAAGTATAGATATAGATAATCATACAGGAAATATCCGTGAAGACGATCAGACATTGGTCAAATTCCATGGCATGTATGTGCAGGACGACAGAGACAGGAGAGCAGAACGCGCTGAGAAAAAACTAGACAATTTGTATTCGTTTATGATTCGGTTGCGTATTCCCGGAGGAGTGATTAATGCCGAACAATGGATTGCTACAAATGATATTTCTGAGGAATTTGGCACGGGAACATTAAAGATTACAACAAGACAAACGGTTCAATTGCATGGTTTGTTAAAACACCAATTACGACCAACAATTCAGGCGTTTAATGTTGCTAAACTAGATTCGATTGCTGCGTGTGGAGACGTTAATAGAAACGTAATTGTGAGTTCACACCCGCAATTGTCCCCATTGCATAAAGAGATTTATGAATATGCAGACAAGATTTCGAGTTTATTGTTACCGAAAACCCAAGCGTATTATGAAGTTTTTGTTGATGGAGAGAAGATTTACGAACGCACTTCAGAAGAAGATCCATTGTATGAAGATCGTTATTTGCCAAGGAAATTTAAGATTGCGATTGCAATTCCGCCTTCAAATGATGTAGATGTTTTTACCAATGATATCGGGTTAATTGCGATTATCGAAAATGATAAACTAAAAGGATTCAATATTGCAATTGGTGGCGGATTGGCAACGACTCATGGAAACCCAAATACATATGCCCGTTTGGGTTCAATAATTGGTTTTACTGATACTGAAGAGAAAACTTTGAAAACAGTTTACGAGATATTAACGGTGCAAAGAGATTTTGGAAATCGTGTCGACCGAAAATTATCGAGAATGAAATATACTGTCGATAAATTGACAGTTGAAGGTTTCAAAAAAGAATTAGAAAGCCGTATCGGATTTGACTTACTTCCAGAAGAAGGGTTCACTTTTACAGAAAGAAACGATCGCTTTGGTTGGGAACAAAATCATGAAGGTAATTGGTTTTATACACTGTTTATAGAACATGGAGTTGTAAAACCGTATCAAAAACAGTTTTTATACGAATTGGCGCAATTGAATATTTCTAATTTTATTTTCTCAGGAAATCAGAATTTAATCTTAGGAGAAATAGAAGACAGTAACAAATCCAAAGTTGACGAATTGATTCTCAAACATGAAGTGGCTAAAAATGATAGTGCCCTTCGTAAAAGCTCGATGGCTTGTGTGGCATTGCCCACTTGTCCTTTAGCATTAGCCGAAGCACAACGTTATTTACCAGAATTGGTTACTAAAATAGAACCGTTATTGGAAAAATACAATCTTCAAAACGACGAAATTTCTATTCGAATGACGGGCTGTCCAAATGGTTGTGGCCGTCCTTATGTTGCCGAATTAGGCTTTATAGGAACAGGTCCCGGTCAGTATAATTTTATGTTGGGCGGCGATAGATACGGAGAACGATTAAATAAATTATACAAAGAGAAGCAAACAGAAGCAGAGATTTTAACTGAAGTCGACCAATTATTAGGACGATATATTAACGAGAAAAATGAAAACGAAACATTTGGAGATTTTAGCTATAGGCAGTTTTTTGCAAATTAAAAGGCAATTGTTGTGGATTTGCCTATTGTTCGTATCGTTTTCGACTTTCGCGCAAAAGAAAGTAATGCATCAGCAATTAGTGTGGTATGGTTATTATAATACTTTAAAATTCAATGAAAACTGGACGTTGAACAGTGAAATTCAGGAACGACAATTTATCAATCCATCGGCTCAATATCAATTAATTTTCCGAAGTAATTTTTCTCGAAAGCTGATTGAAAATTGGAATGTTTCGGCAGGAATGACACTTTTTTTGCAAAGTCCACAAAATCCGGAATCAGAAAGTCATTTAATCGTTCCAGAATTAAGACCAGATATTGGTTTTGACAACAAACAAAAGTTTTCGGTTCTAACAATTTCACATCGATATAAGTTGGAAGCCCGCTTTTTTCATGATGTTGAACATGATGAATTGATTGGTGGTTATCGTTATTCTAATTTAAGATTTCGGTATCAGTTAGGTTTTGATATTCCGATTATAAAAAGTAAAACCAAAGAAGGATTGGTTTCGGTGAGGTTAAAAGATGAGGTCATGTTTAACATTGGAAGTAAAATCGTTAAAAATACTTTCGATCAGAACCGGATTTATTTTGGAGTAAATTATAAGTTGAATCCAGCATTTTCATTCGAAGTCGGTTATATGAATTGGTTTCAACAGCGTACTTCAGGAGTGGATTATTACAACAGGGACATTTTACGATTCTCCTTGTTTCATACAATAACATTAAAAAAGAGCACCAATGGATAACACATTATTTCCAATATTTTTAAAAACAGACACTTTTCGTTTTCTAATTGTGGGAGGAGGGAAGATAGGTTTGGAAAAAACAGAGACGCTCTTGAGGCAAAATCCTTTGGTATCTATTAAAATTATTGCCAAAGAAATCAGTGAGGATTTATGGAAGTTATTACATAAAACGCCACATGTAGACTGGGAAGAGCGCTCATTTGAAAATAAAGATTTAGCATTGGTTGATTTTGTCATCATTGCCACTGAAGATACAGCGTTGAATCGTGAAATAAAGCACAAAGCCAATGAAGAAGGAATATTGGTTAATGCGGCTGATCAGCCAGATTTGTGTGATTTTTATTTGGGTACCATTGTGAATAAAGGTCATTTGAAAATTGCCATATCTACCAATGGAAAGTCGCCGGTTTTAGCACGTCGTTTGCGAGAACATTTGGAAGAAGCCATTCCAAATAACATCCATGAAAGTATTGAAAATTTAAATACTTTCAGAGACAGTCACAAAGGAGATATTCAAACGAAATTAACGTCCTTGAATGCTGCGACTGCTGTTTTAGTGAATAAGGCTGAAGCTAAGAAAAAAGGGAAAAAGTATAAAAAATTAACTTTCGAAATTGCGATTGTATTTTTGGCGATTTTCTTTGGTTATGGCTTGTCAACGATTATATCACTTCATGATCTGAATACTTTTGCCAATACTATTCCACCTGTTTTCTTCGCAATGGTATTGGTCGGTTTCTTTGCCCAACTAGTTGATGGTGCCGTAGGTTTAGGGTACGGCGTAACCTGTGCTACGAGCATGATGCTTTTTGGTGTAAAATTACCAGCAATAAGTGGAAGTATTCACACGGCTGAAATGTTTTCGAGCGGTATTAGTGGTTTCTCTCACTATAAATTTGGAAATGTGAACAAGAAGTTGCTCTTATGGCTAGCAATTCCAGGAGTTATAGGCTCAATAAGCGGTGCCTTATTACTGATTTATCTGGGTAATAAATACGAAACCATTACTTATGGTATTTTAGCGACATACACTATGATTATTGGTATTCGGTTGATTATAATTGCCTTTAGGAAGAAAATTGAAAAGAAAAAAATAAAAAACACTGGACTATTAGGTTTCTCAGGTGGTCTTTTTGATGCTTTCGGCGGCGGCGGTTGGGGACCAATTGTTACTTCTACACTTTTAGCCAAAGGGAGACAATCGAGCTATGTGGTTGGTACAGTAAGTTTAGCGGAATTTTTTGTGACATTGGCAGCAGCCATTACTTTTTTTGCTTCAATTGGAGTGAGTCATTGGTTTATTGTGGTGGGATTAATTCTCGGAGGATCTTTGGCGGCACCAATAGCTGCTAAATTAGCTGGGAAATTACCACAAAAAACAGCTATGCTTTTAGTCGCTTTTTTAGTGATCGTTTTTAGTATTAGAATGCTATTTAAAATATTTTAAAAAGATAAGAGTCAGTTGTGAACTGACTTTCATTGTTTTTGCCAAAATGCTTAAGGTATATTTGTACTAATAAGTATTTTAGAAAATTTTGTTCTTTGACACTTTTGTTTCATCCCAAACTTATAGGTTTATCCGAAAGGATAATTAAAAAGGAACCATGTGAAAATCATGGGCTGTCGCGCAACTGTAAAGGGTAATAAGTTTTATTCAATATATCTTCGATGTATCGCAAACCACTGTTCGTTAAAACGAATGGGAAGGTTGAATAAAATGCCCCAAGCCAGGAGACTTGCCAAGTTTGTTAGATGGTGAAAGCTTTCGCGAAATAAAGCTGAACTGTGGATTATGTATTGCCGAAAATTATCTATCATTAGAAATTTGAACGCATAACGTGTGTCCATTCCAGTTTTGCAATTACTTAAGAAAGCTTTTATACAAGAGCTCATTGAACAATATATCAAATTATTGTTTAATTAATTACAAAACAAAATGAAAACAAATGTTTTGGGCTATCCGCGAATTGGTAGCCAAAGAGAACTCAAAAAAGCCTGCGAGCAGTATTGGTCAGGCAAATCATCAATTGAAGAATTGATTGAAACTGGAAAAAAAATCCGACAGGAAAACTGGATTTTACAAAGAAATGCTGGAATTGATTTAATTCCTTCCAACGACTTTTCATTTTACGATCAGGTTTTAGATTTGACGCTCACTGTGGGAGCGATTCCACAGCGTTACAGCAACATTATTTTCGATAAAAAGAATGTTGAATTGGATATTTACTTTGCCATGGCAAGAGGATATCAAAAAAACGGATTGGATATTACCGCGATGGAAATGACGAAATGGTTTGATACCAATTATCATTATATAGTTCCGGAATTTCATAAAAATCAGCAGTTCTCACTTTTCTCCAATAAAATCATTGAAGAATTTTACGAAGCAAAACAAAAAGGGATTATCACCAAACCGGTAATTATTGGTCCCGTTTCTTATTTGCTTTTGGGTAAAGAAAAAGAAGAAGGATTTCATAGAATCGATTTGATTCAGAATTTGCTTCCAGTTTACATTGAAATTTTAAGCGAATTGGAAGAGCATGGCGCAGAATGGGTACAATTTGATGAGCCTTACTTGGCATTGGATTTAGCCCAAAAAGAAAGAGATGCTTTTGTCTATGTTTATACTGAAATAAAAAAACATTTTCCATACCTAAAAACAATTTTGACCAATTACTTTGATTGTTTTGGCGATAATTTAAAAACAGTACTTTCATTACCTGTTGATGCCTTGCATTTGGATTTGGTCAGATGTTCATCACAATTGGATGATATTATTGATAGCAATAGTTTGGGACAAAATGTTCACTTGTCGTTAGGTGTTGTCGATGGCAGAAATATCTGGAAAAACGATTTCCAAAAATCATTGGCATTAATCAATAAAGCGGTAGAAAATTTCGGTTCGGAAAGAATCTTAATTGCTCCATCGTGTTCATTACTACATTCGCCATGCGATTTGGATTTAGAAACCAAAGAAGAGACATTAACACCTGAAATAAAACAGTGGCTCGCTTTTGCAAAACAAAAAATTGAAGAAGTTGTAACACTTAAGCAATTGGTTTCCAAAGAAAATTCGGCTATTGTTTTAAAGAAATTGGACGAAAACAAGCGTGCAAACGAAAGCCGAAAAACATCGCAATTAATTCACAACGAAAAAGTAAAACAGAGAGTTGATGCGATTACTGAAGAGGATACCAACAGAGAAAATGTGTTTTCAATCCGCAGGAAAAAACAAGACGAGAGTTTGAATCTTCCATTGTTTCCAACTACAACTATTGGTTCGTTTCCACAAACTAATGAAGTGAGAACCTGGAGGGCTAAATTCAAGAAAGGTGAATTATCGCAGGTAGAATATGATGCCTTAATTAAAAAAGAAACAGAAGAAACTATTCGATTTCAGGAAGAAACTGATATTGATGTTTTGGTTCATGGCGAGTTCGAACGTAATGATATGGTTGAATATTTTGGTGAACAATTAGCAGGATTTACTTTCACACAAAATGGTTGGGTACAAAGTTACGGTAGCCGATGTGTGAAACCGCCAATCATTTATGGAGATGTACATCGACCAGTTCCAATGACGGTAAAATGGACTTCTTTTGCTCAATCTTTAACCAAGAAATGGGTGAAAGGAATGTTAACTGGACCAGTTACGATTTTGCAATGGTCGTTCGTTCGTAATGATCAACCACGTTCGCAAACCTGCACGCAAATTGCGCTTGCCATACGTGATGAGGTTATTGATTTGGAAAAGGCTGGAGTAAAAATCATCCAAATTGATGAACCTGCCATTCGTGAGGGCTTGCCACTACGAAAAATTGAGTGGGAAAGTTATTTAGAATGGTCTGTATTGGCTTTCCGAATTTCAGCAAGTGGCGTCAAAGATGAAACACAAATTCATACGCATATGTGTTACTCGGAGTTTAACGATATCATTCAGAATATTGCCAATATGGATGCCAATGTGATTACAATCGAATGTAGTCGTTCTCAAATGGAATTACTAGACGCTTTTTCAGATTTTAAATATCCAAATGAAATTGGACCTGGTGTTTATGATATTCATTCACCAAGAGTGCCTTCCAAAAAAGAGATGGTGCATCTTTTGGAAAAAGCAAAAGCAGTTATTCCAGCAGATCAATTGTGGGTAAATCCAGATTGTGGACTAAAAACACGTCATTGGGAAGAAACTAAATTGGCTTTGCAGGAAATGGTTGCTGCTGCAAGAGAGTTGCGAATTGCTGTTGAAGATGCAGTAACGCTATAATTATGTAAAACGTGAAATCCATTTGGGTTCACGTTTTATTTTTAAATTTTACAACAGATAAACATGCCAAATCACGAAAATAAAAATTGCCACCGTTGTACAATACATTTTGAATGCAAAGTAGGATCTATCCAGCTTTGTCAATGTTACGGAATAACTTTAACGGAAGAAGAAAGATATTATATGGTTGAAAATTATGAAGATTGTCTTTGTGCAAAATGCATAATCGAAGTCAAATTTGAATTTCATAATAAAAAACTTTCTGGTCAAATTTTGAAACTTTTAAGAAGGCAATAAATATCTTTGTTATCATATATTAACAAAAGCTCCTGTGGAAAACGCAGGAGCTTTTGTTTTTTATTTTGTTAAATATCAAGGATAAAGAGATTTGTATCCGTTGCTAACGATATTACTTCCAAGGCCAGAAAAAGACACTGAAAATGAACTATAACTAAAACTTAATGAACCTGTTGGTGTACATAATCCAAGAGCGTATCTGCATTGACCATAGCTTCCAGTGTTTTTTGTTATTTTACTTTCACTTCTGGCAGAACCTAAAGACATATTTCCCCAATCATTCACATCTGTATTTGAAACTGTTGAACCAGAATAATAGATTGTGATTTGGTATCCTATTTCACCTCTTTGTGAACCCCAAATCCAATCAGCTGTCCACCATTGTTTGTACCATCTTGATGCTATTTTTGCTTGATTATCATTTTTAGAAGTTTCAACATTAGCTTTAGAATCCATCATAATCAAACCACCTAAAACATTATCCCAAACAATTCCTGAATTTCTGTAGAAACACAATGTGGTAAATTTTTCAGATTTATATATCCATGAAATTTCAAGGACATTATCATCTGTTTTAATTTCCTGAACTGCTACATCTTTTATATTGGTTTGACTCGCTGATAATTCTTTTCCAACATATAAATTTTGCATCTTTCCAATTACTACCGATGTTGGATCTGTGATGTTTCCAAAAGCAATTCTAGTTTCTTTAGCAGACAATAAATTTTGTGCGTCAATTAGGCCTTTTTCTGTTGAAAGTTTACCCAAAACTGTAATTCCAGTGATTTGTAAATCATTTTTTAGGTGTTTTGAAAGATTTTCTTTTGAAAGATTCAATTGTTTTTGAACAATTTCAGGTAGTTCTTGAGAAGACAGCGGAGTCAATTCTTTTTTAAAATTGTTAACGGATTGATTCTCGATAGTTTTTGCTGGGGAAACATCAGCATTGTCATCCTGACAACTGTGTAGTGACACTACTAATAGCAACAAAAAGAATTTGATTGCAGTTACAAATTTTGTTTTCATTTTAAAAGTTTTAAAAATTAATAATGTAGTAAAAATAGTACAAAATGATTTAATATAATTACTCAAAATGTTCAAATTGAATTTATTAACTTTTAGATAATCTTAAAAAAATATTTACTTTTATTTTTAAATAATGTAGAAGTAATGCAAAATTTCAAGAAAAAGCATAAGAATAAGGTATAAAAAAAGGCTGTCAAAATTGACAGCCTTTTTTGTAAATTCTTTTTGAATTAGAATTTCAAGTTCACAATTAAATCAAAGTTGTCAGCGATTGTTTTGTCTCCAAGGCCTTCGAAGAAGCTTCCTGAGCCATATTTAATATCGTATTTTGTTCTGTCGATAACTAATTTTGTTGAAGCAACATTTTTGTTTACAACAATATCAAAAGTAATTGGTTTAGTAACTCCTTTAATAGTTAAATCAGCATTAACAGTGTAAGTGTTTTTTGATTTTTCACCTATAGATTTGAAAACTAAAGTAGCAGTTGGGAAAGATTCAGTACCAAAGAAATCTTCAGATTTTAAGTGTCCGTCTAATTTTGCTTTCCAATCTCCTGTTAAATCAGTTGAAGATAATGAAGTCATATCAACTGTAAAATTACCACCAGCTAATTTGCTTCCTTTGAATACTAAAGACCCTTCTTTCAAGTTTATAGTTCCATTATGCTCACCAGTAACTTTTTTACCTGTCCAAGAAAGTTTACTTCCAGCAACGTCTACTTTTTTACTTGTTTGAGCTTCGGCTGACAATGTTCCAAATGCTACTACTAATGCTAATGCAATTGATTTTAAATTTTTCATGTGTTTCTTTGAGTTTAATTAATAATTATAAATTGATAAATAATTCTTCTTTCGATTTTCTTACTTTTATGTTGTGTTGTGTAGTGTCTTCTTCATGACGGTATCCAACAGTTGCAATTAATGATGCATTTAATCCTAACTTAGTTAATCCTAAAATTTCGTTTACTTTTTCTGGTTCGAAACCTTCCATAGGAGTGGCATCAATTTTTAATTCAGCTGCAGCATTTAATAAATTACCTAAAGCTAAATAAGTTTGTTTTGAGGTCCAATTGTTTTTTACATCTTCAGGTAAAGTAGTGATTTTTGTTTTCATAAAATCGCCGTAACCTTGAATGTTTTCAGCAGGAATTCCTCTTGTTTCAGCAATTGTCGCAATATAATTGTCGATTTCTGCTTCGCCTAAGTTAATCATATTTGCGAAAATAAACAGGTGAGAAGCATCAACAATTTGAGATTGTCCCCAAGCGACTGGTTGAATTTGTGCTCTCAATTCCGGATTTTCAACAATAATTATCTTGTAAGGCTGCAATCCATATGAGGATGAACTCAATCTGATAGCTTCTTTTAATATGTTTAAATCTTCAGTTGATACTTTTTTTGTCGCATCAAACTTTTTAGTGGCATAACGCCAGTTCTGGTGTTCTATAAATTTACTCATTTTTTTAACTTCTGTATTTCTCTAATAAATTATTTAGTTGTTCTAATTCTTCTAAGCTTAGTTTTTGAGCAAAATAGTCTTCGTGTTCAATCACTTTCGGATCTAATTCTGCTAGTAGATTTAATCCTTTTTGTGTAATCTGGACCTCCATTTTGCGCCTGTTGTCTGGACAAACCTCACGTGTTACCAATTCTTTCAATAATAGTTTGTCAACCAATCTTGTCGTATTACTGGTTTTTGCAATCATGCGTTCCTGGATAAGACACATATTTGCAGGGGCACCTTTTTGGCCTCTTAGAATGCGTAAAACATTATATTGTTCTGCTGATAAATCAACGGGTTTTAAAATCTCGTTAAATTGATCACCGATAATGTTTTGTGCAAACATAATATTAAGCAATGTTCTTTTAGCATTGTTCAATGGTATAGTTGATTTTATTAAGTCTTCGATTTTCATATTTGTAATTACCAAATTTGTAGGTACAAATGTATGCGTATTTTTTAGTTTGTATATACAAATGTGTATTAAATTTTTGTTAATTTTATTTTAATAAATTTTAAGAAAGAATTTTATAATTTTGAAAATAAAAAAGATGAACTTATCACAAGAAGATTGGAAGTCAAAATTGGCAGAAGATAAAAACGCTGTAATCCTTGATGTTCGTACAGAAGACGAATGTTCTCAGGGAATTATTCCTAATGCTGTTAATATTGATATTTATAAAGGACAAGGATTTATTTATCAAGTGG
>JBDTNG010000253.1:0-9449 GCA_039933895.1 Flavobacterium sp. | reverse complement strand
TATAAAACAAACCGATTGGGATTTACGTAAAGGAAGACCAACTGTCGTTTCTTGTTCAGAATCTTTAGAAAAACTAATTGAAAGCGATAAGATGTTTAAAGGTTTTACAGGAACTGCTGGAGGTTTTTACGGACCCCAAGGTCGTGTATTGCGTTTGGATATTCAAGACCCAACGTTAAACAACAAAATGGACAACTTCAACTTCAATGGTACTCGTATGACCAATCTAGAAATGGAAACTTCAGCTATTTACGGCTTAGGAAAGCTTTTAGGTCATGAAACATTATCATTAAACGCCATTATCGCCAATCGTGCTGATGGAATTTTTAGTGCAGATCCATACAAAGCAGTCGATGAATTGATCGCTTACACGTTAAAAAAGTTAACGGAATAAATGAACCTAAGAGTTGCAAGACATACCAACAATCTAGATCTAATCAAATCCTTTTATATTGATATATTAGGATTTGAATTGCTTGGTAGTTTTGAAAATCATGATAATTACGATGGCGTTTTTATTGGAAAACCAAATGTCGGCTGGCATTTTGAGTTTACCCAATCTAATGAAAAAGCGAAGCATATTTCAGATGAAGACGATATCATTGTACTGTATCCTAAAACTATTGAAGAATATAATAAATTGATTGATACTATTTCGAATAACAACATCACATTTATATCTTCAAAGAATCCATATTGGAATGAAAACGGTAAAATGATTCTTGATCCTGATGGATTTAGGATTATTATAACAAATTTATATGTAGAATCTATATTATGGATTTAGAATAATTGTATCCAATTTAAAAGCTAAATAAATTATTATGCATTTTTTTTCACATCTTTTAGAAGACACTTTGCACAATGTAAAAAACGAGTTCGATAAAAACCGTAAAACCATCGATTTTAAATTCAAACCTTCACCAGAAGCGTGGTCTAAAAGAGAAATCTTGGGTCATCTGGTAGATTCGGCAATGTATAATCTTCGTAGGTTCAATGAAGCCCTGCTATCAAAGGAAGTATACGAAATTCATGCCTATGATCAAGATGGTTTGGTTAGGGTTAATGACTATCAAAATAAAAACACAAACGAATTATTTTCCTTATGGTTGTATTTAAACAGCCATATTGTTTTTATTTTAAAAGAACTGAAGGAAGAACAATTGAATATTAAAATCAATGTGTATGGTATGAGTATTTGCACGCTAGAATTCTTAATCGAAGACTATATTGACCATTTAAAGCATCATTTAAAGCAAATTTTCGAATAATGAATATCCTTATTGAAACCGACCGACTTATTTTAAGACCAATTGTCCCTTCAGATGTGGAAGCTATGTTTGTATTGGACAGCAATCCTAATGTGAACTTTTATTTGGGAAATAATCCAGTAAAGACAATAGAAGAAAGTCAAGCTATTATTGAAATGATTAGAAGCCAATACATCCAAAATGGTATTGGGCGTTTTGCTGTGGTATTGAAAGAAACCAATGAGTTTATCGGCTGGTGTGGAATTAAATTCATCACCGAACCTGAAAACAATCACGTTAATTTCTATGAAATTGGGTACCGCTTCCAAGAAAACCATTGGGGTAAAGGCTATGGCTTTGAATCAGCAAAAGCCTGGATGGATTATGCATTTAGCACCATGAAAGTTAAAGCGATGTACGCTTCTGCTCATATTGACAATACTGGTTCTAATAAAATTCTTCAGAAAATTGGGTTAAAACAAAATGGACAATACCTGCATGATAATATACCATGTTATTGGTACGAATTGGAAAACGAATCAATTTTCTAACAATTCTAAATTAACGGAAATCCTATCTGAATTAAATCTACATTTGCTTCTTAGAATAAATAGACAATGAAAATAATCCTTACAGGCGCAACAGGTGTTTTAGGTTCTCATATTATGTATGAAATCTTAGAGCATTTTATAACAAATTCTATTGAAGGAAAATTATTTCTAATCAGCAGAAATAAAGGAAAAAATAGCGCAAAAAACAGAATAAATGAGCTTTTATCAAGCGACTATACTCCAAAACTATTAATCGAGAAAGGCATAGAAAAACTTCATCATTATATTGAAATTATCGATACCGATTTAGCTGAAATTAAAGATGATTTTACAGAAAAAATTAAAGGAGCTTACTTCATTCATTCCGCTGGTTACGTTAACTTATCAACTGATGAAGATCAAAAAGAGAAGATTTTCAATGAAAATGCCAAAATAACAAAAGCCATTTTTAATACTTTCTCCCCTTTTATCAAAAAATTCATTTATATCAGTACAGCATTTTCATCTGGTGCTAGAAAAGGTTTGATTGACAATGATTTTCACAATTTAGATTTTGAGCCTATCCATAGAAATGCTTATGAAAACGCTAAGTTTCACTCTGAACATTATGTTACTCAGCAATGTAAATCTTTAGGATTACCATACCAAATACTACGTCCGAGTGTTATTGGTGGAAAAATGTTAGGAAAAGAAAACAATTATTTCATTTCAAAATACATGGTTTTTTACCTTCTGGCAAAATTCTTCCATTTTACAGCACAAAGAAAAACAGAGCAGGAAAATGTTCGTTTTATCATCAATGAAAACACAGGATTAAACATTATCCCTGTCGATTATGTAGCAAAAGTCGTTGTAAATACTTTTCAAAGAGAAGACATTCAACAACTTAATATTGTAAATGATAAAAGTTTCAATATTGTAAAAGGCTTACAACTAATCATGAAAGAAGTAGGTTATACTAATTTCAGTTTGATTCCGAATTCGTTAGATTTCAATTATAAAAATACTATCGAGAAATTGTATTATGAAAGCATTGGCAAGCACTTGAAGCCTTATCTGACAACTGATGCCAATGAATACGATACAACATTATTAAATTCTATTTTAGAAATTCCAAAATTAGATCAGGAAGCGTTTACCAATATGATACGTTATGCCAGATTGAATAATTTTAAAGATATAAATGTTTAATTTTTGAATTAAATGAAAACAATAAAAATCGCTGGTGTTCCAGAACATTTCAATTTACCTTGGCATTTATGTCTTGAAAATGAAGAATTTGAATCCGAAAATATCGATTTACAATGGACTGATGTTCCCGAAGGAACCGGAAAAATGTGTCAGATGCTTCGTAATGGCGAAACTGATATTGCTGTTATCCTTACCGAAGGAATCGTAAAAGATATTGCTGCTGGAAATCCAAGTGCTATTGTTCAAGTTTATGTCGAATCGCCTTTAATTTGGGGTATTCACGTCAATGCAAAATCATCGTTTAAAAAGCTTTCCGATTTAGAAAATAAAAAAGTAGCCATTTCCAGATTGGGTTCTGGTTCTCAATTAATGGCTTACGTAAATGCCAATAATGAAGGATGGAAAACCGATAACTTACAATTCGAAATCGTAAATACCATTGATGGAGCTGTTAAAGCATTAACTTCAGGAACAGCCGATTATTTTATGTGGGAACGTTTTATGACCAAACCATTAGTCGATAATGGAACCTTCAGACGTATTGATGATTGTCCAACGCCTTGGCCTTGTTTTGTAATTGCCGTTCGTCATGAAATTTTAGAAAAAGAACCAAAAGTAATTTCAAAGATTTTAGAGATTATCAATACAACAACTGAGGAATTTAAAGACATTCCAAGTATCGATAGAACATTGGCTACTAGATTTAATCAAAAAATTGAAGACATACAAGAATGGTTAGATTTAACCGAATGGTCTCAGGAAAAACTAACTAAAAAAACATTCGATACTGTTCAAAATCAATTATTTGAGTTAAAAATTATCGAAAATAAAATTTCTTATGAAGCGGTAGTTAAATAAATACTTATTTTTATCGTTTGACAAATCAATGGCAACAACTATCAAGGATTTTATCACAAAATATAAAGAAAAGCTTTCTTTGCCTAAGCCTTGGGATACTATTGTCATTTTTTTATTGAATATATTACTTGCTATTCCTACTTTTATTGTTGCTCATCAAAATTTTGTCAACCCACATTGGAAATTTCCAATTGATAGAATTTTATTGTTTCTATTAATTCTAGTACTCTACCAACTCATTTTAAGGGCTTTAAAAACCATTATTATCATTTGTGTTTTTGGTTATATTTTAATGCTTTTTTATGGAACTTTCTTTGGAGGATATGGTTTTTATAGGGTTTTCGATGATTACCGTTCCATGATGTATACTATGGGTGAAAATGCATATCCTCAGGATATTATTGTGAGTAAATTGTTGCCCTTTCCTAACAAATCAAAAGTGTTAAGTGCTATTGATTATGCCAATCCAAAAGTTAGAAACTTTGCTTTGTCGGCCACAACAAAACATTTCAAGGATATTAAAAATATAAAAGGTTATGGCTATTACAGAACGACCATTCAGTGTTTTGCTGTTTTTAAAGAAATAAAATCACACTGGAATTATGTCAATGATCCAAAAGGCAACGATTATATCGCTTCAGCATCCGAATCTTTACAGCATTTTTCAGGAGATTGTGATGATCATGCTATTTTAATGGCTGCTGGCGTAAAAGCTGTGGGTGGAATTCCACGATTAATTCACACCGACGAGCATATTTATCCAGAAATGTTAATTGGAGATCAAAGAGATTTAGAAAACGTTATTTTTCTAATTAAAAAAGTTCTTTTTGTTGAAGAAAGTAAAGGCAAAGAAATTCATTATCACATTGACGAACGCGGCCAAATATGGCTAAATTTAGACTATACAGCCTTTTATCCTGGCGGAAAATTTATGAGCGAGGAAATTTTGGGGGAATTAACTTTGAACGATTAGTATTTTTTAGAAGCTAATCCCGCAATTCGTTTCAATCTTTTGCTTTCTAAAGAAAAAAGCAAAAGGATTTTTACTTCTATCGGGGCTAAACTAAATAAATTAATTATTTACAGATTTTGTTTTAATTCAATTTTCTCGGAGTCTATTAATCCTACCAATCAATTTCTGTCTTTCCAACAGATTTTAAATAATCATTAGTTTTGATAAAATGATTGTTTCCAAACCAAAACCCACGATTGGCACTTAACGGAGATGGATGACCTGTTTCTAAAACCAAATGTTTTTCTCGGTTGATTTTACTTCCTTTTTTCTGTGCAAAGCTACCCCAAAGTAAAAAAACCACATTTTCAGAATACTCAGAAATGTATTGAATAACGGCATCTGTAAACATATTCCATTTTAAATGTTTATGACTGTTGGCCAAATCTTTACGCACGCTCAAAGAAGCATTCAATAATAAAACACCTTGTTTAGCCCAGCGCTCTAAATTACCTGAAGTCGGAAAAAATACGCGTTCATATTCATTATTAATCTCTGTAAAAATATTTTTTAATGACGGAGGAATTTTGACACCATCATTTACCGAAAAACACAAACCATTTGCTTCTCCATCTCCATGATAAGGATCCTGACCAATGATAACTACTTTCAAATCTTCAAAAGAAAACTGATTGAAAGCACTAAAAATTAATTCTTTAGTCGGAAAACAAGTATGATTATCATATTCACTCTCAACTTCTGTCATTAGATTTTTAAAATATGCTTTATTTTGCTCAGTTTCGAATAAAGGTTTCCAGGAATCATTGTAATTAATAGCTAACATTGTATATTTTTTCACAAATATAATCACTTTGATTCTTTACTACTTTGAAACTTTGTAACTTTGAGCCTTTGGCACTTAAAAAATGATTTCAATACACGAAAAAACACTCCAAGATTTACAATTTTCAACGGTTCTAGAAACCATATCAGCTATTTGTAATACTGATATTGGGAAGCAAAAAGCGCTTGAAATAACGCCTTTTAAAGACGAAGGAACTATGAGGGTTGCCTTACATCAAACCTCAGAATATGTTTCTTCTTTTCAGAATAACAACGCAATCCCTAATCATGGCTTTGATGCTATTTCTCACGAAATAAAATACTTGGCTATAGAAGATAGTTTTTTGGAAGTCGGCAGTTTTAGAAAAATCGCCACTTTATCAGAAAACACAAACGTTTTACTGCAGTATTTTAAAAAATTTGACGACTATTATCCTAATTTATATTCAAAATCAAGTCAAATTGAACTCACAAAAGTCATCATTACTGCTATTGATGAAATTGTAGATAAATATGGTGAAATCAAAGACAATGCTTCTCCAGCGCTATTAGAAATTCGTAGAAGCATGAATCTAGTTCGCGGAAAAGTCAATCAAAGCTTTAGCATGGCACTTACACAATATAGCGGATTGGGTTATTTGGATGATATCAAAGAAAGTTTCGTCAATAATCGTAGAGTTTTAGCCGTTTTAGCGATGTACCGTCGTAAAGTTAAAGGGTCTATTTTAGGTAGTTCCAAAACGGGAAGCATTGCTTTTATCGAACCTGAAGCGACTCTTAAATATTCTCGTGAATTGAGTAATTTAGAATACGAAGAAAAGGAAGAGATCACCCGTATTTTGAAATATCTGACTGATATTATCCGTCCGTATTTACCCCTTTTAGTTCAATATCAGAATTTCTTAAGTGATATTGATGTTATCGCTGCCAAAGCGAAATATGCCGATAGAATCAATGGAATTCTGCCCAATATTACTAAGGAAAGGAGGATTTACTTTAGAGATGCCTTCCACCCTATTTTGTATTTGAATAACAAGGCAAAAAAAGAAATTACGCATCCGCAAACCATTGAATTCAACAATGAAAATAGAATTATTGTTATTTCTGGACCAAATGCCGGTGGAAAAACAATTTCCTTAAAAACCGTTGGATTATTACAGTTAATGCTACAATCTGGGATATTAATTCCTGTTCATGAAAGAAGTGAAACCTGTTTGTTTGATCGAATTTTAACCGATATCGGTGACAATCAATCAATTGAAAATCATCTGAGCACTTACAGCTACCGATTGAAAAACATGAATAACTTCTTAAAAAAATGCAATGCCAAAACCTTATTCTTAATTGATGAATTTGGTACTGGTTCTGATCCTGAATTGGGAGGTGCTTTGGCAGAAACTTTTTTGGAAGAATTTTATGCTCGTGAAGCTTTCGGAATCATAACTACGCATTATTCTAATTTAAAGATTTTAGCGAATGAATTGCCTTTTGCAACGAATGCAAATATGCTTTTTGATGAAAAATCGTTGGAACCAATGTACAAGCTGGTTTTGGGCCAGGCCGGAAGTTCTTTTACTTTTGAAGTGGCTCAGAAAAACGGGATTCCATACGGATTAATCAATCGTGCGAAAAAGAAAATCGAAGGCGGAAAAGTACGTTTTGACAAAACCATTGCGACACTTCAAAAAGAGCGTTCTAAAATGGAAAAAACTTCTTTAAATTTAAAAGAAGAAGAAACCAAAGCCCGTGAAGAAAGTAAAAAAATGGAAGTCATTAATACTAAAATTCAAGATAAGCTCGAGCGTTATCAAGAGTTGTATGATGCCAACCAACGATTAATTTACATAGGTCAGAAAATTGATGATATTTCAGAGAAATACTTCAATAATAAAAATAGGAAAGACTTGATTGGTGAGTTCTTGAAAATGGTCGAAATTGAAAATTCAAAACGTAAAAAACTGACAGTTAAAGAAGTAAAAGTCAAAAAAGAAATTGAAAAAGTCATCATCGAAGAAGTTAAAGTAAAAGTAGAAGAAATTCGAGAAGTCAAAAAAGAAAAGAAAATCAAAGCCGCACTAGAACCAGAAAAACCTAAAGTAATTCTGAAAGTTGGAGACCGAGTGAGAATGAAAGACGGGAAAGCGGTTGGGACTATTGACAACATCGAAAAGAACAAAGCAACTGTCAATTATGGCATCTTTACTTCAAAAGTAAGTATTGACGAATTGGAATTTGTACAAGCAAAATAACAAATGGAAATAACCGATTTGCCTAAAAATAAAAAAATCATTCTGTTTGACGGTGTTTGCAACTTATGTAATTCTTCCGTTCAATATATTATTAAACATGATACGAAGGATGTTTTTAGGTTTGTTTCATTGCAATCTGAATTAGGTCAAAAAATTATTAATCACATAGGTATTGCACAAATGCATATTGATAGTATTATTTTATACGAACCCGGAATCGCTTATTATTACAAATCTTCAGCAGCGCTTCAAATTGCTAAAGACCTCAGTGGAATTGTTACTTATGCAACTATTTTTAAAATTATTCCTGCTGGAATTCGGAATATTGTTTATGATTATGTTGCTAAAAATCGTTACAAATGGTATGGTAAGCAAGAATCCTGTATGATTCCAACACCTGAATTAAAATCTAAATTTTTAGAATAAAAAAACCATCCGCCGTGGACAGATGGTTTTTTTGTATATGCTTATTTTAGACTTAAATATTGAAATTAAAACCAACAATGATATTTCTACCAATGTTAGGAATTCCGTCTGCTTTTAATCTTGAAAGATGCGAAACATAGCTTTTGTTGAATAAATTATTACCATTTAATGAAAGATCAAACTTGGTCTTTCCAAAATTCACGTTTCCACCAAGGCCTACATTTACCAAAGTATAATCATTGGTTTTCGTTTCAAAAGCACTAATATTATCCTGAGCGAAAGTACTCTCAATATTTAGAGACGCATAACCAGTTTTCAACCAGTTTTTGATATTAAATTCGGTACGAATATTGTTATTCCATTTATTAGCCGGAATTAAAGGTAAATAATCTCCATTATTTTTTTGACCAGTAACAGTCTCAAAACTACTCGTAATATGCAACCAATCTAATGGATGTGGATGGAAATGAATTCCCGCTTCACCACCATACAATCGGGCATTATTTTGAACATAATCGTAAACATTGTTTCCATCGATAACATTTCCGTTTGGTGTAATAAAGATGTAATTGTTGATCAAATTATAAAATCCGTTGGCAAAAAACTCAAAATGCGAATTCCCGTATTCAATATTTAAATCGGTCTGAACGTTTTGTTCATTTTTTAAATTTGAATTTCCAATTTCATAACGATTGCTACCTTCGTGAACACCATTTGAAGTTAATTCAGCCAAATTCGGCGCTCTAAATCCTGAAGCAATATTCAATCGAAGCGATAAGTTATCTGTCACTTGTCTTTTGTAACCTAAAGAAGCATTGAAACTATTGAAATTTTTATTAATTGCTTCAAAATAACCTTCCTCTCCAATTTCTCCGTGTGTTTCAGTGGCTACTTTTCTGGTATCAAAACGAAATCCTGCCTGAAAAACATTTTTATCCATTTCGTAATTGGCTGTGGCCAAAGCGCCAAAATCATTTGTTGTCGCATCAGGAATCAACAATTCAGAACCCGAATTTTTATTCGTTTGATTCATTCCTTGAACTCCAACAATAGTTTCCAGTTTTCCGATTTTTGGTAAATAGTATTTCAAATCATAGTTGAACGTATTCAAATTCATGTGCAAACTTGG
>JBDTNG010000252.1:0-5262 GCA_039933895.1 Flavobacterium sp. | reverse complement strand
ACATGGAAACAAAAAGTTTGTTAAGATGTTTCATACTTAATTTTATTTGATTACAATACGTTATTGTGACAAAAGTAAGTCGTAAATAATTAATTACAAAATGAATTGTTAAAAAAAACTATAAAAAATTAAAAAAATTATTTTTTTATGACGTTCAACTCCTGCCCTACCTCAGTAAAAGCCTGAATCGCTTTGTCCAAATGTGCCTTGGTATGAGCCGCTGACAATTGAACTCGGATTCTTGCCTTGTCTTTTGGAACTACTGGATAAAAGAATCCAATCACATAAATCCCTTTTTTCAATAATTTATCTGCCATTATTTGCGATAATTTTGCATCGTAAAGCATTACAGGAACAATTGCTGAGTCGCCGTCAATAATGTCTAGACCTGCTTTTTTCATTCCTTCTTTGAAGTAATTCGTATTCCATTCCAGTTGATCACGTAAAGAAGTGTCTTTTTCTAACAATTCAAACACTTTAATAGAAGCTCCAACAATTGATGGCGCTAATGAATTTGAAAACAAATAAGGTCTTGAGCGTTGACGTAAAATTTCGATAACTTCTTTTTTAGCAGTAGTATAACCACCCATAGCGCCTCCCAAAGCTTTCCCTAAAGTTCCTGTGATAATATCCACACGACCTAAAACTTTTTTAGCTTCCATCGTTCCTTTACCAGTAGCCCCAATAAATCCTGCAGCATGACATTCGTCTACCATAACCATTGCGTCATATTTGTCGGCTAAATCACAGATTTTATCCAAAGGCGCTACCAATCCATCCATTGAGAAAACACCATCGGTAACAATTAATTTAAAGCGCCTTCCTTCAGCATTGGCTTTAATTAACTGTTGCTCCAAGTCTTCCATGTTTGAATTTTCATAACGGTAACGTGCTGCTTTACACAAACGAACCCCATCAATAATTGAAGCATGATTCAAACTATCTGAAATAATACAATCTTCTTCTCCTAAAAGTGGCTCAAAAACACCACCATTAGCATCAAAAGCTGCTGCGTAGAGAATCGTATCTTCTGTTCCGTAGAAATCTGCAATTTTTCTTTCTAAAGTTTTGTGAATATCCTGTGTTCCGCAAATAAAACGCACAGAAGACATCCCAAAACCATGCGAGTCTAAAGCATCTTTGGCTGCTTGAACTACTTCTGGATGCGAAGACAATCCTAAATAATTATTGGCACAAAAATTTAAAACAGTTTCTCCTGTAGAAATCGTAATTTCTGCTCCTTGTGGCGAAGTAATGATTCTTTCTTTTTTGAAAATACCATTGTCTTCAATTGTTTTTAATTCGTTTTGTAAATGTTGTTGAATCTTCCCGTACATATGTTTAGTTGTTATATTTATTGTTTATCCGTGTAATTAATATCTTATTTCTTGTAACTTTTGGTGGAATTTTGAAGTTACAAATGTACTATTTCTAAATTTTCTCCTATATAAATCAGCGCTTTTTTCAAGACATTATAACCCATTTCTTGCAAAGCCATTTCGTACTCAGCCAATTGTTTTTCATATTTTGATTGATGTGCTCCGGTTTTGTAATCCAACAAATAAGCATCTTTATCTTTTACCACAACTCTGTCGGGTTTGATGGTTTTGACATCTTTTTTGATGATACTTTCTTCGTTGAAAACTTTAGAATTCCCATCAAAAAAATCGACCAGTTCCGAATGAAACACGATTTCTTTGACCGTTTTTTCTACTTCACTTTTTTGATTTTCGGTAATCAATCCATTTTCCAATGCTTTTTTTAGAGCCAAAGAAACGTCTTCTTTTGTTTTCACATAAGACAAAACTTCGTGCAGTATATTCCCAAATTCAATAGCTTTTTGTTGGCGCGTTCCCCACATTAAAGCTTCTCTTTGCGCAATTTTTATCGCATCGGGATGAATCACCGAAGTAACTGGCTGAATATTTTTCCGTTTGGCTTCTTCGGGTTTTTGCTTCGAAATCCTCTTCAGATTACCAAATTCATAAACCAGCTTATTTTCATCAAAATCTTTAAAATCCTCAAGAAATTGAATAAAAAACGAAGCCAAATTGTTAGGTAAATCACCTGCTTTATTTCTTTCTTTCAAACCTGAAATAACATACAACTGCTCTTCGGCACGTGTTAACGCCACATACAAAACGTTGATGTTGTCTAACAAATCTTCTTGTGATTTTTGTTGGTAAACCGTTGCGGCATTTTCGCCATAATCAGCTACTTTACTCGATTTGTCAATTAAAAACTTATCGAAATCCAATTCGTCAGACTCCGAATCCAACCACATTTTTTCTCTTTTCGGCGCACTGAAATTTTCTTCTGCAAAAGGAAAAATTACCACTGGAAATTCCAGTCCTTTCGATTTGTGAATGGTCATAATCCGAATGGCATTCGAGCCTTCAGCCGACGGGATACTTAATTTATGGCCGTTTTTCTCCCAATATTCCAGAAAATCTGAAATACTCATTTGGTATTTGACATCGCGTTCTAAAACGATATCCAGGAAATACTGAACATAAGCGTTGTTGTTTTTAACATTAATGCACTTTGAAACGAGTAATTCTGCGATTTCATACAATGATTTTCTTCTAATGCCTTGAAATGAAAAGTTTATACCGAAAGTCGTCAACCATTTTTCAAGTTCATTTTCTTCTTTGTGCTCAATTCCTTCGAATATAAAATCGTGGGTTTCAATAGAAATACCAAGATTTTGAGACAAATAATACAAGGCATTTGCCAAAGATTCAATGTCTTTTTTATCGTTTAAATATCGAAGCAAATGGAGTATAAACTGCACTTCCGAAGAAGCGTTAATCAATAAACTTTCGGAAGAAATTACCGGAATTTCATTTTCAGTTAAATAATTGGCCAATAAAACACCGTGTTTGTTGTTGCGCGTTAAGAGCACAATTTCTTTATACGAAAAGCCTTCACGACATACTTTTTCAATGGTTAGCAAAGTCGTTTTAAGGTAAATTTCATTCTTATCGGTACTTTCTTCTTCGGTTTCAGCAGTGTCGTTGTTTTCTGTTTTTGGAACAAACGAAATGTTGACATAACCTCCTTTTTTAGTATTTGCCTTTTGAAAACTCTGATTTCCATACAAATCCTGGTAATCTTCGTTGGAGAATTTGCGTGATAAAAACTTAAAAAAATCATTATTGAAATCAATCACCGCATCATAACTCCTATAATTCGATTCGAGATTGAATACTTCCTTGTCTTTGTTACTGAAAGGATTTTTAGCTTTCGCCAAATCAATAAATTGTTCCGCTTTACCCCCACGCCAACGGTAAATGGATTGCTTTGGGTCGCCCACAATCATCAATGACCCTTGAATTCCTTGCAAATCCTCACTTGAAAGCGAATTGTCAATTAACGGAATAAGATTTTGCCATTGCATTTCGGACGTATCCTGAAATTCATCAATAAAGAAATGTTTGTATTTTTCGCCCAATCTCTCGTAAATAAAAGGCGCTGGTTGATTTTGAATTTGCTCGTTGATTAACTTATTAAATTCAGAAATAGACAAAATATTTTGGTCCTGTTGAATTTTGGCCAACTCATTACTCACGGTATTGAGCAAAGAAAGTGGTGTAATATTTTTGAGAAAAGCCTCGTAGAAATTCTTCTTTTCAAATTTCTTATAAATAACCGAAAGCTTATTCAACAAATCGGGAATAATACTTTCAATTAATGCAGAATCGCGAGCAGTTTTGTTGATTTTAATGTCTTCTGGCTCGTGGTATGTTTTGTTTTTAGAATTGAATTTACCTTCTTTAATACTATTGAGATGATTGGGGAAATGTCCCGCAGAAAACGATTTGATATCGATTCCATTATGCTCAATAAGATTTAAAGCTTCGGTGGCCGATTCGCTATTTTCAGCTTCAATTTGTTTACAAAGCTCAACCAATTTATTTTTTAACTGAATAAATTCAGGAATGGTTTTGTCTTTTAACGACAGTATTTCTTCTCGATAATTTTCGTTCAAAATTAATCGTCCTGTATTCATAATCTCACTGGAAACATCCCATGACTTATCATCATCGGTTTTTTCCATGGTAAAATCGATAAGTAATTTGGTCAGCACTTCATCTTCGCCAGCTTGCGCCACAATAGCATCGACCGCTTCCTGTAATAAATTTTCGGTATCAAGAGATACATCAAAAGTAATAGGCAAATTTAAATCGAAAGCAAACGAACGAATGACTTTGTGTGTAAACTTATCGATGGTCGAAATATCGAAAGCCGCATAATTGTGGATGATGTTTTTAATAATAGATTGCGCTTTGAATATAATTTGCGCCTGATTTAAACCGGTTTCCCTAGACAAATCATCCATCAAATTTAAAGATTTTTCGGAAGGCTGGTCTTTGGAGAAATCGAACAAACTATCGATAATTCTGCTTTTCATTTCGTACACCGCTTTGTTGGTAAAAGTGATAGCGAGAATATTTTTATAAGCATCGTCCTTCTTGGCTTTTAGAATAATTTTGAGGTATTCTTTGACCAAAGTATAGGTTTTACCCGAACCGGCTGAAGCATTGTATATCGAAAAAGCAGGTGTTTTCAACCGATTAGATTTTTGAATGAATTATCTCTATAGTAAAATAAGAAAATAGTATTTCCTTTTCCAAAGTTAAATGTTTAATTTTGATTTGAAATTAATACTAATCATTTTAATAAATAATATTATGGCTTTTGAATTACCGAAATTACCTTATGCATACGATGCATTAGAACCACATATTGATGCAAGAACAATGGAAATTCACCATTCTAAACATCATAATGCTTACACTACTAATTTGAATGCTGCGATTGCAGGAACAGATTTAGAAGGAAAAAGCATTGAAGAGATTTTGAAAAATTTAGATTTAACCAAAGCTGCTGTTCGTAACAACGGTGGTGGTTTTTTTAATCACAATTTATTCTGGACAGTGATGTCTCCAAACGGTGGTGGACTACCAACAGGCGAATTGGCATCAGCAATTGATGCTGCTTTTGGTTCTTTTGAAGAATTCAAAGCACAGTTTGCTAAAGCAGGTGCTACACAATTTGGCTCAGGCTGGGCATGGCTTTGTGTAAAAGACGGAAAATTGGAAGTTTGCGGAACGCCAAATCAAGACAACACATTAATGCCAGGTGTAGGTTGTGGCGGAACTCCAATTTTAGGAATGGACGTTTGGGAACACGCTTACTATTTAAACTACCAAAACAGAAGACCTGATTATATTGAAGCTTTCTTTAATGTAATTAACT
>JBDTNG010000251.1:0-3418 GCA_039933895.1 Flavobacterium sp. | reverse complement strand
ATGGCAAAACCAAAATTAGAATGTTCATTCTGTGGAAGAAAAAAACCGGAAACCAATTTATTGATTGCTGGAATCGATGCACACATTTGTGATAAATGTATCGAACAAGCCCACGGAATTGTATTAGAAGAATTAAAATCAAGCGGAAAGGCAAACTTACCTACAGATTTAATATTGAGAAAGCCAAAAGAAATTAGAGCTTTCTTAGATCAATATGTTATTGGTCAAGACCAAACTAAAAAAGTAATGGCAGTTGCGGTTTACAATCACTACAAACGTTTAATGCAACAAGAGTTGAACGACGAAGTTGAGATTGAGAAAAGTAATATCATCATGGTTGGTCAAACCGGAACTGGGAAAACATTGGTTGCAAAAACTATTGCGAAAATGTTAGATGTTCCTTTGGCAATTGTTGATGCAACTGTACTGACCGAAGCAGGTTATGTTGGAGAAGATGTCGAAAGTATTTTGACACGTCTTTTGCAAGCTGCCGATTATGATGTTGCCAAAGCCGAAAGAGGAATTGTTTTTATTGACGAAATAGATAAAATTGCCCGCAAAAGCGATAATCCATCTATCACTCGTGATGTTTCTGGAGAAGGAGTGCAACAAGCTTTGTTGAAATTATTGGAAGGAACAGTTGTAAATGTGCCACCAAAAGGAGGAAGAAAACATCCAGACCAAAAATTTGTTGAGGTAAATACGCAAAACATTTTGTTTATTGCTGGTGGAGCTTTCGACGGAATAGAAAGAATTATTTCAAAAAGAATGAATCGTCAAGCCATTGGTTATAGCAATGCTAAAAATGCTGATGCCATCGATAAAGAAAATCTTTTGCAATATCTTATTCCAAAAGACATCAAAGATTTTGGATTAATCCCAGAAATCATTGGTCGTTTGCCAGTTTTAACACATATGGATCCTTTGGATAGAGAAACGTTGAGATCGATTTTGACAGTTCCTAAAAATGCTCTAATTAAACAATACAAGAAATTGTTTTTGATGGATGAGGTTGAATTCAATATCACTAACGAAGCTTTGGATTTCATTGTGGATAAAGCATTGGAATATAAATTAGGTGCTCGTGGATTACGTTCTTTATGCGAAGCTATCTTAACTGATGCGATGTATGAATTACCAAGTTCGGATGAGAAAGTGTTACAAATAGATGTAGATTACGCCAAAGAAACCTTGAATAGAAATTTATTGAAGCGATTAGAAATAGCTTCTTAAGTAAATTTTAAGCTCAATTTGAATTAAAATAAAGCTCAAAAACAATTGTTTTTGAGCTTTATTTGTTAAATGTGTGAGCCTAATGGAACAATCCAAGTGCAATTGCTTACTAATTGTAAACAAATTCATTCTACTTCATTTGTCATGCTGGAAGCATTTTAACTCACGAGAGCAACTTGACAAAACACAAATGTTCCTATTCCAACAAAATTATAACATGAAGGACATTACTCTATTCAAAAAAACCACCAATATTCTTTTTTATCTACAATAGATTGTCGATTTTTGCTCCTCGTAAATCAAAAGTTATAAAAATGGCAGCAGAAGAAAAAGAAATTATTTTATTAAAAGTTTCTGGTCAAGATAAACCTGGAGTAACAGCTGGTTTAACATCTATATTGGCAAATTATGATGCCACTATTTTAGATATTGGTCAGGCCGATATTCATGATACACTTTCTTTAGGTATTTTATTCGAAATAAAATCGGGGTCATTGTCAGCACCAGTTTTAAAAGATTTACTTTTCAAAGCTTATGAATTGGAAATAAAAGTGAAGTTTATTCCAATTACTATAGCCGATTACGAAAGTTGGGTAAAGGCGCAACGCAAGCAACGTTACATTATAAATATATTGGGGGAAACATTGACAGCTGCACAATTATCGGCAGTTACACAAATAATGTCAGACCAACATTTGAATATCGATTCAATTATCAGATTAACAGGTAGAGTTTCTGTTGTTGATAAAGAAGAATATCCTCGTTCTTGTGTTCAATTATCGGTTACAGGTAATATTGTCGATAAATCGAAGATGACGGCTTGTTTTATGGAAATTTCGCGAAAATTAAACGTAGATATCTCTTTCCAAGAAGACAATATGTATCGTAGAAATCGTCGTCTGGTTTGTTTTGATATGGATTCTACATTAATTCAAACCGAGGTAATCGATGAATTGGCAGAGTTAAATGGAGTAGGAGAGCAAGTAAGAGCAATTACTGAATCTGCAATGAACGGTGAAATTGATTTTAATGAAAGTTTCAAAAAAAGAATGGCTTTACTTGAAGGTTTAAGCGAAGAAGTTTTGCACAATGTTGCTATAAATCTTCCTATTACAAAAGGAGCGCACCGATTGATGAAAGCTTTGAAATATTACGGTTATAAGACCGCTATTTTATCAGGAGGGTTTACTTATTTTGGGGAATATTTGCAAAAAGAATTAGGAATAGATTATGTTCATGCGAATCAATTAGAAATAAAAGACGGAAAATTAACGGGGAAATATTTAGGCGAAATAGTTGATGGTGCAAAAAAAGCGGAATACTTAACCGCTATTGCAAAAAAAGAAGGTATTCATATCAATCAAACTATTGCCGTCGGTGATGGAGCTAATGATTTACCAATGCTTAATTTGGCAGGCTTAGGAATTGCTTTTCATGCCAAACAAAAAGTAAAAGAAAATGCCGAAACTTCAATTTCTAGTCTTGGTCTTGATGGAATTTTGTATCTTTTAGGGTACCATGATAGACATATTGATATGATGGAAGAATAATAAATGGTATTTAAAATAAAAATAAAAATCCCGTTCAGAATATTTCTGGACGGGATTTTATGTTTTAGCAATAACTTTTAGGAATGTTTTTTAACCAACTCTCCTTTTATTACTGAATTGCAAATTCCTCTAGCTCCACATCCCATTCGGTGTGGTCCACAGGAAACCAGAAATGAAAACAATAAAAGTGATAAGAGCAATTTTTTCATTTTTAAATTATTACCGTGACGTCTTGCATGTTTTTTAATTGTTCCAAGTACTCTCTTTCATTAGATAATCTCGGGATTTTGTGTTGACCGCCAAGTTTATTACTATCTCTAAGCCACTCGTAAAATAATTTCTCACGTGCCACATTTATCACCAGCGGATTAAGTGTCATATTGTTGTGGCGTTTGGCTTCGTAATCAGAATTCAAGGATTGTAATGTTTCGTCTAACACTTTTTGAAACAATTCCATATCCTGAGGCTTGGTTTTAAATTCAATCATCCATTCGTGTGCCCCTTTTTCTTTATTTTTCATAAAAATGGGGGCAACAGTATAATCGACTATTTCTGAATTTGTAATTTGACAAGCTTTGGCAATAGCATGGTCTGTGTTTTCGACCATAATTTCTTCTCCAAAAACATTGATGTGG
>JBDTNG010000250.1:0-4795 GCA_039933895.1 Flavobacterium sp. | reverse complement strand
CAACACCTTTAAAAAACTGTGTTCTTGTTTTTTCACCCTCTTTAATTTCGTAGTAAACTGTGATTGTGTCTCCAGCTCCGAATACAGGGAAATCTTTTCTAACTGAGATTTCGTTATTTACGAAATCGATTAAATTTGCCATGATAATATAAAATTATGGTTTAAGTCAGAGCAACATTCACGGGTTTCGCCAGAGGTTGGTCTAATGTGGGGGCAAAGGTAAGAAAAATATTTAGAGTTACAAATGTATTTTGGAAAAAAGAATCAAGAGTCAAGAGTCACAAAATCAATATTTTAGGCATTGTGTTTTTCGCAAAATCAAAATTTCTTGTTTCTTATTTCTACTCTTCTAAAAGATCTGGGCGACGATTTTTTGTATGTTGGTAAGCCATTTCTTCTCTCCATTTGTCAATTTTGGCAAAATGACCACTTGTTAAAACTTCTGGCACTTTCCATCCTTTGTAATCCGCTGGACGTGTATAAATAGGAGGAGAAAGTAAATTGTCTTGAAAACTATCGGTTAGTGCCGAAGTTTCATCACTCAAAACACCTGGAATCAATCGGATTAAAGCATCAGAAAGCACTAAAGCACCCAATTCACCACCGGATAAAACATAATCGCCAATCGAAATTTCTTTAGTAATAAATTGATCACGTACTCTTTGATCCACCCCTTTATAATGACCACACAAAATGATAATGTTTTGATACATCGACATTGTATTGGCCATTTTTTGATTCAAAGTCTCCCCATCTGGCGTCATATAAATGATTTCGTCGTAGGTTCTTTCGTTTTTTAAATGCGCAATACAATCGTCTATCGGCTGAATATTCATCACCATTCCTGCACCACCTCCAAAAGGATAATCGTCAACACTTTTTTGTTTATTAGTAGTATAATCTCTCAAATTATGGAAGTGAACTTCAACCAACCCTTTATCGATAGCTCTTTTCATAATAGAGGCTTCAAATGGGCTTCGTAATAATTCAGGTAAAACGGTAATGATATCTATGCGCATAGTTCTTGTTTCAAAGTTGCAAAGATACAAAGTTTTTTTAGGAGCTATTTCCTGCTGTTCGTTTTAATCTTTTACTTTTTAAAGAAAAAAGCAAAAGGATTTCCACTTCCATCAGGGCTAAACCCCAAACTGTTTCAAATGATGGTCTAAATGTTTCCATTGTAAAACATCCCATTCTTCTGCAGACATGGTACCAAAAAAAGGATGTTTATAGCTTTTTATGGCTTTTTCTCCAAGTTCCGAAAAAAGATTTATTTTTTGAATAAGTTCCGACTTCGATGTTTCAAAATTGCATTCGCCATTTCTAATAAAATCAGGCGCTGTTGGACTGTTTTTTTTGAAACCTGGGGCTGCTAATATTTTTTTCTTGTATAATCTTCCTACAAGCAATAAAATGAAATTTGATTTCAGGCTCAAATCACCAAAAGCCACGTTCATTGGGCATTGACAATGAGATAACATTTGAGCAGGATTCATTTTTCCCCATCCTGGTTCGGTGTTTGGAGTTAGTTTTTCAATTCTGGAAATGATTTCTTGATTGTCTGTTTTGTTAAAAATACTCGGCATAATTTTATTTTTTAGTTGCTTCCAATGAAAATACCATTGGAATTTTATTTTGTAAATGTTTGATTCTGAATTTTCCTTTTTCGAATTCTTCGGTTTCGTTGAAGCAATTGTAAGGCGAATAATCGTACTCATTAAAGGAATTGATTTCTAATCCCGATTGAATTAATGCGTTTAATACTTCGCTGGTAGAATGATTCCAGCCCACAGAATTGGTTTCCATTTCTGAATCTTTATCGGCATAAGTTCCTGAATACGTTTCAATAATAGGTTCAATGTTAAAATAACTGTAGAATACTGCTGCAAAATCGTTGTTGTACATCCAAACAACTGGGTGAAAATCAGCCATGACAAATTTTCCTCCCTGTTTTAAGAAATGAGAAATGACTTTAGCCCATTGGTCTAAATCGGGTAACCATCCAATAGTGCCATAACTGGTAAAAACAATATCAAATTTTTCGTCAAGATGATTGGGCAAATCATAAATATCACAACATACAAATTCGGCATCAAGACCCAATTTTTGATTGAATTCTCTTGCTTTATCTATGGCGTTGTCAGATAAATCAACTCCAGTAGCTTTAGCACTTAAACGGGAAAATGTGATTGTATCTTGTCCAAAATGACATTGCAAATGCAATACTTTCTTTCCTGAAACATCTCCTAAGAGACTTAGTTCAATTTCGTTGAGTGTTGATTTTCCTTTTAAGAAACTTTCATTATCATAGAAATCTGAAGCAATATGAACATCCGTCTTATTGTTCCAAGTTTTTTTGTTGGTTTCTAAGTAATCCTTTGGTATTTCCATGGTTGTTAAGAGAGTTTTAATTCCATTTGAATATCCGCTCTGTCATAATCGGTTTCGTTCAATGGTGTTTCTATAAAATTATATTTTCGGTACAAATGCAAAGCAGTGTCTAGTTTTGTGCTGGACATGAGCATGATTGTGGTTGCTTTTTTTTCTTTGGCGAAAGCGATACAAGCTTCTATTAACCAATGACTCAATTTCTGGCCTTGAAATTTTTTCTCGACAGCTAATTTAGCTAGTTCATAAGTAGAATCGCTTATTTTCTGCATAGCGACTGTTCCTGCGATTTCATCATCAACGAGACAAAAGAAAATTTCACCACCTGGTTTAAAAATAATTTCTTCAATGTTTTCGAAAACCTCTATGTCATGTTTTTCAACAAAAAAATATTCTTCAAGCCATGCTTTATTTAGTCGAATAAAATCAGATTTGAATTTAGGATTATAAGTGATAATTTTAATATCCATTTAGTCAGGACTTTCTATTAAATATTTGTAATTTTGCATTTCAAATTTAAATAAATAAATCATGCAAGACGGAATTTACGCAAAATTTAATACAACAAAAGGTTCTATTTTAGTAAAGTTAACTCACGATTTGACTCCAGGTACAGTTGGTAACTTTGTTGCTCTTGCTGAAGGAAATCTAGAAAATAAAGTAAAACCACAAGGGGTTAAATATTACGACGGATTAAAATTTCATAGAGTTATCCCTAATTTTATGATTCAAGGTGGTTGCCCACAAGGAACAGGAACTGGTGATGCGGGTTATAAATTTGATGATGAATTTCATCCAAGTTTAAAGCACGATCGTCCAGGAGTTTTATCGATGGCAAACGCTGGTCCTGGTACTAACGGTTCACAATTTTTTATCACTCACATTCCAACAGATTGGTTAGACGGAAAACATACTGTTTTTGGTCATGTTGTAGAAGGTCAAGATATTGTTGATGCAGTAGAACAAGATGATGTTTTAGAAACTTTAGAAATTATCAGAGTTGGTGCTGAAGCTGAAAAGTGGAATGCTGTTGAAGCTTTCAGAACTTTTGAAGGTTCTCGTGCAAAACGTGAAGAGGCTGAAAAAGCTGCTGCTGAAGAAGCTATGGAAAGATTAGCTGCTGGTTATGACAAAACGGATAGCGGCTTGCGTTATAAAATTATTCAAAAAGGTGAAGGTAAAAAAGCTGAAGCTGGGAAAACTGTTGCAGTACATTATAAAGGAGCTTTAGAGAATGGAAAAGAATTTGATAATTCTTATTCAAGAAAAAAACCAATCGAATTTCCATTAGGTAGAGGAAATGTAATTGAAGGTTGGGACGAAGGAATTGCTTTATTGCAAGTGGGAGACAAAGCACGTTTTGTGATTCCATCGCATTTAGGTTATGGATCTCGTGGTGCTGGAGGTGTAATTCCACCAAACGCTACCTTGATTTTTGATGTAGAATTAATGGATGTGAAATAAGAAATTTTGCTATTAAATAATAAAAAACTGCCCTTAGTGGCAGTTTTTTTTGCTTCACAGTTTAGATTTTCTTTTGTAAATGTCTTTTTTGAACTATTTTAATTGCTACTTAGCTTATAACCAAGCACTTTTTTTAAAGTTAAAATAATGTAAAATTATTCTTATAAACTGAAAATTAATGTAATTTTAGCCCGTCATTTATTTGCAAGTAAAAACCGACATTAATTCACAAGTAAATTTAATCATTATGAAAAACACAGAAAATCTAAAAAAACCTTTTTTCGCTAATTTCTTAGAAAATCAAATTTCTAAAGACGAACAAAATATCGTTCAAGGTGGTGCTACAACTAGCGTTTTATCTGACAATGCTCAGACAATGAAATATCCTTCAGATAGTGAAGATTCATCAGGTGTAACAAAACCAATTTATGATACTGCTCAAACGATGAAGTATCCATCTGACAGTGATGAGTCAGGTACTGAACTGTAATTATTAAAATTAGAGCAATGATTGTACAGTCATTGCTCTTTTTTATATGATATTGTGTATTACCCACAGCAATGATTATTATACTGTAGATATAGTAATTAAGAGATTAAAAGAGTTAGGCAAAGAAGTTTGCCGATTCAACTCTGACGATTTTTCACACCAATTAAATTTTGATTATACCAGCAATGCTGAAGGAACTGTTGTAAGCATGCAAGCTCCTGATTTTTCATTTTCTTCCAAAGAAATTGAAGCTGTTTGGTATAGAAAATTATGGGGAATTAAATCTCCTAGTGAATTAGACACTTCATTCCATAAAATGTACTTTCAGGAATATACAACCATGCGTAATTTGTTTTTTGAATCCTTAAAAAACGTGCCTTGGATGAATCCAATGAATGAAGATCATGAAATTGGGGAGAATAAATTGGAACAATTAAGATTGGCTTCCGAATC
>JBDTNG010000249.1:0-9654 GCA_039933895.1 Flavobacterium sp. | reverse complement strand
TAATTGTTCCATTGTTGGCGTTTTACTTCCGCCTGCTGGTTCTAATGTAATTCCAAATCCTTCGGCATCGCTCGTATTACTTACCGTGAAAATTCGTGTACTTTCATCTTTGAAATGATCCAATAGTCCAATGCTAGTTGGCGTTAGTGATGGTTTCAATTTCAATGACCAAACCTGATATACCATTCCTTCTGGCGGTTCTGGTAATCCTGAAGCATCTACATAAACAACTTGCGTTTCTTTATTCCAATATATTTTTGCAAATGATTTTGGAGAAACAGTTTGTCCTGCCAATGTGATGACTGTATTTTTAGTATCTCTTACAATGTTCAAATCTTCCAGGGTTTGTTTGGTTTTGTTTTCCGATGAAACAACCACTTCCTGCAATTTTGATTTTTCGTTTTGAAGATTTACAATGTCATTTTTGAATTTTGTCTGATTCACATATTGGTAAGCCATTCCAATAAACAATACTGCCGAAGCCGCCCAACCTAAATATTGAAGGGTATTGTTTTTTGGTTTTAATTCAATCACCTTACTGTGTTTGAGTTCCAGTTTTTCTTTGACTTTTGCAAAATTTTCAGCCGATAAAAACGGAGAGAAACTAGTTGAAATATTGACAATCGATTTCTCTATAGCCATAATTTCAGCATTAATTTCTTCATGCTCTTTGGCCATTTTATTTACTTCTTCGTTTTCAGACTCACTTAATAATCCGTAAACGTAAAGTTCTAATATTCCTGATTCTATGTATTCTTTTGCCTCCATTATACTTTTAAAAAGTTTCTTAAATCATTGATACAATTTCTGTTTTGAGTTTTTACAGTACCTAAAGGAATTTCCAACTCCTCAGAAACCTCTTGCTGTGTATAACCTTTAAAAAATAACAAATCTATTAATTGAATGCATTTGGGCTTTAATTTTTTTACAAATTCTTGTATTCCAATAGTGTCAATTTTGTTTGTCAATTTATTACTGTCATCTAACAGATGTACGAAATTATCAGATGAAAGGTTTTTTTGACTGTTATTAAACCCTTTAGAACGCAGTTTATCTATAGAAGTATTTCTGGCGATGTTTAGAATCCAAGTATAAAAACGGCCTTTGCTTTCATTATAAGAATCTATGTTCTTCCATATTTTCACAAATACTTCCTGCAATACATCTTCAGCTTCTTCTCGGTCTTTTATCAGATTACTAATGATAGCAAAGAGACTTTTCGAATACATATCATATACATAAGTGAAAGCACGATCGTCTTTTTTTAATATTAAGGGCAATAGTTCTTCTTGGGTCATAAGTATAAAGTGTAAATACAAACTTATAGAATCTTTTTAACAAACAACTATTTAATTTAAAATTCCAAATTTTTCTGATTAAAGAAATAAAAAAAACTGTTTTTTAAAACCATAACGAAACTATCCCCGTATATGCATTTAATTAATCATTAAAATTATAAACAAAATGAGAAAACCAAAAATGTTATTAGGTCTATCGCTGGTTGCGACTCTAGGTCTAATTTTAGTAGCTGCAGATCACGCCGACGCGCCAGTAGTAACAGGAAATGCTTCAGATATTACTGATGTTTATGCTTTCCAAGGTCAAGATACAAACAATATGGTGTTTGTTGTAAATACACAAGGCTTGTTGAGTCCAGGTGCTACATCTTCAGCTGTGTTCAGTGAAAATGTATTGACAGAAATCAACATTGACAATACAGGAGATAATGTAGAGGATTTAGTTATCCAAGCCATTAAAAGAGGAGGTAAAATGTATTTCTTCGGACCAACTGCTCCTGGAACTACCGGAGTTTCAAGTACGGTTAAAACTGGAGCCGCATCTGGAAGTGTAGATATTTCTGTATATGGAAGTGCTCCAATTACTGCTACTGCTACAAACGGGATGAAATTTTTTGCTGGACCAAGAGACGATCCTTTCTTTTTTGACTTAGGTCAGTTTAAAGCTATTTTGATGGGAACTGCTTCTGGATTTAATAATCCTGGAACCGACACATTTGCTGGAACCAATGTTTTATCAACCATTATTGAGGTGCCAAAATCAATGTTAGGTAGCGCAACAACAATTAATGTGTGGGCTGAAACTAAAGCAAAACAATAATTCAAAATTTTTAATATCAACATGAAATCGACCATTAACGAATTCACAAAAAATAAAAAGATCATGACTAAAATAAATAAATTTAAAGTTGTAACAATGTTATTTGCAGTATCGGCAATGTTTGTAAGCTGTAATAACGACGATGATCCGACCACTGCGCCGGAGACTACTGATTTTTCAGGAACTTATGTTCAACAAGATCAAATGGCGAGACCAGCTATAAACACAGTTTTTATTGCTTCCGGGACTCCAAAAGACAATTTCAATAGTGCCATTCCTTCAGCGATGGGAGCGGCTTATCAATCTGTTTTTCAAACGCGATTATTGGCTTTAAATGCTGGATATACAACGAATGCTTTAGGGCAAACAGCTGCTCAGTTTACAGGTCTTTTGTCTACAGATGTTTTGAATGTTAAGAAAACAGGTACTACTACTTTCTTTGACGGAACTAATGTTTTAACAGGAAGAGCACTGGCTGATGATGTTATTGATGTGGAGTTGCTATTAATTTTTGGTGGGCCAACAGGTGCTTCAAATACAGGACTTACTTCAGATCATGTTAACGCAAACGATAAAGCTTTTTTAACAACATTCCCTTACTTGGCTGCGGCTTGGTAAAAAAAATTAAAAACAGAGCGTAAAAACTTGCGCTCTGTTTTTATATCAAACAAACAAACTAAAAAAACAGCATCATGAAAACAATAAAATTAATATTCATCTTTGGACTTACAGCGTCTTTATTTTTGAGTTGTAATCGTAAGTCGGAACAAATTACGCATCAGGAAGATTATAATAAATACCTTGAGATTAAAGGAAATGAATCGGTTGATTTTGCGAAAAGTGAAATAGATTTTTGGCAAAATAAATACGATAAGGCTCCTAATCAAATTGCTTATTTAAGTCAATTGGCGGGTAATTATTCCACACTTTTCGAACAGACAGGAAACATCAACTACTTACATAAAACAGCTTCATTATTATTAAAATCGAATGAAACTTACAAATATTCAAGCGTTGGAGCCATTCGTTCTTTAGGAAGAAATTATATTTCACAACATCGTTTTAGAGAGGCATTGGTTTTGGCCAACAAAGCTTTGGCTATTGGTGAAGGTTTAAAAGAAACACACAAATTACTTTTCGATGTACAAATGGAATTGGGTAATTATGAAGCGGCGCAAAAGAGTTTAGAGTATTTAAAAGACATGAATAATTTCGATTATTTGATAAGAATTGCAAAATGGAATGACCATTTGGGTGATTTGAAAACTGCCATTGTATGTATGAAATCAGCGCAAAAATTGGCCGAACAATTTGACAACAAAACACTAAAAGTTTGGGTTTATTCTAACCTTGGTGATTTGAATGGTCATGACGGAAATATAAAAGAAGCGTATGATTATTACTTGAAAGCTTTGGCAATTAATCCAAACCACAGTTATTCTTTGAAAGGAATTGCCTGGATTGTTTTCTCACAAGAAAAAAACACGGCTGAAGCCAAAAGAATTATAAATATTATTTCTAAAAAGCACAATTCACCGGATTTTTATTTGTTCAAATCGGAGATTGCCCAATATGAAAATAACACGAAAGTTAAAGAAGAAAACATGAATGCTTACTTTAATATGTTAAGTCAAAATGATTATGGTGCGATGTACAACAAATACAATACTTTGATTTATGCGGATAATAAAAACACTGCTCAAAAAGCACTTGAGATTGCTAAAATAGAAATTGATCACCGTCCAACGCCAGATTCTTATGATTTGTTGGCTTGGTCTTACTGTAATCTTGGAGAGTATAAAAAAGCATTGGAAATTGAACAAAAATATGTCATAGGAAAATCGTTTGAACCCAAATTAAATTATCATGTCGCTATGATTTACAAAGACAATAATTTGGATAAAATGGTCGAGCCTATTAAAAAGCAATTGATGGTTTCCAGATTTGAATTAGGTCCTAATTTGACTCAGAAAATAGAGAATTTATAATGAAAAAGAAGTTCATACTCATCCTGATTTTATCACTTCCCATGTTTTCGTGTTATTCACAAATGAAAAAAGGAACGGTAACGGATGCCAACGGAAATCTAATTGAGAATGCTTATGTGATCAATGCGAATTCTAAAAGTCATGCGCACACTGATGAGTTTGGAAACTTTTCAATTGATAAAACTTCGGTGGGAGATAGTTTGACTGTTTCGGCGTTGGGTTTTAAAAAAAGCAATTATGCTATGACTGATGCTAAAATTGAAGTTGCTCTAGAAGAAGATACTTATAAGTTGGAAGAGGTTGTCATTCAATCGAAACTTTCAGCGATGAATGTCATTTCGAAGATTGATTTACAAACGAGACCTGTAAATTCATCTCAGGAAATTTTAAGAAAAGTACCAGGATTATTTATTGGTCAACACGCTGGAGGCGGAAAAGCAGAACAAATGTTTTTGAGGGGTTTTGATATTGATCACGGAACGGATATCGCTATTTCAGTTGATGGAATGCCTGTCAATATGGTTTCTCACGCACATGGTCAAGGGTATGCCGATTTGCATTTTGTGATTCCGGAAACCATTGAGAAAATCGACTTTGGAAAAGGAACGTATTATGCCAATAAAGGAGATTTTGCCACTGCCGGTTATGTGGCTTTTCAAACGAAAGAGAAATTAGACAATAGTAGTCTGAGTGTTGAAGCAGGACAGTTTAATACGTTTAGAACGGTGGGGATTTTTAATCTTTTGGAAAACAAAAAGAATACAAATGCCTACATCGCTACCGAATATGTTTTGACTGACGGACCATTTGATTCGCCACAAAACTTTAAACGAATGAATCTCTTTGGAAAGTACACGACACTTTTATCTGATGATAGTAAGTTTACCGTGATGGCTTCTCGATTTTCAAGTAAGTGGGATGCTTCGGGACAAATTCCAGAACGTTTGATAGATAATGGAACGATTTCGAGATTTGGTGCTGTTGATGATACCGAAGGCGGAAGTACTTCGAGGACTAATTTTAATTTGGTACTGATTAAAAACGTGAGTGATAACACTTTTGTAAAAGCCAATGCATTTTATTCGAATTACCAGTTTGAGTTGTATTCTAATTTTACATTTTTCTTATATGATCCAATTAATGGGGATCAGATTCGGCAAAAAGAAAATAGAAATTTGTATGGATTGAATTCTGAAATCAACCGAAAGTTTAAAATGAATGAGAACAATGGTTTGTTGCAAGTTGGATTTGGATTTCGAGCCGATGAAACTAAGAATACAGAGTTGTCACATACATTAAACAGAAGCGAAACATTACAGCAGATTAAATTGGGTGACATTGATCAGACGAATGTTTTTTCTTATGTGAACACCGAGTTTGATTTTGGAAAATTAAAAATAAATCCAGCGATTCGTTTTGATTATTTCAAGTTTAACTATCAGGATAAATTGGCGGTCAATTATAAAACACAAACGGAAGACAAGATGAAATTCTCACCGAAATTGAATTTTATTTATTCTCAAAATAACAATTTGCAGTTTTATTTAAAATCAGGTTTGGGATTTCATTCGAATGATGCGAGAGTGGTAGTTGCGCAAACAGGAAAGAAGATTTTACCCACAGCTTTTGGAAGTGATTTAGGTACTATTTTTAAACCTATTTCACGTTTGGTAGTGAATTCGGCGTTGTGGTATTTGGATTTACAACAAGAGTTTGTGTATGTTGGTGATGCAGGAGTTGTAGAACCAAGTGGGCGTTCGAGACGTATGGGTGCCGATTTAGGAGTACGTTATCAGCTGACTGATTATTTGTTTTTTGATGCTGATGCGAATTATACATACGCTCGAAGTACTGATGCACCAAAAGGACAGGATTATATTTCGCTGGCGCCCGATTTTACGAGTACGGGAGGTTTGAGTGTGACAAAATACAAAGGGTTTTCGGGAGGGTTTCATTACCGTTATTTGAAAACGCGTCCGGCGAATGAAGACAATTCGATTGTTGCGAAGGGTTATATGGTTTCGGATTTGAATGTGAATTATGAGTATAGCAAGTTTCTTTTTGGAATTTCAGTAGAGAATCTTTTTAATACGAAATGGAAAGAGACGCAGTTTGCGACTAAATCGAGATTACAAAATGAAACGAATAGTGTTGAAGAAATACATTTTACACCAGGGATTCCTTTTTTTATTAAAGGGAAAGTGGTTTATAAATTCTAGTTTGTTTAGATTGTTTTTGTTTGAGGGAAAGGCTGTTTTTAGGAACAGCCTTTTTTTGTTGTCATTGCGAGGAAGTATGACGTGGCACTCGAGCGTAGCGAACTGAGCGTAAGCTAATCTCGAATGTTTCTGGAGACGTTTTGTACAAATTACATGTTGTTGTTACTTTATTCTTTTAAATTTTTCTTTTGTCTTGACACAAAATAAACAAAAAGTCAAGTCTTGGCTTTTCAGCGGTCAAATTAAGTTTCGAATCCTAAAAGAAATGAACTCGGCTGCGCCTCAAACAGCATTTCTTTTTACGGATTCTTCAACTATTTGACACTCGCTTCCAAATCCTAAGACAAGCGTGAGGATAGATATTTTGTTTTTAATTGATGTTTTGAGGTTGCAGGTCCGTGTTTGCAAGTTGCAGGTGTCTATTTGCAAGTTGCAGGTCTCTATTTGCATTTTACAGGTGTCTTGCTAATTACAGGTTCGTGTTTGCAAGTTGCAGGTGTCTATTTGCATATTGCAGGTTCGTGTTTGCTAATTGCAGGTCTCTATTTATATATTGCAGGTTGGGGAAAGTTATTTGTGGGATGTATAGAAAAGAGTATATTTGGTTTATGCTACAAATAGCGCCAATCGTTTCAAATACGAAGGATATGTGTTATTAAATAGCGTATATGCAAATTGGTGGTAATTGCCACTGTCGTCTTAATAAACTTTGTAAATATGAAAGAATTTATAGTAAACAAAAGAATAGATATTAGAGCAGAAACTAAAGAAGTTTGGGATGCTTTAACAAATCCTGAGAAAACAAAAAAATACTTTTTCAACAGTAAAGTTTATTCGGATTGGGAAACGGGAAGTACGATTACCTTTAAAGGGAAAATGTTTCTAATAATCAGTTTTGAAATGAGTGGGGAAATTTTAGAAATAGATCCGCAAAAGCTTTTAAAATATAATCTTAAAAACTCAAAATCTTCTAGTATGTCAGTTGTCACTGATAAACTTACTTATGAAAACGGAATTACGACGTTGACAATTTCTGATAATGTTGGTTTCGGGGAAGGTGCAGAAAAGAGATACAAAAAATCAAATCAAGGGTGGGATAAAATTTTAAAAGGGTTAAAAGAATTGGTCGAAAAAGAAAACAGCAATAACCACTAACAACGGTCTCGCCTCATTGCTGGTTTTTAGTCACCGGAACATTTTCGTCTCGAAAGAAATTTTTAATTTAACCAAAATAATCAGTTCCGAATCCCGATAGCTATCGGGACGTAACAGACGCGAAACGTAGGAACGTTCGTAGACATTCTAAAAAAAACGCAAAGAAAATTATGAATTTAATCAGTAAACTTTTCGATAAAAAGAGAATGTACGAATTTGAATTTAACGAAAATGGAAAGCATAAATTAGGTGGAGAAATTCCATCAAACTTTATTATTCCGTCAAATGAATTTAAATCAAATTTTCAATATTTAGGTTTAATTAATAATTCAGATGAAGTTTTCAATTGGTTACCTTTTAATCTAAATTTAATTTGTCCAATATATTTAGATTTTGAACAAATCTATCTTGATTACGAAAACCTAAATGAACCAAAACTGGTCTATCCTCTAAATACATCTGAAATTGATAGTGCATACAATACTCTAGATGTTAATTCAAAAATTATTTTTGAAGAGAAAAGTTTCTCAATAAAAGAATTTGATGGAGTAACAGAAGAAAATGAGTTTGATGTAATTGGAATCACAGGAAAACCGAATTGGTCGCAACAACAAAACATTCCAAATTGCCCTAAAACAAATAAAAAAATGAAATTTGTTTGTCAGTTAACAAGTTGGAGCGATTTGAAAACGAAATTTACGAATGTTGTTGCCGAAAGTGATTACGAACAGAAATTATTTGAAAAAATGAATTTTTGGTGTGATGGCGATTTATATATTTTTATGCAACCTGAAAGCAAAACGGTTTGTTATTTTATACAAAATACTTAACAAAAGTGATTTGCTAATAAGGTATCATGAAATTGAGGTTTTAATGGAATTATTATTTAATACAAAAAACAAACAAAAAAAGCCTGCAAAACATTGCAGGCTTTTTCATTTAAGCTACTTCAGTAAAACGCAATCGCACTGCGGCTTTGTAGTAGGGAAGTCCCGGTTCACCAATGGGTTTGAGGTAGGATTTGATTTCTCTTGCGAGGATGATGACATTGTTTGCGTCTTTGTAGAGCACGGCATTTCTGTTTTTGCGGGCGGTGATCAGGGTGTTTCCGGCAGCGTTGACGATTTGTGTTAGGTTTTTCAGTTCCTGATTGTAGGTGGTTAAGGACGGAACGGTAATGGAGGCTTCGTTTGGACTGTACTCTGGATGCGACTGGATGAAACCAATTAAGACATCGAGGTTGGCAATGCGGCTGTCGTAACTTAGTTGGGCGGTTGAAATAGTTTCGGCATCGGAGGTGTCCGGGTTTACTTTTTTTGCTTTTCGGTCGCCACGGATTTTCTTCACTAATGAAGTTGCATTTTCTTTATCGACTTCGCTCAAGCGTAAAGATTTGAAAGCGTTTAAAACTTTGGTTGCTGTTTTTCCCAGCGGTTCAGCGGCCACTTCCCTGTTGGCTACTGCATTCGAATACAAAGGCTTCTTTTCGTTGAGGTTGGCAATGGAAGCTAAAAGATTGGTTTTGATACCATCCAGAATTGGGAGTTGGATGTTGGTGTTTGATGGGTTGTACAATGAACCCATTTCCTGAAGGATTTGTGCTAAAGCGTTAAAGTTCGCAGCATTTTTGTTGTGTCCTACTTCTGATGTTGAAGCCATAAAGATTGTGTTTTAAATTATTAAAAAATTATTTAACAATTTTTGGAGTAACGAATAGTGTGTCAAAAATCTTACAAATTTTAATTTTGTGATTTATTTGGGAAAATGGAGGGGGAGGTTTTTGGGAGGTGAAAATGGGTGGAATTACCAGAGGAATTAGGGGAAACACTTTGAAGAATTAGGGAAAACCACCAGATTATTTTTGAATGTGATATATAATTTTACTGTGTTGAAATAAACAAATGATTTCAAACAGGAAAGCTGAAAACTGAGAGAGTAAGCCCATTTAATTTTATTGAAGATGAAAAATTTAAACATTAAAGTTGCCGTTATTGCATTAGGATTATTTTTAGGAATGAGTACTTCGGCTAAAGCGCAGGATTCAGACAAGGACAATGGAGTTGGGGTTCAGTCAAGCAAATCATTATTTGATCAGCAATTGGCAAACATAGCTGCACAACAGTCAGTAATCCAAAACAGAGTTGAACAAGAAAGAAAGCCTCAACCACAAATGC
>JBDTNG010000248.1:0-9196 GCA_039933895.1 Flavobacterium sp. | reverse complement strand
GTTGTCGTTGGAAAAGCAAGTGAAATTGCGTCAGGTTTAGAAAAAACAAAAATTCCAATTTTCTATTTCGATAAATTCGGCAATCCTGTTAAAAAGGTAGAAGAGAAAAAAGCTGCGGCTAATGTTACTGTGAAATCGGTTGTAGATAAATATATTGCAGCAGTGGGTGGTGAAAAAGCGCTTAAAGCGGTAAAAACATTGTATTCTAAATCGACTGCAACCATTCAAGGTATGCCAATGGAATTAACTATGATCGGAACTGCCGATGGTAAAATGAAAGTGGAAATGAACGGAATGGGCATGACTTTAATGAAACAAATGGTCAATGAAAAAGGTGGTTATATAGAACAACAAGGACAACGCAAGCCACTTGAAGGTGATAGACTTAAGGCTATGAGAGATCAAGCTCGTCCTTTTCCAGAATTGGAATTTGCTACAAAAGCAGGTGTAACACTTTTGCCTATTCAATCAATTGAAGGTAAAGATGCTTACGGAATTAAAGATGGAAACAAAACCTATTTTTACGATGTAGTTACAGGTTTAAAAGTACAAAGTTCAGATGTTGAAGAAGTAAACGGACAACCTGTTTCTAAATCGGCTAATTATAATGATTACAGAGAGGTAAAAGGTGTGAAAATCCCTTTCAAAGTAGTAATGAACGTTGGTTTTGATATCGAATTAAACGTTTCAGAAGTGAAAGTTAATGAAGGCGTTTCCGATGCTGATTTTCAATAATAAAGAAGAATAATATAAGTAAGACCGTCTTGATGAAAATCGGGGCGGTTTTTTATTTCAAATAAAAGCAATGGTTGTAATAGTCAATAATTGCTTTTCCTTTTTGCAAAACATCTGCACCAATAATGCCATGAACTGCTTTTACTTTGTGGTGCAGTAACGCCTCATTTACATGCGACAAATCAAAAGCGACAAGTTCAAAATTTTTTTGTTCCCAACGTCCAATTTTAATTTCATTGTCTCTCGAAACTAGGGTTTCCATTCCGGTTCCACCTGCACCTGCAGCTTTGGTTTTAGATTCGGATGTGGTTAAATTAAAATAATCAATGCTTTCAAAGCCAATGCAACAAGTACTGGCGCCTGTATCTAAAATGAAATTGCCTTTAACTCCGTTCAGTGTCACTTTAATTAGTAAATGTTGGGTTTTGGTAATTTTGAACTTTATTTTTCTGTATTTATTTTCCTTTAGAATTTTTTGTAAATCTTCCATTTTTTAATTTTTTGTACAGTAAAAATAAACCAATAACAACGATTATCACTAAACCGATATAAAGAAAATAATGCATCTCAGATTTAGAATCTAAGCTACCATAATAAACCATGGCACTCCAGTAATATGGCGATTTTTTAGCGTTTGAAATCTTGGTGTCATTTAGGTAATCTAATTTTGCTTTGTGATTGGATTCTGCATAAGAATAATTGTTCTTCAGATTTTTATAAAAATAATTCATAAAAACGGAAGTCGAATAATCGTTTACTTTCCATAAAGAGAATAGCAAATTTTGAGCGCCTGCAAACTGAAAACCTCTCGCTACACTCATCGCGCCTTCGGCTTTATAGAGCTTTCCCAAGCCTGTTTCACAAGCACTTAAAACGACCAAATCCGGATTCATATTTAAATGATACAATTCAGAATACAATATTTCCTGATCATAAAATCGAATGCTTGCTGGTGTAAAAACATCTCCTGATGAAGCGTGCGTCGAAAGATGCAATATCGAATAGTTTGCCGCATTGGCTTTGAAATTGGCAAATGTGGCTTCCTTTTTTTCTAAATATTTACCTTCAAAGTCTTTCTTGAGATTTTCCAATTCAACTTTAGAAAAGACCAACTCACTTTGTGTATTTTCAAAAATTGGAAAAACGCCAAAAACCATTTCTTTAGTTTTTTGAAAGGGTTTGGAATTTAAATAAAAACCTACCGAATTGTTAAATGAAATATTAAAATCACGGACCAAATAATGCATTTTGGCAAAATTTGTTGTGATCGTTTTTTGGGTAATTAAAGCTTGAAACGGAACAAAATTTAGAATGCCGTCAGGAATGATAATCATGTTTTTTTCAAGGATATTTTTTTCCAAAGCAAGAACCTTATACAAGTTATTTCCAGAAAGATTATACCCTTTGCTGTCGTTTGTAATAGCATTAGCATCATTAAAATAATGGATGAAATTGTGAATAGCAGGACTTAATTCGCTTGTAACACCAAGGTCTTGCAGCTTTATAGTATGGTTTTTTAAAATGAAAGCATAAATGTGCTGCGTTCCATAAAAATAAGAAACTAAGATGGCTTTGTCTTTTTCTAATTTTTCAAAGACATGAGCCAAATTGATGTTTTCAGTCGAAGCATTTTCAGTTTTTGTTTGTTTGGATTTTAACAAAAGCATCAGTTCGTTTTGTTTTCGTATAGCTTGATTTATTTTTGAAATGTCAGCCAATTCAATTTTTTGCTGTTCTTTCAGAATGACATTCGACCAATTTTGAAGTTGTTGGACCAGCTCTTTTTCTACTTTCGAAAGTGTTTTGTTGGAAGAAATCGATTCTTTTAAAACCTTCGATTTTGTTTGTTCCTGCAATTGAAAAGCCGCTTCGGCATAACTATTTTTTTGTTCTTTTTGGTAAAGTAAACTATAAATAGCAATGCATTTTTCGGTGCGGTTTCTATTTCTGATTTGTGTTATGATTTTCGAATTTTCATACACTAATAACGATTGAAATAATCTTTCAATATGAAACGACAACGCATAGCATTCCAATGCTTTTTTAGGTTGGTTTTGTCCCTCAAACAATTGCGCCTGCAAATCTAAAGCATCAATTAAAACGGTTTCGGCATACAACTTGTCTTGAGCAGGAAGCAATTTTCCCTGATGGGAATAATCAGGAATTAAAATGCTGAAAATAGTTGTTATCGATTTTGTGGCGTCATTAAATTTCCCTTGTTCAAAAAGAAGTGAGGCTTCATCATAATGGAGTTGTGCTACTTTTCGAGGTTCTTGGTTTTTACTTTTAAAAAATAATTTTTTTGCAGTTTCAAAATAAATATTAGCCAAAACAAAATTTTGTTCCTTATTATATATCAACGCTAAATTTCTATTTGCGTTTGAAAGTGTTATGGCTTCTTTCGAATTATTTTTCAGTAAATCAATGGTTGTTTTTAGATTGACTTTGGCTTGACCGAAATCATTTAAAAGCATATAATTAGTTCCCAAATTATTGTATAGAATTGCTTTTTGAATAGCCGATAATTTTTCCGTGGCGATGGTTTTTTCTAATAAAGCAATGGCCAAATCATTTTTCCCCGAACATTGATACACATTCGATAAATTTAGAACGGAAGCTGTTTTCTGCTGCTGATTTTCCTCTTCATGGGCAATGTAATAATATTGTTTTATGGTATTTTCGGCATTGTCGTAATCGCCAATAATTGTGTAAAGATTTCCCAAAGGCTTCAAACAATATTCGGTAATGTCATAATTTTGGAGTTTGTGGTGCTGAAACAATTGCCACGCTTTTTCATAACTCGAAATGGCTTTGTCATTCAACCCAAATTGATTTTCATAATAGGCTTTGTTACAATTTAAAATGACCAATGCTAAAAACTCAGGGTTGATTTTGGGATTGAATTTTTTTTCTTCTAAAGTTAATTTTTGTAAACTTTCCGTATTTGGATTGGAGACAAAGGCATCAACATTAGCATAAATTTTATCTTCTAAAGTAATGGTTCCGCTTTGAGAAAAAGCAAATGGCGCAAAGAACAAAAGAAGTAAAAATCTTTTCATATTAAAGGACTGCTTTTTAAAACTTCCAAAGAGCATAAAATTGCCAATATCCGTAATCTCTCTTAAAACTCAAATTATATCTGGCACCTAGCGTTGGGCCAATTCTGGCAAAACCAGCCGTAAAATCAAATAAAATTCCCGACTTGAATTTCGAAAACGAATTTTTTATTGTTTCAGAACGACTGTTTTCTTTTAAAAGGAAATTAGTGTTGGGTCCTTCGTAGACTTCCAGTTTCTGAAATGAATTTTCCTTTGATGAAATGTTTAATCCCGCCAGAATTCCTGCGCCAACACCAATATAGTTGTTGATATTATAACGCATTAATACAGGAATTTCCATAGTGATATTTTCAAATTCGGAGCGTTTTGTTAAGCGGTGTAATTGAAATACACCATTTGTTCCAACGATTTCATCCGTTATTTCTGTTTTAGAATCGTATTTGTGCAGACTGTTTTGCCATTCAGCTTGCCAATACCAACGATAGGATTTATAAGGTGAAACTGTCGCTGCAACAAAATAGCTTTTGGAATTTACCAAATCAGGAAAAAGATTGTAACCGGTTTTGGCACCAATACTAATGCCGGGTTTGAATCGGGTTACCGCATAATTGGTAATAACAGGTTCGTTTTTGTCAAAAAAGATAGATGTTTTACTTCGAGTGGTTTCTTTGTGAAAATCCTTGGCTAGCTTCATGGTGTATTTTACAAAACCTTTGGTGCTGTCTTTTTCAGTTACATTTTTTTGGTTGCTTCCAGGTAAGTAAATGTTTTTGAAAGTAAAGTGGATCTGATTTTGTTTGATGATAGTATCCAAACAACTGTAAGTAACGTCTTCTCCTTTTGGGCAAATTGGACATTTCGGATAAGAATCTACAATTTCTAGTGTTTTTTTGTCGAACATGTCAGGGATATCTGATTCCAAACGAATGGTTCTTGCTGGGCCTTCACCATCATTTTGAAATCGGATTTTGAAGTTTAATTTTTTAAGCCGCACCAAACGATAATTCATAAATAAACCATTGCTAGACATTTTGTTGGGATCATGTGAAGTCACGATTTCCATTTCTAGCGTTCTTTTTTTATGATTTTTGTAATTTCTGTCTGGAACATAAACACCGCGCATTTTGACAGTAGCACTCGTGTCTTTTAGCATTTCGGGAGTTGTTTTGAACGTGAAGAAAACATTTCGGGTTTCACCAGGATTCATTCCGTAAAATTCCAGAATATTTGCACTTCTAAATTGTGATTTGCATTCGAGTAAAGTCCTTTCTAAATCTTCTTCTTTTTTAAGGAAGACGTTTCTTTGATTTGCTTCATTTGAAGTACTGGCTAAAAACTGATTGGAATCGTTCCATTCATCGGCGCAAGCAAAACCATCTTCCATAACTTCTTTCTCATTGAAATGTGTTCTGAATTCGATTAGTTCAAAATTATTGGTCTTGAATTCTTTGTCGTTGTAAAAAAGATACAACTTTCCATTAGCCATATAATTTAAACTGTTTTTATAACTTACCACAACAACCATTTCTTCTTCTGGAACTGGATCGCGATTGTTGAATATTTTATAACCAAGTGTGTCTGATAACGAAGCTATTTCGCTAAAATTGGTATCACTCACTTCATTTATAGCAACTGTTTTCGGACGGGTTTTTGGAGGTTTCCCGTTATCATAATTGTTAGTCACAGTTAAATTGACCTTGTAATCTCCTGTTTTTTTATAAGTATGTTTAGGAGATGCTTCTTTGCTGTAATTACCGTCACCCATTTCCCAGAAATACGAGTAATTTGCTTTTGGCGCCCCAGCCATTTGGATTAAAGGTGGCGTTTCGGGTTTAAAAGAAACTTGATTCCCGTTTTTATTATAACCAATGTTCGCTCTTCTTGTAATAGTGTCTTTAACTTTGGTTTGAGAAAATAGGAGAAAAGATGACAGAAAAAAGACAATAAGTAATAGTTTTTTCATAATCTTTTGGTTTTTTAAACATGATAAAAATAGGGAAAAGTGACGAACTTGTCATCACTTTCCTACTATTTTTTTGGTTTTGAGTTACTGTATTGCGTTAATTGCAGCTACTAATTGTGCTTCGGTTCCTAAAACGGTTTCGCCAATTGTAAAAGAATAAGTTGCATTTGCGGTGGTCGTAACACCTTTTATTCCGTATCTGAATTGTCCGTTTTCTTCGGTTACAAAAATGATATGACAAGCTAAACCAATAGGGATTTGACCGTAGTGTTCACTAAATAATCCGGCAGGAGTATAGGTGTCTAATTTGGCTAAAGCATTTTGACCTTCACCATCGTAAGATAAATAAATCGCGCTGTTGTCAAAATCATATCCATCAGGAGCATCTACTAAAATGGTGGTTTTAGGTCTTGGATCACTGTAAAACTTATCCACATTGGTCCAACCAAAGTTTCCAAAACTCACATAATAATTGGTTCCGCCAGCGGTTCCGCCTTGTCCTTGTCCCACATCTATACCACCACCAGCAGGATTGTCCGCATTCCATACCAAATCACCATTGACACCTATTACACCATTAAAGAGTTGCATTCCATAATCTGCTGTGCCAGTTAAACTCGTTGGGACTTCCAATGCAATATTACAAGTGGTAGCTAATTGTTGGCCGTTTTGAGTAGCATTTACATAAAATTCTCCACCAGAAATCAATAATTCTAGATTCCCATTGCCCAGTTTTCCAGAGGTAGGTTTGTTTGTGGCCAACATATGTCCTTTATCGAAAACTTCAATAAATTTAATATCTACATTTCCAGTTACAGGATTTCCGTTTAAAGTCAAGCAATTTCCATTGATAGTTATTTTTACTCCTTTGGATGATGTAAAAGTAGTACTTCCTGTTCCGGCTGTCATGGTAAAGTGTTGCGTCAAATTATCTAATGCAGCTTGACTTAAAGCTTTGTATTGTTGCGGAGATGTTGGCATTTGTATTGTTTCATTTCCGTTGTCATCATTACTACAACTCATCATTACTATTGTTGCAGCGAATAAAAGTCCGATTGTTTTAAAATTTGTTTTCATGATTTCTATTTTTTGTGTTGTTAATTGTCTTTTTATAGTGTGATTTTTTTATTGAAATACAATGTCGATGTATGGAATCCCATAGTTAGGAACCGGACCGCCAGTCCCATAAAAATTAGAGGCTGAAATGGTCAATACACCATAAGTTACAGGGTAAGGGACTGGAGCAGCATTAAATCTTAAAATTCTACCTGTTGTGTTGGCAATGTTCCCTAAATAATTACTAGCAATTCGTCTGATAGTATAAGTATTTCCCGCTACCAAATTTGTTGGAGTAATAGGTTGGTAATCTGTTGCAGCTGAATTAAAAATGTGACTTCCAGTATACACCAAAGTAGTGGTCGTATTATTGTAAATTTCTATAGTGTATGGAATGCTACTCGCATAAAGGTTTGCATTTCCTTGATAACCTACCGTACATATTGTTTTATTTGCACTCACGGTAAAAGTATATTCGTGGGTAACTAAATCCATTGTAGTGTAATTGGTAAACAGGGCATTGCTTGCTAAGGTTGCAGCGTAAAGTTGTTGAAAATCAGTTCCAACAGTGTTACAGGCCGTTGGTGTTGGAATAGGTGTGGGTGTAGAAGGTGAACAACCTACTAATGCAATTCCTAAGAAGAAGAATAATCCGAATATTTTAAAATTTGTTTTCATAATTTCTAATTTTATGTGTTATTAATTGTGTCTTTATATTGTTATATCAATATGGTATTAGATTTGTTACCCCTAGATTTGTTTTTTTTTCTTTTAAAAAAGAAAAGTGGTGCTTTATGCACCACTTTTCAAGGAATGTTTCAGGAAATAGATGTTATTGAATTGCATTGATGGCAGCAATCATTTGTGACTCGGAACCGACTACAGTTTCAGAAAGGGTAAAAGTATAAACTGCGTTTGCGGTTGTTGTGACTGCTTTTATAGCATATCTCCATTGGCCATTGTCTTCTGTAGCGAAAATGATGTGACATTGTAAACCAATGGGAATTTGTCCGTAGTGTTCACTAAATTGTTGCGTTGTTGGATTGTAAGTGTCGAATTTTGCCAATTGATTTTGTCCTTCACCATCAACGGATAAATAAATACTGCTGTTTGTATTGTCATATCCCGAAGGAACGGCTGCTAAAATTTGAGTTTTTGGTCTCGGGTCGCTATAAAAACGATCAATGTTAGTCCAACCGAAATTCCCAAAAGTTACATTATAACTCACTTGATTAAATCCAACAGCTCCGTCAGTATTGCCGCCAGCAGGACCTCCAGCGCCAGGTTTTTCCCAAGCTAAGTTGTCTTCATCGGCTACATCTCCAGCCCAAAATTCCATTCCGGTATCCATAGCGCCAGTTAAGTTTGTTGGAACTTGTAATAGAATGGTTGATGATATGGCTAATTGTTGTCCGCCTTGTGTAGCATTAATATAAAACTCTCCACCAGAAATTAAAATACTTTTATCACCATTAGGCATTATACCCATAGTTGGTTTATTGGTTACAAGCATACTTCCTTTATCAAAAAGTTCAATAAATTTAATATCGATGGATCCAGTAACAGGATTTCCATTTCTAGTCAAATTGTTTCCGTCTAGTGAAATTAGTACACCGTGTGATGAAGTCAAATTAATCATTCCAGTTCCTGCGGTTGCTGTAAATAGTTGTGTTTGATTTTGTAGAGCAGCATTTCGCAAAGAATACCATTGTCCCGTGCTTGGTCTGTATTCTGTTGTTTGTTCAAAATTGTCATCTTTACTACAGCTTACCATTGAGATTACTCCGATGAATAAAAGTCCGATTGTTTTAAAATTCTTTTTCATGATTTCTATTTTTTTATGTGTTGTTAATCCTTTTTTATATTGTTATATCAATTAGACATTCAACTTGTTACCTTGTTGTTTTAATTTTTTTTACTTTAGCCAATAAATAGGGTACTTATGACCGAAAAAAATCTTCATGTTGACCAACAGTATATCAATGGATTATTGCAAAATAACTCTAGCGTGATACAGACTATTTATAAAAACTTTGCACCCAAAGTCAAAAACTACATTAGAAACAATAGTGGCGATGATGACGATGCTCAGGATATCATTCAAGAAGTACTTATTATAATTTACAACCAAGCCAAAACAAACAAATTGCAATTAACTTGTCCTTTCGATGCCTATTTTTTTCTGTTGTGTAAAAGACGTTGGTTAAACGAATTGAAAAAACCCCACAATAAAGAGGTAACAATTTCAGATGATAATGTATATATAGATGAACCCGTTCAGAATATGGTATCTCAAACCGAAGTTTTTGATGAAAAGCAATCATTATTTGATGAGATGTTTCAAAAATTAGGGGAAAAATGCCAAGAGCTGCTCAAACTGAGT
>JBDTNG010000247.1:0-5003 GCA_039933895.1 Flavobacterium sp. | reverse complement strand
AGATTTTTGAAATCTTCTTCCGTTTTTAAAACTTCGGTTTTAAACTTGGTAGTATCATCAGTTTCATTTTTTTTAATACAACCGAAGGTCATTCCAAAGCCAATAAGGCATAAAAATATTTTTCTCATAATGAATAAAGTTACTTCTTAAAAATAAAATAAACAGCCAATACCAAAAAACAAAACCCCACTGCATGATTCAATTTGAAGGCTTCGTTTTTGAAAAACAACATTGAAAATATCATAAACACAATCAAAGTTATAACTTCTTGAATGACTTTCAATTGCATTAAAGAAAAAGGACCGCCATTGCCTTCATAACCTATTTTGTTAGCAGGTACCTGAAAGCAATATTCAAATAAAGCCAATCCCCAACTGATGAGTACAATGGTGATTAATCCGGCGTTTTCAAACCATTTTAATTCCTTAAATTTCAAATGACCATACCATGCTAATGTCATGAATATATTTGAAAGTATTAGTAGGCCAATTGTTAAATAACCTTTCATAGTTTATCTTCTTTCTTTATTTCTTTCTCTTTTTCCTTCTGTCTTTCTTCTATTTTCTCAAGACTTTCATCAAAACATTAAAAGCACCACGAATGAAACTCGCACTGGTGACCACTTTCAAAACCGATTTGCCCACAACACTAGCGGTGCTTGGTTCTTTACTGGCTTGTTTCTCTTCTGCTGCTTCTGAGGCTTGTGTTGAGATTTCTTCTATTTTTTTGTTCAGAATTTCATAGGCGCTTTCGCGATCGATTTCTTCCGAATATTTGTCAACCAATTTTGATTTGGAGTTGATTCCGTCAATTTCAGTTGATGTTAAAATATCCATTCTGCTTTCTGGCGCTCTCATCATGGTGGCTGCCAAAGGCGTTGGAACTCCCTTCTCGTTCAGTGCTGTCACTAATGCCTCTCCAATTCCCAAAGCCGTAATAATTTCATCGGTTTTGTAATATTCAGAAGTAGGATAGTTGTCGGCTGTTTGTTTAATCGCTTGTCTGTCATTGGCAGTGAAAGCACGCAAAGCATGTTGGATTTTCAAACCCAATTGTGCCAAAACCTCTTTAGGGATGTCCATTGGGTTTTGAGTGATAAAATACACTCCAATGCCTTTAGAACGAATAAGTTTGATGATGGTTTCAATCTGATCTAGTAAAGCTTTGCTGGCTTCATTAAAAATAAGATGTGCTTCGTCAATAAAAATAACCAATTCTGGCTGATCTACATCTCCTTTTTCGGGCATTTGATTGTAGATTTCTGCCAAAAGATTCAACATGAAAGTAGAGAACAATTTCGGTTTGTCTTGAATGTCAGTTAAACGTACCACATTGATATAGCCACGGCCGTTTTCGTCAATACGCATTAAATCGTCTATTTCGAATGATTTTTCACCAAAGAAAATATCGGCGCCTTGTTGCTCTAGTTCTATGATTTTTCTTAAAATTGTTCCTGTGGTCGAAGTGGAAATTTTACCATATTCGGCTGAAATTTCATCTTTACCTTCATCTGTAATATAGTTCATGACTTTTTTAATGTCTTTTAAGTCTAAAAGAGGCATTTTTTTGTCGTCACAATATTTAAAAATGACTGAAATCACACCTGCTTGGGTGTCATTCAAATCTAAAATTCTAGAAAATAAAACAGGGCCAAATTCAGAAACAGTTGCGCGTAAACGCACGCCATTTTGTTCTGAAAGCGATAGCAATTCGACTGGAAAAGACTTGGGAGAAAACGGGATATTGATTTTAGTATGTCTATCAGTGATAAAAGGTTGCTCAATTCCTTCTTTGGCCACACCCGAAAAATCCCCTTTAATGTCCATCATCAATACGGGAATACCGTTTTGTGACAATTGCTCAGAAAGCACTTGAATGGTTTTGGTTTTACCAGTTCCTGTCGCTCCTGCAATTAAGCCATGACGGTTCATTGTTTTTAGCGGGATAGAAACGTGAATATCTTGTGCTTGACCTTCGAAAATAGCACCTCCTAAAATTATATTTGTGCCTTTGCATGAATAGCCTTGGGTTATTTCGGCTCTAAACTTTTCTATTGTGCTCATTGACTCGTTTTATGAAAGTGCAAGTTATTAATTTTGATTTAAATAAAATATTTTAAAAAAGCATAAAGTGGCTTGATTGTTGCGGTTTAGATAAATAGCTAATTTTCCCACAAAATATATTTTTTATAACTGGTTGTTGTGTTTATTGTAATTTATTCAAAAAACAGATAACATTTTTAGTATATACTTAATATACAGTTTGTTTTTTATTGAATTTTGAATTTTATATATTTTTTTGTTTAAATTTGTTCGGAGGTTGTAAATGCTTAATGTCACAAAAAGTAAAAAAAGTTTTTTTATTACAAGTAAAAAATTAAATTTGCTCCCATTATTTAATAATTTCAACAAAATTATAATCAATTAAAAAATTTAAATTTTAGAAAAATGGCAAACGTTAAAAAAGAAAGTAGTTCAAACGGAGGAGATATGTTCTCAGGAGTAGTTATCGTATCATGTGTTTTGGTTGGATATTTGACTTGGAAATTCGTGATGGGTTCAGGTGCAAACTTTCAAGGAGGAATTTCAGGTGGAACTCCATTACAAGGTAATTACCGTGCTATGGTTTATAATGGTGGACCTATCGTACCTGTTTTGATGGGATTATTGTTAATGGTTGTTGTTTTCGGTATCGAAAGATACATGGTTATATCTAAAGCTGCTGGAAAAGGTAACTTAGATGCATTTATGAAAAAAGTACAAGGAAGTGTTACTTCTGGAGATATTGACGGAGCTATCGATGCTTGCGACAAACAAAAAGGATCGGTTGCTAATACAATCAAAGCTGGTTTAGTAAAATACCAAGCTGTGAAAGCTGAAGGATTTAGCAGTGAAGAAGCTACTGAAACAATTCACAAAGAAATTGAAGAAGTTACTGCACTTGAAATGCCAATGTTAGAGAAAAATTTAACAATCATTTCTACGTTAGTATCTTTAGGAACTCTTGCAGGTCTTTTAGGAACTGTAACAGGTATGATTAAAGCATTTGCTGGATTAGCAGGTGGTGGTGGTGCTGACTCTGCTGAATTAGCAAACGGTATTTCTGAAGCACTTATTAATACTGCTACAGGTATCTCGACTTCTGCATTAGCAATTATTGTTTATAACTTCTTTACTTCAAAAATTGATACTTTAACTTATTCAATTGATGAGGCAGCAAATACGATTGTAAATACTTACAGACGTTTCAAAGGAAGTGTAAAATAATATCAAAATAGTGTAACGAAAAGAGACAAATAGTCTTCTTTTCATTGCATATAAAAATAAAAATATGGCTAAAGCAAAAACGCAAAAAAAGGCAGCCGCTATCGACATGACAGCAATGTGTGACGTAGCCTTCCTTTTGCTTACTTTCTTTATCTTGACCGCGACTGCAAAGCAGCCAGAGCCATTGCCAGTTGACACTCCTAGTTCTACAGTGCAGACAAAATTGCCTGAAAAAGATTTAGCGATGTTAACAGTTGGTAACGGTAAAGTGTTCTTCGGAGTTACAGGAAAAGATGTTAGAGTTAGAACATTAGAATTAATGGGGATTAAATACGGAATTGCTTTTTCTCCAGAAGAAAGAAAAAGATTCTCGCAAATAGATAATTTTGGTGTGCCAATGTCACAATTAAAAAGTCTAATTGCTAAAAGTAGTGCTGAAAGAAATCAAAAAGATTTACAAATAGGCATTCCTAAAGATTCTCTAGACAACCAGTTGAAAGAATGGATCTACAACGCACGTATTGCTACAAGTGAGGTTGCCGGAGTGCAGCTTAAAGTAGCGATTAAAGGTGATGCAAAACAAGAATATCCTCAAATTAAGAAAGTGATGGATATTTTACAAGACCAGAAAATAAACCAGTTCAACCTGGTTACTGGTTTACGTGGAAAAGATTTTTAATATAAAAAAAATACAACGATGGCAGAATTAAATACTGGCGACGGCGGTGGTAAAAAAGGCAGTGGTAAGGTAAGAAGTAAAAAAGGAAATTCACGTGTAGATTTAACTGCAATGGTGGATTTGGCTTTCTTATTGATCACATTCTTTATGCTAACGACATCGCTAAACAAACCTCAATCTATGGATTTGGGAATGCCTGATAAAAACCCAGATAAGACAAAGCCTGAAGATGAGATGCTTGTTCCTGATAATAGATCATTAACAATTCTTCTTGGAGAAGGGGATAAAGTGAAATGGTATTTAGGACAATTTACAGCTCCTTTAGCAGGGCCTGAGCAAGTAACTTACGGTAAAGAAGGAATTCGTAAAGAAATCTTATCTAGAGAACAGTCTATTTTAGCTGAAATGGGTGGAGATACTAAAAAAGGATTGATTGTAATTATCAAACCAAGTAAAAAATCTACCTATAGAAATTTAGTTGATATTTTAGATGAGATGGCTATTTGTAAAGTGCCTACGTATGCAATTGTAGATATTACAAAAGAAGAAGACGCTTTATTAGCTAATTAAGATTCAATTAGGTTTTTTTAACCAAAAAAAATATAAAATGAAATTAGATATATTCAAACCACAATGGTTAGATTTAGTATTTGAAGGACGTAACAAAAAGTATGGTGCTTATGAGTTGCGTAAAGAGAATCCTAAAACTTCTATCAAAGCATTAATTGGTGGTGCCATTGTTTTTGCATTGGCATTAGGTTTGCCGATGCTTCTTGACATGCTACCATCTAGTGAGGCTAAAAATACTTTGGATGAAAAAGTGGTTTTAGTTAACATTGAGAAGCCAAAAGAAGATCCTTTAAAACCACCTCCACCACCTCCGGAGCCACCAAAACCAAAGATTGACGAAGTTAAATTCGTTAAGCCTAAAGTTGTTGAAGCTAAGAAGGTAATTGAGGAAGTAAAAACAATCGAAGAGCTTAAAGACAAAAATATTGCTGCAAAAGACCAAAAAGGTGATGCCAATGCGGATATTGTAATCGATCAGCCAACTGGTG
>JBDTNG010000246.1:0-7004 GCA_039933895.1 Flavobacterium sp. | reverse complement strand
ATTTAGGATAATACTCTGGATTATAGCGTGCGGCATTTCTCCAGATATCAAGTTCTTCTTGTGTTTTAGGACTATTGCTTTTTTTATCAAAAGGAGCTACACCATATACCTGAGGATCAAACGCCATATGACGTACAAAAACATCATACATTTTCTCATCCATTGTAATCATATCTTCCATTTCCGGAACATATCTTGGATAGCCTACAACTACCCATGCAGGAATCTGAACATCCATGGTTCCAATTGTTGGAGTTTCTATTTTTTTATCCCCATCATAGGTGATATCTATAAATGTATATTCGATTTTTGCTGTAACAGGGCCATCTGAAATATCATCAAACCATCCATCATTATTAACATAATCAGTAATTACAGGAGTTTTTGTCGAACCTGAATTTCCATCTCCTCCCAATACTATCAAACGAATATTTTTATCCTGTTCATTCACCAATAAACTTCCCAGCGTTTCAATGGGATTTGGTTGAATATCAGAAGGCGGAAAGGTTTGAGGATAAGAAACTTTTTTATTTTTACTATTATCATTTTTCTTACTCTCTGAACCAAATTTAGCAAAAGCTCCAGAGCTATTTTTAAGGTTAACCGTTAACGGACCTGGATCTATAATAAGCTGCCTACGTAAGTCCGGATGATTTACTTCGGGATTTCGCAGTGCATGATCCGGTTCATAACCATGTTCACCATTTGTTTCCTGAAACTCATACCAGGATGCTTTTTTATTAGCCAAATGTACAGTCCAGTCAATATCCGTCACTTTGCCTTTTACAATACGTGGCGCTATAACATTATTTTCATAAATAAAATTATAGGTTTTTCCTTTTTCAATTTCTTTACCTACGGTATCTTCATCGTTTTCGTAAGCAAAAATTTTAAACCTTGCTGCTTGTTTTTTAATTTTTGACAAGTCGCTACTATCCTTGAATGAGCTTACTCTTATAAGATTTCCGTTCTTGTCTGTTTTTTCCCTACCCACTTCGTCGCAAGCAATAGGCAAAGTACCAGGTTGTTCTGGTGATAAGTAAAAATCATCTGCAGTATTTCCTAATCTCGCTATTCCTATGGCAGGATGAATTTTAAAATTTGTATATGATGTATCCATTGTATCCATTTTATTTAGTCCATAAAGTTTAAAGAAACACCTTCGATAAATAATCCGTTATCGATAGGTTTTCCATTGATCCCAACAATAACCAGCTGAATCGTAATGTCTTTCGCACCATTATTTAAAACCCTTTGCACAGCATTTGTGGCATCGATTTTAAAATTTCTAGGCTCGTGATGATGCAAAGTCCTCTGATCAAATGCTCTTGTTTTTTCCAAAGGCAAATTACAGTGGCTTGGTCCTCCATAACAGGTTCCGTGAAAAGTGGTAACCTCTTCAACAAAATTATCATTGCCTGTGGTAGGTGTATCGATGTTGGCATTTGGAGAATTCAAGAATACCCTTATATGTGCATTTTGTAAATTTCCACGGTGTATACGATGGATTTTAATTTCTGCTTTTCTATGGGTATCTAATGTATTGGAAGATACTTTTGCAGGTTCACTGTTGAATTTCTTCAATCCAACTGCACTGGAAACATTGAAAAAAACAGAGTCTTTCATATAAGTATAACCCAATTTCTGAATGCTCATAGCGTCCTTAATCCCCAAACTCCATGGTGCCAAAGCAGCATTCATATCCTCAGGAGTGCCATTATGCAGTTCTTGCCATCTTGACCAAATTCTGTCCACATTAGAATGATGCGCCCAAAACAAAGGATCAAAAGCAGTAGTTCTGTTGTCTGTCATCCAACCGTACGGAGGATTTTCTCTTCCTTGTGGATCGGCAGTTAAGTTTAATTTCTTATAAATTCCAACCCATTCTTGGCTGTTATCTGGATAACATGGATTTGTACCTCCTGAAAAATTATGCATTCCATTATGGACTTTTTCCAAAGAACCAAAACAATGATCATAGGCAGGTCCTCCACCAAAATCACTATAAGTATCTAATGATAATAATAAATTTATGTCTTGTTTGGTAGGATATGACGAAAGTGGTCCCATAGAACCTGGCCATCTGTTAGGGAACCATAACGGATTAACTTCTTTCAGTACATTGTAAAGTGTTCTGATTTTATCTGTCCATACAGCAACATTATTAACGTTCATGATTTCATATGGAATTCCGACAGCATTTAAAAAACGCAAACCGGAATTGAAAACAGTTCCTTTTTGGGCTATTTTTTGCAATGCTGAAATTTCATTTTTGGAAAACATTGGGCCGCCTATTACTGCTTTTGCATTTTGAAGTTTATCCAATCCTTTGGCTGTTAAAAAACAACCATAAGTTTCGGGAATTATTCCTAAATCGTATTGTTTGTTGTTGAATGTATTTTTATTTACATCGGCGTAATCTGTCCAAGACCAATAAGGCAAGGTGATATCAGCATTATAATCTTGTAATGTTTGCTCGAAAAAATAGAGGTATAATCTGTGCCAAGGTGCGAATTGCTCCCAACCATGCTGACAAGAATCTGTGTGTATTCTGGCCCAATAGTCAAAACTACGTTCGTCCTGGAGATAATCATTGTATTGGGTCATACAATTGATTGCTTCTCGGTAAGTTTCGAGTTCATCGGGTGTCAATGAGCTTACTTCCTTTCTAACGGAAGGCCCTTTATTATCCCTAAGATCTTTATTTGTTTTGTTTGCAGATACTTTATGCAGTGCCTCACCGTTGGCTAAAGCCAATAAATTACTAACTGCCGAAACTTGAACCAATTGAGGTTTAGTAGTAGTTTCTTCCTCAAGGGTTAATGGGCATCCAGCATCGATCCAATTTGCAATAAATTGAATCTGATCGGCAGAAGCTACATTGGTTGTATCCCATAATAACCTTGGAAACATGCTGCCATCAAAAGGGGATTGTCCTTTAAGTCCTATTATAATAGCTGACGTATCACTTCTTTTTTGTTGAGGAATAATTTGTCCACCACTCTTTCCGCCAGAAGGCCAGCAATCTCCAACATTATCCGATGATGTAGGTGAAGTAGCGGTAACAGCAGGTTGTAGAATTTCAGAATTGGGCTGATCATTGCTTGAACCACAACAGCCATCACCTTTTACAGGTGGCGATGTTGCAACAGGCATGGCTGCTTTATCGACCGAACCACAACATCCTTTCGACAGGTTATTTGGATCTTGATCGCTTGCCGGAGCAATAAGTCGCTGCCCATACAAAGAAGCGCTTAAAAAAAGATCCGGATTGAGCCAGAAGGCATACAACCCTTGATAGCTGGGTATTTTATCCCCTTGCAGCGAATTTAAAATATCGATAACCTGCGCATACAAAGACTTTTCAGTTTTCTTGGTAGCCATATAGTAGATTTAGATTAATGTTAAATTAACCAAATCTAATTAAATATAAAAAAATTCTTACAAGTAGTAATACCTGTTTTTTGACTTTTGGACCGAGACTTTAATCGAAGGCTAATTAATTTCTACTGATTTGAAACTTTTCACCTAATTTTGGATTTTCCATATAATCATTCCAGAAATAAATATTGATCGAATCTTTAGCATATTCGACCTTTACTGAGTCAATCTCATTAGGGAAGCTTTCAGCTTCTTTCCTGTATTTTTCAAACAACATACTTTTGGTATATACTTTTGTTTTTGGCCCAGCCAAAGCACCAACAAAACTTTCCTGAATCCTTATATTATCATCATCATAATATATTTTCGAATAGGGACTTGTTAGCTGTCCTATTATAGAAATAACTACAACTATACCTGCAAAGGGAATCAATGTGAAAGCGCCAAAGAGGATTGGTATTATTTTTAAAAATTTAAAATAGTATTTTTCTAATTGATTTAGACTTGTGTTTTGAGTAATTAGGTTGTAAAAGATACCGCTAAGGATTGCGATAAAAAATATAATTCTGTTAGTCCATATCCCTTTTATTTTAAGCTCATTAAAAAAGAAAATAATTGAAATGGCGATTGTTAGATAATGGCTATATTTTAAATAAATTGATTTTTGTAATGACAGTCTGAATTTATTGTTTTTCCAATATCTTAATGAAAATGTATAGGTAATTATTAAAACTATCAACCAAATTATAAATTCCATAAATTATTGTTTTATTATATCTGTTTTCAACCCAAATGAAGTTAATTTCTACCTGCAAAATCATTACAAAACAAATCTACTAAATCATTTTTAAACCCACGCTCCGCAAAGCTACGGGAATAAACAAAGCCTGCAAATAATATTGCAGGCTTTGTTTTTTATACGTGCGAAGTTTCTTTTTACTCCATCACTACAATTGCTTTCTCTTTTTTTACATTTTGCAATCCAAAAAATGGTCTAATTAATATCCATCTTCTGATGAAAAACTCATAAATAAACCATGAGATTAAAAATGTTCCAGCCGTCATGAAGGAAAATTTAAAGAAAAAATGCCAATGCAAGTTCATCATAAAATAACCCAATACCACTGTAATTGTCTGATGCAAAATATAAAACGGATACACCGCCTCATTGCAATACGCTAATGTTTTACTTGGTTTGTTTAGGTATTTCGAAGCAAAACCAAACAACGTAAGTATCCAAGACCACAATGAAAATACTTTGATTAGAGCTTCGGTAAAATGTCTTACATAACCATCTTCATAAGCTGTGGTGATGAACATGAGCATTGAAAAACCAATAATACCACAGATTAAATAAGTCTTTCTGTTTTGTTCCACGGTCTTCCAGAAAACGTCTTTCACCGAAATCAATAAAAAGCCAATAAAGAAAAGAGTACTGCTGTTGATAATCACAAACCAATCGCCAAATAAAGCATGCGTTTCTTCGAAAAAAGGCTCAACAAAAGCTTCAAATAAATACAAAGGCAAGATAAACCAATAGATACCAAATTTGGTGCTGCACATCTTTGCTGTTGTTCTCAACAGAAAGTTATTTGGGTGATTTCTTAAATATAAAAAAGCAGGAATCAATACCAAAGAAAAAATCAATAGGTATGGAATGAACCATAAGTGATGCCAGCTTAAATTCCCTTCAGGATATTTACCAATAAAAGCTTGTGATGGCCAAAAATCGAAATAACTACCCGTAATTAATCCGTTTGAAAGTTTTTCAATGTACACCTGTGGAGGGACAATAACCAACATTCCAAAAATTAAAGGAAGGAGTAACTTTTTAGTTCTTTCCCAAGCAAATTGACCACCGCTTCTTTTAGAAAGCGCATAAGAAGTTCCCATTCCGGAAATAACAAAAAGAATAGGCAATCGCCATTGGTTTAAAAACAACATCGGAAATTTAATTCCTTCATAAGTAATGTTATTCTTAATATGCCACTCCCAATCAGGAGCCACAAAAAACATACCTACATGATAAAAAATAAGTAAAGCAAAAACTATTACTCTAAGCCAGTCTAAATCGTATCTACGCATCTTTTCTAAATTTTTTTACAAATGTGCGGGCAAAAAAATAGTCTCGCAAATACTTGTTTTGAATGTCAAGATTCTGGGATGAATAGCATTGTTTTGGTACAACAGACAAGATTCTGGGACGAATAACAAGATGATTTTAGTTGGAAATAGTTTCCGTTTCGAAGGATTGAATAAAATTTCTGGACACGGGAACGGTCTCTGAACAATTTTTCAATTGGACTTTATAACCTTGAGCATTGCCGGAAACATTTTCAATAAAATTTACATTCAATAAAATGGATCGGTGCGTTTTGATGATAAAAGAAAAGTCGCTCAATTGTGTTTCTAAATTCTTCAGCGAAATACGCTTGGTGAGTTTATTGATTCCGGTTTCTTTTTGAAGATAGATTTCAGCGTAGTTTCCTTCAGCTTTAGCATAAATAAAACTGCTGCTATCAAAAGAGAATTTCTCTGATTTTACTTCTGTTTCAATTGAAACAATCGTGTTAGGTTGCATTTCTTTCGTTTCTGTAATCGCTTCGGAAATACGATTGGCCTTCAACTGATTTTTTAATTGTTGTCGGTTTAAATTGATGGAAATTACCACCGGTGCCAAGAAAATTCCAGCTATTAATGAGTTGGCAACTTCTTCTTTAAAATACCTCCAGGACCAATTATCAGGATTCGTATATACGATATCGCGGATAAAAAACTGTGTAATTCCTGTGAAAAGCACTAGAAATAAAATAACAACAACCTCTTTTTTAATTTTCCAGTCGTCGGTTGTTTTTGGAAATAGTTTGTAAACCAAAGCAATGCATGATAACACCAATAAAGGAGAGCTGGAATGAATCACACAGATCCAAAAATAACTCATTTTTTGCTCGTCAGTATTGACATCAAAAGGTTGGAGCATGTAGTTGAAAAACATTCCAATTAGAAAAATCATACCCAAGATTTCAAGCAGTTTTCTCCCTTCATAATAAAAGGGATACGGTTGTTCTAGAAATTTAGTCAAAGATGTTTTTTTGTTCATTTTTTGTGCGTAAACTATGGTTTTGCATTGAATATTAAATCAACATTGATTTTTATATCCTTTGTTTATTTTAAACAAATCTACTAAATCATTTCTTAAATCAGATTGGAAGTCATTTTTCTTTCCTGTTTCAAAATTTTATTTTATTTTAAAATGAAACACTTTTTGTTTCAAAATAAATATTTTTAATAATTTGAAACAAAAGTTGTTTCAAATTATTATTTTTGAAAAAAATGAAACAGATGAAAGAACAAATCACTTTAAAAAACACTATTGGATTATCACAGGAAGAAACAGCCATGCTATTAGGTGTCTCTAGAGGCCAATGCTCGATGTTTGTTTCCGGAAAAAGAGATTTACCTTTAGATGCCAAAAATAGATTGATCGCGTTGTTGCAACATTTAAAAAACGAAAAACCTTTTTCAGAAGAGCGCCAACAACTCGAAAAAGCCGAAGTTGATAAAACAATACAAAAATTGGAACAGGACTATCGTACCGTGCGAATCAAACAGTATCGTGTTGA
>JBDTNG010000245.1:0-4813 GCA_039933895.1 Flavobacterium sp. | reverse complement strand
AATAGTAAAATCTACAAGTTAGAATTTAAAAATACCTTTAAAACAGATGGGGTTATGTATTATTTGGCTAATTCCAAAGAGGTAATTGGATTTGAAAAGAAATACAAAAAGCAAAACAGAAGAATTGAAGTTGTGAATCATATGGTTGTTACCAATTTTGACAAACAGATTTTTAAATACAACGATGAAAATGTCTTCAAATACAAATCCCTAATCAATAAAAAGACAAATTTCTTTAATAATTATTGGGATGTTGAATCAGGATTTATTTCCACAAGAGAAGAAAAAGATGTCATCGAAAAATTAGGAACATTATAATTATGGTAAAAAAAATCCTGAGTTGAAGCTCAGGATTTTTTTTTACAACTTAATATTCTCTTTCATAAGTATCCGTTTTGACACTATCTGATACAGCATCGTAGAACTCTGATACTAAATTACCAACCATATCAAAATAGACTACCGCCGTTTTGCTTTTAGTGATATAAATATAGCTGTTGGTAGATGTTTTTCTTAGCAATGAAGCTACTTTAGTATCTAATGCTACTATTTTATAACCAGCAGCATCTAAAATTAATTGGTATTTTTTTCCGTTAAAATCATAGTTTCCTGAACGATCCACATCTACAGTTCTTGTAGAACCGTCTGGATTAACAACCTGAGTTTCTTTACTTACTTCAATAGGAGAGTCTTTCATCTCAATGTTTTTAGTGTCTGCCTTTTCTTCTCCAAGCTGAACATTTTGAACTTCTTTTTTAAGTTGGTTTTTAACCGTTTTTTTCTCTCCCTCAGAGTCTTTAACTGTTCTTACTGTTGTGGTTACTTCCGATTGGACATTTGTATTTTGTCCATAAACAAACACCGTTGTAATGGTTAAAGCAATGGATAAAAGTAATTTTTTCATAGGATTTACAATTTTGGGTTAAAAGAATTAGGCGCCAAATTAAAACTAAAAAATGGCAATATGTAAAGTTAAAGTTACAAATTTTCCATTTATAAAAAATTAAATTAATTATAGTTTTATAAATCTTATATTTGCACACTTTTAAAAATGAACTAAAATCTGTTAACCTTAATCAGTTGACCGTAAACTAAAATAGAATGAAAGCAGGAATTGTAGGATTACCAAACGTAGGAAAATCAACTCTTTTTAATTGTTTATCGAATGCAAAAGCGCAAAGTGCCAACTTTCCATTTTGTACCATTGAACCTAATATTGGTGTTGTAAATGTTCCGGATCCAAGGATTAATAAACTGGAAGAACTAGTTAAACCAGAGCGTGTTCAAATGGCAACTGTTGATATCGTTGATATCGCAGGTTTGGTAAAAGGAGCAAGTAAAGGAGAAGGTTTGGGAAATCAATTCCTTGGAAACATTAGAGAATGTAATGCAATTATTCACGTTTTGCGTTGTTTTGATAACGATAATATTGTTCACGTTGACGGAAATGTAAATCCAATTCGCGACAAAGAAACCATCGATATCGAGTTGCAATTGAAAGATTTAGAAACTGTTGAAAAACGTTTGGAAAAAGTAAATCGTGCTGCTAAAACTGGAAATAAAGAAGCGCAAACTGAAAAAGCACTTTTAGACCGAATCAGAGAAAATTTATTGCAGGCAAAATCGGCCAGAACAATTACTCCACAAAGTAATGATGAAGAAGTTTTAATGGAATCATTTCAATTGATTACTGCAAAACCAGTATTATATGTTTGCAATGTTGATGAAAATTCAGCAGTAAATGGAAACAAATATGTAGATCAAGTTCGTGAATTAGTTAAAGATGAAGAAGCGGAAGTAATTATCCTTTCAGTAGGAGCAGAGGCTGATATTACCGAATTAGAAAGCTATGAAGAACGTCAGGTTTTCCTTGAAGATATGGGGTTAACTGAGCCAGGAGCATCAGTTTTAATCCGTGCAGCATACAAATTATTGAAGCAACAAACTTATTTCACTGCAGGTGTCAAAGAAGTTCGTGCTTGGACTATCAATATTGGATCAACAGCACCACAGGCTGCTGGAGTTATTCATACTGATTTTGAAAAAGGATTTATCCGTGCCGAAGTGATTTCGTTTGAAGATTACGTTCAATACGGTTCAGAAGCAAAAGCCAAAGAAGCTGGAAAATTTAAAGTAGAAGGAAAAGAATATATTGTTAAAGATGGTGATGTGATGCACTTCCGTTTTAATGTATAATATTTCCTAAGGATATAATTGAAAAGCGAAACAGAGATGTTTCGCTTTTTTTATTACTTTTAAAAAAACTTAAATAACACTTATGAAAATTATCGCTTTTGCAGGAAGTAACAGTAAAAATTCCATCAATAAAAAATTAGTTACTTATGTGTCACATTTGTTTGAAGGAGCTGAAGTAGAAGTTTTAGATTTGAATGATTATGCCTTGCCTGTTTTTGGTGTTGATTTAGAGGCTGAAATTGGCCAACCAGCATTGGCTAAAGATTTTTTGAACAAAATAGCTCTGGCTGATATTCTTGTGATTTCATTGGCCGAAAATAATGGAAACTATTCAACCGCTTTTAAAAATACTTATGATTGGGCTTCCCGACAAACCAAGGACGTTTTTCAACAAAAGAATACTTTACTAATGGCAACTTCTCCTGGAGCTAGAGGAGGAGCTAGTGTTTTGGAAATAGCCAAGAATGCTTTTCCACGTTATGGAGCAGTTGTTAAAAATACTTTTTCGTTGCCTAGTTTTAATAATAACTTTGATACTCAGAGTAATAGTATTTCCAATTTAGAATTAGACAATCAAATTAAAGAAATTGTAAGAAATTTTAATTTGTAAATAGATTTTTGGCTTGAAAATTGTTTGTTGTTTTAAGAATAACAATTTAAAAAAGTATCAAAATGAAATTGGTAAAAAAGATCTTTAAAACCATTGGTAAAACCTTTTTTGGAATCATTGCTTTTCTGTTAGTATATGTGGTTTGTGTATTTTTAATTTCTAAAATCACTGTCAATTCGGATATTTCTCAAAAAGACAAAGAAACTGAAATCTTCATTTTAACCAATGGTGTTCACACTGATATTGTAGTTCCTCTAAAAAACAGCACGAAAGACTGGACCAGAGAAATTCAATTTCAAGAAACTAAAGCAAAGGATAGTTTGGCTAATTATTTGGCCTTTGGCTGGGGTGATAAAGGTTTTTATTTGGAAACTCCTGAATGGTCAGATTTGAAAGCAAGCACTGCACTTAAAGCTGCCACAGGATTGAGTTCTTCGGCAATGCACACCACTTTTTATAAAAGTCTAAGTGAAAGCGAAAATTGCAGAAGAATTAAAATCTCTACAGAAGAATATCAAAAATTATCAAGCTTTATTTCTGATAGTTTTAAAAGAGATTCTAATCAAGAAGTTGAATGGATTTCTGGACATAATTACGGCAAAAATGACGCTTTTTATGAAGCCAAAGGAAGTTATAGTTTGTTTTATACATGCAATACCTGGGCCAACAATGCTTTAAAATCGGCACATCAGAAAGCTAGTTTGTGGACCGTTTATGACAAAGGTATTTTTTGCCATTATCAATAAAAAAAGCCGCCTCGTTTTTTGGAACAAGACGGCTTTTTAGTTTTATGAATAGCGATTAGAATTTCAATCCTAGTCTTGCATAATAATATGCACCGCTGAATCCCATTTGTACTGAATCCCAGTATCCACCAGCTTCAGTATTTCCTTGTTCATCTTGTTTAGTTGGATAGATGTTTAATAAGTTGTTGCTACCAACGCTTAATTTTAAGTTTTTAGTCAATTTGAAGCCAAAAGTTAAATCAGTAACCGTTTTTGCATTATATACATCTTCTTCATCAGCATAGTCAATTAAAACTACTTTACTGAAATGTGTGAAAGCCAATCCAGCATCAAACCATTTTCTTTCGTAGTTTAAGTTTAACCCAAATTTATTTTTTGGTGCTGAAGCCAAAAGGAATCCTTTTTCACGTGCTCCAAAGAATGTACCTTCATCTAAACCTTTACTTTTAACTTCGTCAATTCTCATATCATTGATGTTTCCAACTATAGTAGCACCAATTTTTGAATCACCAAATGCTTTTTTGTAAGCAAGAACTAAGTCAAGACCTCTTGTGTTTGTATCAACACCATTTGTAAAGAACTGAGCTTCAGAAACACCGATGTTTAAAGCTGTAGCATCAAAATAACCTGTTAATACAATTCTATTATCCACATGAATTACATAACCATCAATTGTAGCTGTAAAATCTCCAAATGAAGCTGTAAAACCAAGAGATGCGTTTTTAGCAGTTTCTTCTTTTAATTTATCGATACCAAAAGCTTTGGTAACGGCACTATTGTTTGGGGCCAATAAAACTTCAGTAGCACCACTTCCATTGAAGTTAGTAAAATGAAGGTTATAATAGATTTGAGCCAAAGATGGTGCTCTAAAACCTGTACTTGCAGAAGCACGTAAGTTAATTTTATCAGTAATTTTTAAACGAGAAGCTAATTTTCCGTTCAACGTGCTTCCAAAATCACTGTAATTTTCAAAACGAACTGCTGCACTTACTAATAATTTTTCAGTAAAATCAAATTCACTGTCAGCATATAAGGATAAGTTTGATCTGCTTCTGTCTACTTCATTTGCTGGGCTATATCCTGGGAAACCTTGAGAACCACCTGGTCTAGGATTTCCTGAAATTGGATCAGTTGGAGCCGTTTGAGTTGTAGGATCAGTGATTGGAATATGATTGGTGTCATAAGTAGCATATGAACCTTCTTCACCAGCAAAAATATTGAATCTTTCAGTTCTGTATTCAGCTCCAAAAGCCAAATTCAT
>JBDTNG010000244.1:0-5449 GCA_039933895.1 Flavobacterium sp. | reverse complement strand
TTGGTAATAACTTTCGATTTTTTTCTCTACAATTATTTCGTTTACTGTAGATAGAGCCATTGTTTTTTGAGCTTCTGCAAGAGAAGTTGTTGTTCCTGAGTAATTTCCTTGCTCTGTTTTTACACTCCAATCATACACTTCGACGATTTGATCTTTTGTAAGTGATACATTAGATTCGGTTGCGATGGCTGCTTTTGCAACTGGTTTAGCATTAGAAGTTGTAAATGATAATGCTATAATGGCTAGTGTTAAAATTGATTTTTTCATGATTTCTAATTTTTTAATTGTTATTTATTTTTTGGTTTCTGTTGTTATATCAATTCGGGTTTGATATTGTTACCCTTTTATTTTAATTTTTGTTTTCATTGTTATATCAACTTGCTTTTTGAATTGTTACCCCAGTTTTTAAAATATTTTATTTCTCTTCTGGTTTCGTTGTTATATCAATTGATGTTTATTTTTGTTACCCTTGTTTTTTTATCTTGTGATTAAGATCCAAAGTCTCTTTATAAAAATGACACCTATTTTTTTAAATTTTTTCATATGCAGATAATATTTGTTTTTTAAAGGAATATGGTATCGCCATTCTTCATTCGTGTTTCTGATAATGGAATCATGACGATTTCATGACATCTATTATTAAAAATGGATTTCTGTAACTATATCAACTTGGAAATAATTTTGTTACCTCTTTTTTTACTATTTTCGATAAAAAGTTTTTTTATGAGTATTAAAATTCATCCCGATCAGATTTATATTGATGGTCTTGCCAATAATGATTCGGCAATAATTCAATCTATATACAAGAAGTTTGTTCCCAAAGTGGTTCATTATATAAGGAACAATTCTGGAGATGAAGACAGGGCTCAAGATGTAGTTCAAGAAATCATGATTTTACTTTTTAATCAGGCCAAAGCCAAAAAGCTACAACTCACTTGTCCGTTTGATGCTTACTTTTTTTTATTGTGTAAAAGAAAATGGTTGAATGAACTCAAAAAATCTTCAAATAAAGGGGTAACAATTGATGAAGATATGCCATCTATAAATGAATCAACAGAGGAAATGGTTACAGAAACCGAATTATTCGACGAAAAGCAAAACCTTTATGATTTGATGTTTCAAAAACTGGGCGACAAATGTCAAGAGTTATTGAAATTGAGTTTTACCATCAAATCTATGGAGGAAGTTGCCGAAAAACTAAATGTAACTTATGGTTATGTTCGAAAGAAAAAATCGTTATGTGTAGGTCAGTTAACTCAATGGATTCAGGAAACGAATCGCTTTAAATCTTTAAAAACTACCTAGTCATGAACGAGGAAAACTACATAGTATTCGATCAATATCTCGCAAACGAATTGTCTGCGGAAGAGAAAATTAACTTCGAAAAAAAATTAGCTGACGATACAGAATTGGCTACAACATTTGAAATTTTCAAGGAATTGCATCTTCATTTGGAACAGAAATTTGGAACAGAAACTGAATTTAATGCCTACAAAAAGAATATAAAATCAATTTCTAAAGCACATTTCAAAACCAAAAAATCAAAAGTTATTGCTTTCAAGCCTTGGCAATATGCTATTGCAGCCTCGGTTGCGGTTTTAGTGGGATTGTTCTTTTTTCAGAATATAAATCCAAATTTTGATGATTATAACAATCCAGAAAACGCTTCTTTTACGGAACGAGGGAATGTAAACGAAAACTTAAAATCAGCACAAGACTCTTTCAATGCTAAAAATTATAAAGCAGCAATTCCGTATTTTGAAGTAATTTTGAAAGATAATAAATCACCAGAAATGCAGTATTTTTATGCAGTTTCACTTCTAGAAGACAGCCAATTTCAAAAGGCCGAAATCAACTTGTCTGATTTAAGATATGGAAATTCTATATACAAAGACAAGGCAACCTGGTATTTGGCGCTATCTAAACTCAAGCAAAAAGACTATAGATCTTGTAAAGACATCCTATTGACAATTCCAGAGAGTTTTGAAGATTATGACCAAGTGCAGGAATTGTTGAACGAATTGGATTAGGTTTTAATTTCACGGAGATTCGCAAAGAGTTTTCACGAAGGTTCACGAAGATTTAATTATTTTTTTGTGTGTCTTTGTGTCTTCTTTGCGAATCTTTGCGTAATAATTGTAATTTTGCAACCTAACCGTTTGCCTCAAATAATGATAATTACCGACACCCACACTCATTTATATTCTGCCGAATTTGACGAAGATCGAAATGAAATGATCCAACGCGCTATTGATGCTGGCGTTTCACGGTTTTTTATTCCAGCAATCGATTCTACTTTTACACAATCGATGTATGATTTAGAAAAAGCGTATCCCGAAAATATTTTTTTGATGATGGGTTTGCATCCAACGCATGTAAAAGACAATTATCTTGAGGAATTACAACATGTTGAGTCAGCATTAGCCAAAAGAAAATTTGTTGCCATTGGTGAAATAGGAATCGATTTGTATTGGGATAAAACACATTTAGAAGAGCAAAAAAATGCTTTCAGAAAACAAATTCAATTAGCAAAACAATATAAACTACCAATCGTGATACATTGTCGCGAAGCTTTCGACGAAATTTTTGAAATTTTGGAAGAAGAAAAATCGGCTGATTTATTCGGAATTTTTCATTGTTTTTCGGGAACCTATCAGCAAGCGTTACAAGCCATTTCATACAATATGAAATTGGGAATTGGCGGTGTTGTAACCTTTAAAAACGGGAAAATAGATCAATTTTTGAATCAAATCGATTTAAAACATATTGTTCTAGAAACGGATTCTCCTTATTTGGCTCCTGTTCCATATCGAGGAAAACGCAATGAAAGTAGTTATTTGGTAAATGTTGTTGATAAATTATCTGCTATTTATAACATTCCATCCTATGAAATTGCAGGGGTAACCACCTATAATTCTAAACAAATCTTTGGTATTTAAACTTGATATTCGCAATCTTAATTATTTTTTTTGTTCATTTGTGATATTAAATTGAAAATTGATTAAATGAAGAAATTTGATGCAATTCGTCCCTTTTATGATTCAGAAATAAATGATGCAATTTTAAAAGTAATTGATCATCCTATGATGAAGGCATTGATGAACTTTTGTTTCCCAGGGGTTGATGATGAAATTTGGAAACAACAATTAAGAAAAACCTATTCGGTACGAGATTTTCAGTGTAATTTTATTTATCATGGTGTAAAGCAAGTTTTAGAAAAAAGTTCTGATGGCTTGACTACTTCAGGTTTCGAAAAATTAGAAGAAAATACCGCTTATCTTTTTATATCAAATCATAGAGATATTGTTTTAGACACCACTTTGCTGAATGCCAGTTTGTTTGAGCATAATTTAAAAATGACTTCTTCGGCTATTGGAGATAATTTAGTAAAAAAATCATTCTTAAAAGTATTAGCCAAATTAAATAGAAATTTTTTGGTTCAACGTGGTTTAACACCAAGGGAAATGCTGACCAGTTCTAAGCTATTAGCTGAATATATGGCGCAGTTATTATTACATGAAAATCGTTCGGTTTGGATTGCACAAAGAGAGGGAAGAACGAAAGATGGAAATGATGAAACCAACCCTGGAGTGTTGAAAATGATTGCAATGGGATCTGATGAATGTAATTTGATGGATTATTTTAAGAAAATTAAAGTAGTTCCAGTTTCCATTTCTTATGAATACGACCCAACCGATGCTCTGAAAATGCCACAGTTATTAGCTGAAGCCAATAATGAGATTTACATCAAAGAAAAAAACGAAGATTTTAAAACCTTATTAAGCGGGATTATTGGTCAAAAGAAGAGGATTCATATTCATATTGGTGATGTTCTTGATACCGAAATAGATGAAATTAAAGCTAATTTCGACACATCAAACAAACAAATACAAGCTTTAGCACAAGTAATTGATGATTCTATATTAAGTAGTTATAAATTGTGGCCAACAAATTACATTGCTTATGATATTGTGAATAATTCTACTGCTCATTCTCATTTATATACTCAAAACGAAAAATTACTTTTTGAAAGAAGGTTAGAAATGCGTATTGATCACGAACATGAAATAGCAAAACAAAGTTTCCTAGACATGTATGCAAATCCTGTGGTGAATAAATTAAAATATGAGAATGCAGAATAAAGTCAAAATCCTTTTAATCTATACTGGTGGAACCATTGGTATGATGAAAGATTCTGATACTGGTGCTTTGAAGGTTTTTAATTTTAGTAAATTACTTCAAAAAATTCCCGAATTAAAGCAATTAGATTGTGAAATCGAAACAATTTCTTTCGATACTCCAATTGATTCTTCGAATATGAGTCCAGAACAATGGACAAAAATCGCCATAATTATTGAAGAAAACTATGTGCATTTTGATGGTTTTGTAGTGCTTCATGGCTCAGATACAATGTCTTATTCCGCTTCGGCATTGAGTTTTATGCTCGAAAATTTATCTAAACCTGTAATTTTTACTGGATCCCAATTACCAATAGGTGATTTGAGAACCGATGCCAAAGAAAATCTAATCACCGCCATTCAAATTGCATCATTGCGAGAAAATAACAAACCAGCAATAAGTGAAGTGTGTCTGTATTTTGAGTATAAATTGTATCGAGGGAATCGCACGACAAAAATAAACTCCGAGAATTTCAATGCATTTATTTCCCCTAATTATCCCCATTTAATTGAATCAGGAGTGCATCTAAAAGCTTTTCCAGAATTGTTCTTGCCCAAAACAAGAGCGAAGAAATTAAGAATTCATAAAATTTTTGAAAACAATGTTGCCATCGTAAAAATATTTCCAGGAATTAACGAAGCAGTTTTATCCGCAATTTTTACTATTCCAGAACTCAAAGGTGTTGTTTTAGAAACTTATGGAGCTGGAAATGCACCAACAGAAGATTGGTTTATAGCTCTTTTAAAAAAGGGAATAACGAGAGGGATACAAATTGTAAATGTTACGCAATGTTCTATTGGGAGTGTTACAATGGGTAAATATGAAACGAGTTCGGATATGAAAGAAATAGGGGTGATCTCAGGTAAAGACATCACTACAGAAGCTGCGATAACTAAATTAATGTATCTTTTAGGAGAAAATGTTCCTAATACAATTTTTAAATCAGTTTTCGAAAATTCTTTAAGAGGAGAATTGTCATAATATTCGAAGTTTAATTTTCTTAAGTCGAATTTTTTTGTGTTCTTTGCACACCAAATAAATAGAGAGGTGGCCGAGTGGCTGAAGGCGCACGCTTGGAAAGCGTGTATATGGCAACATATCGAGGGTTCGAATCCCTTTCTCTCTGCAATATCAATGGATTTTCATTTGTTTACGGATCTCGCACCCGTTTTTACGCTCAGAAATTAAATTACAACAATAAAAAAAACCAGCAATTGTACGAGTGGTCGGAAGAAATTCCGGCCACTTATGTTTTGTATAGTTTTGAAGG
>JBDTNG010000243.1:0-5964 GCA_039933895.1 Flavobacterium sp. | reverse complement strand
AACTCACAAACCATTCTTTTCTTTTCGAGTATTTTCTTAGTAATCATCTGATTTATTTTATTGTCTTCTACCAATAAAATTTGCTTATTAATGAATACTTTCTCGTTAATGATTTTGTTGACAGTTGATGGAACTAACGCTTCACCTATTTTAAAATCTAAATTAAAAGTGAAAATAGAACCTGTATTTACTTCACTACTAACCGATATTTTTCCACCCATTAATGAGACCAATCTTTTTACAATAGTCAATCCCAGTCCGGTACCGCCGTATTTTCGGTTAATTTCTACAGAACCTTGAGAGAAGCTTTCAAAAATCGATTCTAATTTGTCTTTAGGAATACCAATTCCAGTATCCTGAACGTCAAATTTAATACTACAGCTTTTGTCGTTAATGTGAATTAGCTTTGCGTTTACCGTTATAGTTCCGCTTTCAGTAAATTTTAAAGCGTTGTTTATCAAATTGATAAATATTTGAGAAATTTTGGTTGGATCACCTATTAATATCTCAGGGACCTCTTTGTCTATGTGTAGTATGAAGTCATTGTTGTTTTGGCTGGCTTGTTCTTTGAGCGAATTTTGAATGTTGTGCAGTAATTCTCTAACGTTGAAACTAATTTTCTCAATTTCGATGTTATTGGATTCAATCCGGTTAATTTCAAGAATTTCGTTAATGTAAGTCAATAAATAGTTTCCAGAGAATTTCAAAGATTTCAAATATTCAATCTGACTGGCTTTGGGTTTGTCTTCTAATAAAATATGCGAAATTCCGTTAATTGCGTGAAGCGGTGTCCGTAGTTCATGACTCACAGTCGATAAAAATTCTGAACGTGCTTTTGATGCTTTTTCGATTCTTTCTTTAGCAATTTCGAGTTCATTGTTTTTCTCGCGAAGCAACTCATTCGATTTGTTTCTGATGATGTTATTTTTATACAACGACAAACTCAAAAGCGAAAGAATAGTGATCAAAGCAATACTCAAAATGTTAATTAACTTAGAGAATTTTCCGGATTTTTCCTGTTGTTTTTTCTCTTTATCCAATTTTTCCATGGAACGCATAATATCATCCACTTTTACACGTTCAGATGCTAAGGATTGGTTTTTGTTTTTTGAAATAGTCTCGAGTGAATCTTTTAATCTGGTATGAATTTTTAAGTAAGCCAATGAATTGTCAATCTGATACATACTATCGTAAACGTCGCTTATTTTTTTGGTAATCTTTATTTGTTGGTCGATGTTTTTATTCTCAAGACTGAGTTGGTAGCCGTTATTTAGGTAATTTAAAGCTAAATTATGAGCTTTCTCTTTCTCTTTAATTTGTCCTAATTGGTAATAAGCTTCCGATTGAAGTTCGAAAGTGTCTTTGCTTTTTGGTAAATGAGCAATTTCTAATAATGTTTTTTCGGCAATGCCTGTTTCGTTTTTCTCTAAATACAAAAGTGCTTTTTGAAGATTTACCATGTTTTTGGCATTTGATAAATCGATACTTTCGTACACTGAATTTGCTTTTTCAAAATAGGATTCAGCCCGGCTGAAATTTTCTTTTTCCATGTAACATAGCCCTAAATTGTAGTAGGCGAGTGCTAGTTTTGAATTAGGTTCCAAAGTGTTTAGAATAGAAACAGACCGAATCAATCTTTCGATAGCATCATCGTATTTCTTTAAATCAATGTATATTGTAGCCAGAGTATAATAGCCATTTGCTAAAGAAAAAACATTGTTCTTTTTTTGGGCATATTTGATAGATTTATTGGCATTTTCCAGCGCTTTGTCAAAAACTTTGTTGTCTTTATTGAAGTTAGCGGTTTCTGTATAAAAAAATGCGCTGTCTATTTTTGAAGTAGCAGGTTTATTATTTTGTGAAAAGGCACAAAACGTTAGGAAGGAGAGTAAAATTGAAAGTAAACTTTTAAGCATTTTTAAGGATTCAATAAAACTCCCTAAATATAATTAATTTTTGGCAATAAGAGTTATCAAATCAATAATTCTACTGGAATAACCTATTTCGTTATCATACCAACCTACCACCTTTACCATTTTGTCGATTACAGAAGTAAGTAATGAATCGAATAAGCAAGAATTGGTATTTCCGATTATATCTACAGAAACAATAGGGTCTTCAGTATAATCCAGGATTCCTTTCAATTCGTTTTTGGCTGCTTTTTGAAAAGCAAGATTTATTTCTTCAATAGAAACTTCTCGTTTTACATTGAAAGTAATGTCAGTTAGCGAGCCATCTGGAACAGGAACGCGAATACCGCAGCCACCTATTTTGCCTTCCAATTCGGGAAAAATTTTAGTCAACGCCTTCGCAGCACCTGTTGTTGTTGGAACAATAGATTGCGACGCGCCACGTGCTCTACGTAAATCTTTATGAGGCTGGTCGTGTAAACTTTGGTCGGTTGTATAGGAATGCACCGTAGTAATATAGGCCTGATCGATGCCGCACAATTCCTGAATGACTTTAATCATTGGAGCAGCATTGTTTGTGGTACAACTCGCATTAGAAACAATCAACTCTGTTCCGTCGAGAATGTGTTCATTTACGCCTAAAACAACGGTTTTAATATTTTCAACTTCGGCTGGAGCAGAAAGAATTACTTTTTTGGCACCCGCTAAAACATGGGCATGTATTTCTTCAAATGTTTTATATTTTCCAGTAGATTCGACAACAAAATCGATATCCAAAGATTTCCAATCTAAATTAGAAATGGATTTTTCGTGAAAAAATAAATAGGATTTTCCATCGACTAAAATTGAAGTTTCATCATGAGAAACGACATTACTTAAAACACCGTGAATGCTATCGTATTTTAGCAAATGAGCCATCGTTTTAGTATCGGCGATGTCGTTTATGGCAACAATTTCAATAGTGGGATGATTCAAAAGCAATCGGAATAAGTTTCTTCCAATTCTTCCAAAACCGTTAATAGCAATGCGTGTTTTTTTCAATTTCGGTGTTAATTTTCAATAGTAATGTCGATAAGAAGCGTAATTTCTTAGCAGCATACTAAATTATAAAATATGTTTTTGAGCATGATAAGAAGAACGAACCAATGCACCACTTTCTACATGACGGAAGCCCATTTCTTTTCCTATTTTCTCGTATTTTTCAAATTGTTCAGGAGTGATGTATTCTTTAACCGGCAAGTGCTTTTTGCTAGGTTGTAAATATTGACCAATAGTTACAATATCAACATTCGCATCACGTAAATCTTGCATGGTTTGAATCACTTCGTCTTCTTTTTCGCCCAAACCTAGCATGATTCCAGATTTTGTTCTGCGAATTCCTTGTTGCTTCAAATAGCGTAAAACTTCTAGACTTCTGTCGTATTTCGCCTGAATTCTAACTTCACGAGTTAGTCTGCGAACCGTTTCAACGTTATGTGAAACTACTTCTGGGTTGGCTTCTACGATACGGTCAATATTTCTTTCCACACCTTGAAAATCAGGAATAAGTGTTTCCAATGTGGTTTCAGGATTCATTCTTCTGATGGCTTTGATGGTTTCAATCCAAATAATTGAACCCATATCTTTCAAATCATCTCTATCAACACTTGTAATTACGGCATGTTTGATGTTCATGATTTTGATAGAACGCGCCACTTTTTCTGGTTCATCCCAATCTACCGTTTCCGGACGACCTGTTTTTACCCCACAAAAGCCACAAGAACGCGTACATACATTTCCAAGGATCATGAATGTAGCTGTTCCTTCGCCCCAGCATTCGCCCATATTTGGGCAACTTCCGGAAGTACAAATCGTGTTTAGTTTATATTTATCGACCAAACCACGTAATTCAGTATATTTTTGACCAATAGGTAATTTTACCTTCAGCCATTTTGGTTTTCCTATAGGAAGTATATTTGATTCTGTAACAGTTTCCATAAAAATGCTGTTTTTGCACTGCAAAGATAAAGAAAGATTGACTATTAAAGAGTAGTGATTTACTTTTTATGAAATTTTTGACTTTTCTGTTTATTTCTAAAATTAAATGGTAAAGGAATGGTTTTGATGGTATTAAAAAGTCTTTATGAAGGTTAAAAACAAGGACGAATTGAAAAACTTTAAATTAATGTTTTAGTAAAGTTTTTTTCTATTTTATAATTAAAAATTATATTAAATTTGTAGGAATATTAACCGAAAAAAAATTATGAAAAAAATTATTCTTTGTGTGTTTACACTAACGACTTTCGCTTTTGGTTCCGTTTTTGGACAATCTGTAGCAGAACAAAATTTGAATTCAGCCATTGAATCAGCTCAGAAAATTCAGCAAGATGTTGAGACTTCAAAAAAAGCAGTCAATCAATTGGTTAAAGAACTAACCGTGATTGGAAATCCAAATGCTATTTTGTTTAACAATAAAATGTATGATCAAATCAATTCTGTTCAAAACAATTCTGACGATGTTTTTTATTTTGTTGATTTGGCTAAGAATGCTTCAACAGTTTCTTTTTCATCACAAGACATCGTTGTTTTGACGGGTGATTTAGTTACTTTGAATGATGATTTAATTTATTTATCAAATCAAATTGATGAGGCATTAAACAATCAAAATTACAATGCAGCACTTAATTATCTTCCTGAAGTTAATTCAGTTTTGGATGCTCAGAATGGCAAATCAGCTGAGATCGTAGCTAAAATTGAATTGATTAAAACAGCAATTAGAAGGTATAATGTATGCATTCAAACGGTAGATTATCTTGGAAACCCAGTTTCTGGTTCTGATTTGCATGGTTTTTATGCTCAGAATTTAACTACTGGAGTTTATATTTATCCAACCAATCAAGATGGAAATTGTTTCGAAAATTTGCCAAATGGAACTTATAGATTTGATTCTTATGATGGATATTGGAGTGGTACTTCACCAACACAAGTTACACTTTCTGAACAAACTGTAAATTCAAATGGAGTTATAATTGTGAATTTGACTTACTGGTCAGAATAATTTCATTTAATCTTAATAAAAAAAGGGCTTCTAAAACTAGAAGCCCTTTTTATTTTTATGATATGTTATTGCATGTTAATTACAATTGGTAAAGAATATGATGTTCTTACTGGTTTTCCTTTGTAAATTCCAGGTTCCCATTTGGTTTTAATAGACTTCAAAACACGTATTGCTTCTTTGTCTAAACTATATCCAGGACTTCTTGGAACAGTAATGTTAGATAAAGTTCCATCTTTTTCAACTACAAAATAAACAATCACTTTCAGTGTTTTTTCTTCGTCAATTTCTGGTGCTACGAATCGTTTACCCACAATTTTTAAGAATTCACCTATACCACCAGGGAAAGCTGGATTTTGTTCCAACATTGATGATGGAAGTGGTTTATCTATAACATCAGGTACAGGAACTTCGACAGGCCCAGGTCCAACAACTTCTGGTCCAGTTCCAGGAGTTTCTGTAGTTGTGGTTGGAGATGTCTTTGGCTGATTTGCATTTGTAGGAACCTCCGTTTTTGGAGCATCTTCTTTTTTAACCACTACTGGTGTTGTAAACTTAGGTGTTTTGGGTGCAGTACTTTTAGGTGTAGCTTTATGTGCTTCTTTAGGCTGTTCCGTTTTAGGTTGAAACTTAACTAGAGTACTTGGAGGAAGTATACATATGATAGGGTCTTCTACTTTTGGTTTATCAGTAAACGAACTTAAAATTGCAATTCCAGCAAATAATACTAAAGCACTAAAAAATGCTGTTATTGTTGTTTTTCCTTCTTCTTGACGCAATTGATACGCACCGTAAGATTTGTTTCTTCCTTCAAAAACGAGTTCTAGCCACTCTTTTTTGTTAATGTTTAATTTTGACATGATTTTGGTTTTTATAATTAATAATCTTCTTTACTTCTGATTACCTACATGAAAAAACCGTGCCAAAATTTTGTTAAAATCCAATTAAACTTAAATTTTTTATAAAAAAAGATAATTATTCTGTAAAATCTAAATCCTTATTGTGTGTCTCCTGAATGGT
>JBDTNG010000242.1:0-2191 GCA_039933895.1 Flavobacterium sp. | reverse complement strand
AAAAAAGCCCCTTGAAATCAAGAGGCTTACGTTTTTTTTTTGTTATTATTACTTCAAATAATACAATAGACGGCCTCTTGCGAAGATTCGCATACAACACATCATCATCATACAAACTGCAGATATTATTGTCGCTATAGGTGTTATTGTATTCATTTAATTATTTTGTTTTTGTAATTTAAAATTGTTGTAAAAAAAAACTCCTCAATTTCTTGAGGAGTTTTGCAAAATATTGTAATGGTTTAAAACATTAACGAATAGCAAATAACCCCTCATCATCTGAGCAGCACATACACATCATCATATTTAAAACTTGGTTTGTCATTATTTTATTCTTTAGTTCTTTTGAACACTGCAAACTTATGGCATTTTTTTAATACTTTCCAAATAAAAAAACACTTTACGAATAAATTTTTCACAAAAAGCAAGCTGTAAATAAAGATTTTTATCATAAAAACCCTTAAAAACAAGCTTTCTATCAGCTTTTCAATAATTTAAAATTAATCAATATTTTTCTCATTATCTTGTAAGAAAGTGTCTAAATTTTTCAAACTCGGATCAATAATAATAGAAGTTGGCTTATCAAAAACGACAATTTTACCTTTAATTTGATTGTTTTTGATTGGGAATGTTTGAATACACAATTTTCCATTTTCATCATAAACACCAATTTCTAGAGTGGCATCATTTGGTATTAATGTTCTCTTTCCTTTATTATTTTCACTAAATTTAGAGGAACTTATAATGAAAGAAACCTCGTGCTTTTTATCTGAAACATTTCGACTACTCACCGATTCAACTTTGGAAGAATACGTAATAATCTGCTTGAACATTTCATCTATTTTATAACGCAAACCTATAGGTGTCACTTTATAAATTTCAGTAATTAAATCACGGGAATCAGCTGGTTTATTGGGAAATGAATAATTTTCATTCAGTGATTTCAGTGCTTTATTCAAGTTTGTTTCACCAATAAGCAATCGCAACTGATGCATAATGACCATTCCTTTATTGTATTGTAAATGTGGCGCATCATAGGTGACTTTATACAGCGGTCTTTCTTCGTCAAAACTTCGGTTGCTCAAATATAAATCCATATGTATTTTCACTGTTTTCAAAGCGCGTTCTCTACCATGTCTCTTTTCATACAACATCAGTTCAGTATATTGTGCCAATGTTTCGGTCAAAATTGATCCGCCTTCTTTTTCTTCAGGACTAATATTTGCATTTCCCCACCATTGATGTGATAACTCGTGCCCAGCTAACTGATTGATATCATCTTCTTTATCACCTCGTGTAATATCAGCGTTGAATCCCTGATTCTCTTTCATATAAATTGTCCCAGGATAGGCGGTCGCGGCAAAACCAGTGACAAAACCTGATATTTCAGCGTAGCGAATCACTTTATTAGGGTATTTTCCAAAATTTTGCTGACAATAATCCAATGTTGTTTTCGTCGATTGAATAAGTGCATCAACGTTTCTATCATGACGTTTGTCATAGTATATTTCAATTGATATCCCTTTGTACATTTCTTTTTTTACTGTGTATCTGGCAGATGAAAACGCAAATCGGTATGGAATTTTACCTTTTGTTTTATAATGAAAGTAATTGCGATTATTGAATTTCCATTGTCGTATCAAATCACCGGAACCTACAGCAATCTGGTCATCTGAAGTGGAAACAACGGATTCAAAATCGATAAAATCATACGGAGTTACTTTTGGATCTTCTAACTTTTTAAGCGACGCTAAAGGCTTCATTTTTCTTTTTACCCTTTCTTTTTCATCATCTAATTCGTTGCTTTTCTGATAACCAAATCTTGGAAAATAGCGACTGATTCTCATGAATGATCCATTGTCAAGTATAGAATTAAAAGGAGTATGACCCTTAAATGGCGACCATGAAGAAGTAAATGAGAAACTGATGGTCAACTGCTCCTTCGGTTGCAGTTTTTTATTCAATTTGTACCAGTAATGTCCAAAATGAGAGTCGTTCTTTATCAACTTTGAATTGGGAATGGAAATTGATGTTAACTTAATATTTTCATCAATATAAACTAACAGACTGTCAATGGGTTTCTCTTCATTATTAACCAATTGATAAATTCCTTTGACTTGATAACTGTTGGTTTCCGGAAACAAATCAACATTCGTTTTTAAAGACGTAATTGCAGGTTGTGGGAAATCTT
>JBDTNG010000241.1:0-12766 GCA_039933895.1 Flavobacterium sp. | reverse complement strand
AGATTCTCCTTCAGAGAATGTTAAAATCGAATTAGCAGACATGTCTGGAAAAACTTTAGAAACAATTTTCAAAGGCAATTTGGCTTCAGGTTTTCAAACCATTGCTTGGAATGTCAACAGTAAATTGAAAGCAGGGAACTTTATTGTGAAGTTAACTTCTGATGATAAGAAAGAAACGTTTCAAGTGGTTATAAAATAATACTATTTAAGAAGTAGCAACATGATAAAAGCAAAAAGTATACTATTGATGATTTCATTACTCTGTGTAAATACCTTTTTTGCCCAAAAAAGCAATGAAATTGTACCAGAAGAAGAAAATCAGAAGGTTTTTTTTGAAGGAACTCATACAGTCAAAGAGGAAGGTATTCTATTCAATCAAAAGAAAGAAGGAAAATGGATTACCTATTATCTCAGAGGCAGAAAAGCTGTTGAAGCCAATTATGTAAATAATAAATTACATGGGGCCTATATTTCGTGGTATGAAAACGGAAACAAATGCACCGAAGGAAACTACGATTACAATAAGGAAGATGGTATTTTTAAAAGTTTTTATGAAGATGGAACATTGCAATCTGAAAAGAATTTCGATGATGGTATTTTGTATGGCAGAGCGATAGAATATTATCCAAATGGAAAACCTTTCAGAGAAGAATTTCATAAAGAATACACGAAAGTAGGACATTGGAAAAAATGGTACGAAACAGGAGAACTGCTTTTTGAAGTGAATTATGTAAACGATATGCAGCAAGGAGAAGCTTTGACTTATTATTCAAGCGGACAAATTAAGGAAAAAGGGGTTTATGACCGCGATATGAAAATTGGTGCTTGGTATTTTTACGATGAAAATGGTAAAGTACTTGCAGAGCAGTTTTATAAAGGAGGAATGAAAACTGGCTTATGGAAATCGTTTTACAACAACGGAAATTCAAAAGAAATTGCGAATTATATGGATGGTGAGAAGCAAGGGGAATATGCTTTTTATTTCGAAAATGGAAACTTATCTTCTGAAGGAACTTTCGAGAAAGATTTAACAAACGGCAATTGGATCGTTTATTTTGAAAACGGAAAGAAAAAAGAAAAAGGGACTTATTTTATGGGGCAAAAAACGGGATTGTGGAAATTTTATAATGAAAAAGGAAATCTAATTTCGAAGACAACATTCGAAAAACCCAAAAGTATTCCACAATATTAACAAACAAAAAAGCCTGAAAGTTTAACTTCCAGGCTTTTTTTTTATGGACAGTCCGTCAAAGAGTTAATCCAATCCGCAATTAATGCAGCACCTTCATCATGCACTATTGTTCTTCCTAAAAAAGGCATTCTAAAGTTAGGATCATTTGTAGTAACTCTATAATATAATAATGATTGAGTTAAATCTCCTGGTTTTACAATTCTTCCTACCTGGCCAGGAATTGTATGCTCTGCAGCTACACAAACCCCCATGTTTGTTAAGTTCATAGTTTCTTTAAACTCAAATTTTAAAGCAAAATGGTCAGCATATCCGCCAGGTTGATGACAATGCGCACAGTTGGCATCAAAATACGAACGAGTTCTGGTTTCTAAAGGTTTTGAACTGTCTTTATAATTTATAACAGCATTAATATTCGCTGGTAAATTATTTTCTAAAATACCTGAAGTAATCCATTTGGATAATTGATTATGAGTTCCGTCTGAATAATTATAATTGCCGTTTAAGTTTTGAGGTTTTATTCCAATTGGTTTCTTTTCGTTATTAATAGTATGACAAACAGCACATTTCACTTCATTTGGAATATCGTAATCTATTGTTCTAGAAACAGTATTGTTATCAATCCATGTAATTTGCTTTGTACTTCCATTCAGATTTAAAAATGCTTCTGTTTGTTCATCATTCCATACATAATTTGCATAAATCCAACCGTCAGATTTTCGAATCATAATTCGAGTTTCAATTATTTTTGTAATATTGGATGGTTGAACATTGTTGTAATAAAAGTTCTTGATTAAAGCACTGCCAACTGGTAATTTTAAAACCGAATAATCATTCATATAGGTTGCTTTCAAACCGCTGGGTACATAAACAAATCTTTTCTTTTCTGCGTAGTCAGTAAATAGCTCGCTTTCGGGTTTGAAGGGTATTACACCAAGAACTGGATTCTGGTTTTTTATGTCACCTTCAAAAAAAACATATTCTGAAAGTTTTGAGTAGGGTACTTGAGTTAAATCCATTTTCACAGGAGAAATTGGAATATATTCTTCGTCTGGATTTTCTTTATTACAAGATAGTAAAGCGAGTAGGGTTAATATAAGTGATAATCGATAAAACATTTTCGTAGGTTAAAATATTGAATCGCAATGTAATAAAAAAACATGCAAGTTTTTACTCACAGGTTTTTCATATTTGACTTATATCTTTTTTAGGTGTACATAAAAAGTAATAACGAGGAATAGTTATTGTTTCTGAGGTATTCAAATTAAGTTCCTACATTATCTATATTTTTAATTCCTTGATAGTAAGATTGCTTGTGTTTTCTAATTTCTTTATAATCTTCCCAATTGAATCGATTTAGGAACTCAGCAGCCTTTTGAGCTCCACGAATGAATAAATCTACTTTAGCATCTTCGGTGAGTCCAAAGTCAAGCCAATTGTGATTACCAGTATCTATATAGCCAATTAGATGTCTAAAATCAGGATTCTTTCTTAAAAATTCAAAGTCATAAGCAAATCTTGCGGTATCAAACATTGAACCTACAATACTGAAAATCTTTTCATTTTTATTGATTTCGTTTTTATCATATCCAAGTTTTATTCCAAAAGTTGGGCAAACCGGGATTTTTGAGTTATTATGAAAAATATCTATAGGAAAATTTGATATTATACCACCATCCATAAATACTACTTCGGAAGGTACAGAAGTTCTTAGACCCGTAGCTTCATTCCATTTTTCCCAAGCCTCAACACCTTGTGGAATATTGTTTATTTTAAAAGGGGTAAAAAAGAAAGGGATTGACATAGAGGCTCTTACAAAATCAGCAGGATTTTGAACATTTGGATTTGAATAGAATAAATCAATCATTTTTGGAAAGATAATTTTACTTTGTGTAGTAATATCTGCGGCTATTATTGCTATCCCACTCCAATGGGATTCATTTGTGTATTTTTGAGTTTCTCCTTTTTTATTTATTATTTCCAGTAACTCATTATCTTCTAAAACACCTTTTGAGCGTAATGTCATCAAATCAGCATAATTATGGATTCCTTTTTGCGAAAGAAGGTTAGCAATCCATTTGTAAAAGTTTTTTCCTGGGTTTAAACCAAAATCATCTCTGAAATTGTCAACAACAAATGTGCCTTTAAGAATTAATTTTAAGTTATTAGCATTGCTTAATAAAGTATCAATAAATTCACGGGAATCGCAGTCTCCATCGACAAAATCGTACAGGTTTTTATCACATAAACAATCTAAAACCCATTCGCTTTTTTCAATATCGCAAGTTCCTGAGGCAGCCATAAGCATTGTGTTAATACTACCTGCTGATGTTCCTGCTAAACTCAAAAAACGTATGCCGACTTTTTCTAATATGTAAACATAACCAACTAGTGCAACACCAAGCACTCCACCACCTTCTTGCACAAGATCAACATATTGATTTCCTTTTTTGTCAATGATATCTGAGAATTTTTTACCTTTTAATTGTGTTTTCAGATCTTTTAAAATGCTTAATATTTCCCCATTATCAGTGAATTTTTTTTTGTCCATGATTTTTAATTTAAATATTAATAAATCTTATGTTTTACGAGTTGATTCATTAATACTAAGTTACAAACAGATAAGACGAGGAGATTATGGGTTTTCTTTATCAATTGTTAAATCATGAGTTTTGACTTGTAATATTTAAATAAAAAAACCTGCAAACTTTAGCTTACAGGTTTTCATTTTTGGTCTAAGTCTTTTTTAATCTATTTAATCAACTCAAAGCTTCTTTTTACAAAAGCGGTTAGTTCTTCCCCCTTTAATAAATTCTGAGATAGTTTAGCCAAATCTAGTGCTTGTTTAACCAAACCTTCTTGAGCAGTTTTATCAGAAGTATTCAAAATGCTTGAAGCCAAATCCGAATTGGTATTGACTACCAAATTGTACATTTCCGGCATATTGCTCATACCAAACATTCCTCCACCGCCAGATTGACTCATTTCTTTCATACGACGCATGAATTCAGGTTGTGTGATGATAAATGGCGCTGCATTACTGTCTAAAGCTTCTAATTGTACTGAATAGCTTTGTTTTGGTACCAAGTTTTCCAAAACTACTTTTAAATTTGTTTGTTCTTCTTCCGATAATTTAGAAATCGAAGTTTCTTCTTTTTTGATTAAATTATCGATATGATCTGAATCGACTCTGACGAAAGTTAAATTTTCATTGTCAGCCTCTAATTTCTGAATCAAGTGTGAAATAATTGGAGAATCTAACAACAATACTTCGTATCCTTTTTCTTTGGCAATATCGATGTAACTGTGTTGTGCATCTTTGTTTCCAGCATATAAAATAACTAGTTTGCCATTTTTATCCGTTTGATTGGCAGCTGTTTTTTCTTTTAATTCTTCTAAAGTAAAATAAGTGTCATCAACTGTTGGATACAAAACAAAACTTCCTGCTTTTTCGTAGAATTTTGCTTCTGAAAGCATTCCATATTCTAAAACAATTTTGATATCGTTCCATTTTTGTTCAAAATCTTGACGATTTTCGGTGAACAATGATTTTAATTTATCTGCTACTTTACGGGTAATATAGTTGGAAATTTTTTTCACTTCGCTATCCGCTTGTAATCCTGAACGAGATACATTCAATGGAATATCTGGAGAATCTACAACTCCTTTTAGCATCATTAAGAATTCAGGAACAATTCCTTCCACATTGTCAGTTACATACACCTGATTTTGGAACAATTGAATTTTATCTTTTTGTATTTGGATGTCAGAACCCAATTTTGGAAAATACAAAATTCCTGTCAAATTGAAAGGATAATCTACATTTAAATGAATGTTGAATAAAGGATCTTCAAATTGCATTGGATACAATTCACGGTAGAAGTTTTTATAATCTTCTTCGCTTAATTCAGTTGGTTGTTTCGTCCAAGCCGGATTTGGATTGTTGATGATGTTGTCGATTTCAACAGTTTTGAAAATTTCATCTTTGTCTTCAGATTCAACAAATTCTCCTTTTTTCTGTTCAATTTTTTCTGTTCTTGTACCAAATTTAATTGGAATTGGCATGAACTTATTGTACTTGTTCAGTAATTCATTGATTTTGAAATCTTCTAAGAATTCCAAAGAATCTTCTGCAATGTGCAAGATGATTTCTGTACCACGAGTAGTTTTGTCAGCTGGTTCCAAAGTAAACTCAGGACTTCCGTCGCAAGTCCAATGTGCTGCTGGTTCATCTTTGAATGATTTGGTAATGATTTCGACTTTAGAAGCTACCATAAAAGCCGAGTAGAAACCCAATCCGAAGTGACCAATAATTCCTGAATCTTTAGCCGAATCTTTGTATTTTTCCAGAAATTCTTCTGCCCCAGAAAAAGCTACTTGATTGATGTATTTTTCAACTTCATCAGATGTCATTCCCAAACCTTGGTCAATGATGTGTAGTTTTTTACCTTCTTTGTCAATTTTAACTTCAATAATTGGATTGCCATATTCTACTTTGGCTTCACCAATACTGGTTAAGTGTTTTAATTTTAATGTTGCATCAGTTCCGTTAGAAATTAACTCACGAAGAAAGATTTCATGATCGCTGTATAAGAATTTCTTGATTAAGGGAAAGATGTTTTCAACCGAAACATTAATTTTTCCTGTTGTCATACTATTTAGAATTTTATTATTAAATTTATAATAGGCTTTCAGTCAAATAAAGTGCCAAAGCAATAGAAATGACAAATTGACGTAGTCGTAATTTTATAAAGAATTAAAGGAATTACATAATCTTTGTCGGAATATTATTTATAAATTTGTCCTATTAAATTATCTAAATATGAAAAAACTAATCTTATTTTTTGCATTAGCATTAGCCGCTAGTTCGTGTAAAACTCAGGCTCCAGCTACTTCTACAACTGTAGACAGAAGATCTCAAGTAGCCATTAAAGGGAATTGGACCATCGCATCTGTAACCTATCCGGGTTCTGATATGTTCAAAGTGACTTCTTTTGATCTTGCCGATTCTAAATGTTTTGAAGGTAGTACATGGAAATTTGTTTCTAATAATGACACAGGAGAAATGGCTTTAACACAGGCTAATTGTCCGGGATTTAGTTCTTCGATTAAATGGTATGTGAATAAAGAAGGTCTATTTGTCTTGAAATTTTTAGCAGAAGGTGTGAAAGCTAAAAAAATGAAAGAAGGTTATTTACTTAAAGTAGCAAACCAAACACAACAGTCATTCCAATTACTTGACAATATCGATATTGGTGGAAAAATGACAACCATTGTATACCAATTTAAAAAAATTAATTAAAAAATAACAACTATGAAAAAGTCAATTATATATATACTTTCAATGGTGGTTTTATTAGGAACCATTTTGTCAAGTTGTGAATCAGTTAAAAACACAAATAAAACACAACGTGGTGCCGCTATTGGTGCTGTGGGTGGTGCAGTTATTGGAGGAATACTAGGGAATAATATCGGTAAAGGTGGAAATGGCGCACTTGGTGCTGTTTTAGGTGGTGTTATTGGTGGTGTTGCTGGTGGTGTTATTGGAAATAAAATGGACAGACAAGCCAGAGAAATCAGTGAATCATTGCCTGGTGCAAAAGTAGAAAGAGTAGGAGAAGGGATAAAACTTACTTTGGGCGAAAATGCCATCCGTTTTGATACTAATAAATCAACTTTGACCGCTGGTGCTAAAGCAAATTTAAATAAACTTGTACCAGTTTTTAATGAATATCCGGATACAAATATCCAAATTTATGGTTATACTGATAGTTCTGGTGCAGATGATTATAATTTAAGATTGTCTGAGCAAAGAGCTGCTTCTGTAAAAAGTTATTTGTCAGGAAAAGGATTAGCCAGTTCTCGTTTTACAACTTCAGGTCTTGGCGAAGCTGATCCAATTGCTTCAAATGAAACAGTTGATGGAAAATCACAAAACCGTCGTGTAGAATTCGCTATTACTGCCAATCAAAAAATGGTAGAAGAAGCTAAAAAAGAATCTGGAAACTAAATTTCCTCAACAATAAATATATAAAAAAGCTGTTTCATTTTGGAACAGCTTTTTTGTTTTTAAATAAACTTCGTAGTTTTGCAATTATTAAAACTTTATAATGCTTCAAGTTAAAAATATCTCTTTCAGTTATAATGAAAACACGGTTATTCACAATATTGATCTTTCAATCAATAAAGGCCAGAATATCGCTGTTCTTGGTGAAAGCGGTTGTGGTAAAAGTACCTTGCTTAAACTTATTTATGGTCTATATGATTTAAATAAAGGCGAAATTTTTTGGAATGAAACTCAGGTTTTAGGTCCGAAATTTAATTTGGTACCAGGAATGCCTTTCATAAAATATCTGGCACAGGATTTTGATTTGATGCCTTACATAACCGTTGCTGAAAATGTAGGTAAGTTTCTTTCGAATTTTTATCCGGAAGAGAAAAAAATCCGTATTCAAGAATTGCTCGAAATTGTTGAAATGACTGAGTATGCCAATGTGAAAGCACAGTTTTTAAGTGGTGGACAACAACAACGTGTGGCGCTAGCAAGAGTTTTAGCTTTGGAACCTGAAGTTTTATTGCTCGATGAACCTTTTAGCCATATTGATAATTTTAGAAAAAATGCCCTTCGTAGAAATTTGTTTGCTTATTTGAAATCGAAAGAAATTACCGTTTTTGTAGCGACTCATGATAGTACTGATGCGCTTTCATTTGCTGACGAAACTATTGTTTTGCAAAATGGCAAAATGATTGCAAAAGCACCTTCTCAAGTTATTTATAACAATCCATCGAATAAATATGTGGCCTCTCTTTTTGGTGAAGTTAATGAATTGCAATTATCTCAACTGACTTTTACCGGAGGAGAAGATGAAACAATTTTACTATACCCAAATCAGTTGAGAATAGTGGAAAATGGTTTATTGAAAGTGGTTGTAAAACAATCGTATTTCAAAGGAAGTCATTATTTGATAAAATCGGTTTCTGATAAAAAAGTAATTTTTTTCGAACATCATGAAGAACTACAATTCAATAAGGAAGTAACTTTAATGATTGCATAAAAAAATACCCCGAAGTCTTTTTCGGGGTATTTTTCATTAGTTTTTCAAATACTTCTCCAAGAATTGATCTTGTTCCCAAAGCAAATGCAGAATATTTTCTTTAGCAACATAACTATGTGCTTCTTTTGGTAACAGCACTAATCTTACAGGAGCTCCAAGACCTTTTAAAGCCTGGAAATAACGTTCAGACTGTAATGTAAAAGTCCCTGGGTTATTATCAGCATCACCATGAACCAAAAGTAATGGTGTTTTCATTTTATCAGAATTCATAAATGGCGACATTGTATTGTAAACTTCGGGAACATCCCAATAATTTCTCTGTTCACTTTGAAAACCAAAAGGGGTCAAAGTTCTGTTATAAGCACCGCTTCGGGCAATTCCACAGGCGAATAAACTAGAATGAGTAAGTAAATTTGCGGTCATAAAAGCACCATAGGAATGTCCGCCAATAGCTACTTTTTTACGGTTAATATATCCTAAATTATCTACTGCATTAATAGCCGCTTCTGCGTTATCTACCAATTGTGTAATAAAAGTGTCGTTTGGTTCTGTTTTTCCTTCTCCAATAATAGGAAAAGCAGCATCGTCAAGAACAGCATAACCTCTGGTAACCCAATAAACAAAAGAACCGTAATTAGGGTAAGTAAACTCGTTTGGATTTTGGTTGCTTTGTCCTGCCGAATTCTTGTCTTTGTATTCTGCTGGATATGCCCAAATTAATAAGGGTAATTTTTCCTTTTTTGTTTTGTCATAACCTGCTGGTAAATATAAAGTTCCTGATAAATCAATACCATCTTTTCGTTTGTATTTGATGACTTCTTTATTCACATTTTTGATGCTTTCAAAAGGATTCTTGAAGTCAGTGATTTGTGTTAATTTATTTTTTGATTTAATATTTCTGAAATAGTAATTAGGAAACTCATTTTTAGACTGAATCTGAACTAAAACTTCTCCTTTTTTAAAATCTTCAATCGATAGTAAATCTTCTTTCTTGTCTTTATATGTTGAGGTGTAAAGACGTTTTGGCTGTAAGGTTTTTAAATTATATTCAGCAATGAAAGGAAATTGTCCTTCTTTTGTAAATCCGTCACCAATAAGGTAAGCATTGTCATTTTCAATAGCCAAAACGTCTCTGTTATATTGATTTTTTTTGGTTTCAAAATTACCTGGATCAGAATAAATGTCTTGTGAATTTCTGTCTGAAATGATTTTTGGAGTCGAACCAGGAGTAGATGGATTTACCAAATAGGTTTTGGTATTTCTGGTATCATACCAGTCATCATAAACAACAGCATAGGTATCATTACCCCAAATAATTCCACTGTAGCGTTGTTGCGTTTTTACTAAAGAAGTCGCTTCTGAAGTAAACGGAGCATTCCAAAGAAAAATTTCGTCTCTAAAATCAACTTTATTCGCCTGGTCTCCTTCGTCAAGTGCTATTACATATGACAATGTTGCAGGTTTGTCACTTCTCCAGTTCATGTTTCTTTTTCCTTTTCTAACAGAAGAAAAACCTTTTGGCATAATTTCAGTCAGCGGTACTTCATTCACAGTTTTTATTTCTTTTCCCGATTTGTCGTAAATCATCGTTTTTTGAGGAAAACGACTTAATGGAACGATATATGAAAATGGCTTTTGAATGGTTGTTAACATGAGATAATTTCCATCAGGTGAAAAACTTTCGTTGGTATATAAATCGGCCGATTTGAATAATTCTGATTGTCCGGAAAGTGAAATTTTATATAATTCTGAAGTAATAAGATTTTCAAAATTGACTTCATCTGTTTTGTTTTTCAACAAATCCTGATACGTTCTGTTTTGAGATTTTGTACCTTCACTGACCGAAACCGTTGGCCCTTTTGGTAAATATTTTTTGGAATCGATTAAAGCCGGTCGATTTTTCGGAAGTATTTTAACCAATAAAGTTTCATTATCATTCGTCCAGTTGAAAGGACTTCCTAAATTGGCATTCAATTTGGCTTCTGCAATTCTTTTGGCTGAAGCCGAAACTACATCAATGACCCATAATTCTACTCCATCAGCAGTAGTGTTAGTAAAAGCGATTTTCTTTTCGTTTGGTGACCAGGAAAGATTTGAAATTTTGGCATATTCAGGTATACCGCTTACCTGAACTGCTTCTTTGGTGCTTATTTTTCTTATTTTCAAATTATTGAAATACGTAATCGTGCTCGAAATATTTGTAATAGGATTTATACGCAAACCACCTAAACGCATCTCTTCCTGATTTAAATCATCTAATGTTTTGTAGGTGTTGCGATAAATCAAAAGCATATACTCTTTTTTAGTATCCATCCTTACGGATGGCGCTCTTTCGTAATCGGCTAGTTCTAAAATTTCTTTTGGAGGTTTTTGGTAAGAAAGATTTTCTTGTGCAAAAACGGTTGTGCTAATCAATGATAAAAAGAAGAGCCTGTATATTAATTTCATGGTTTTTGATTTATCTGTTATAGGTTTAATCGAGTAGAAATAGAATTCGTTTCAATACATTAATCCTTATTAATGAAGATATTAACCCAAAAATAATTAGGCAAATTGATTCTTCATATACAAAACAGGTTTTTATTCTAAAGTTTTAGAAACTGATTTGTCTCCCGTATTTGAAGTTGCAGGTTCTTCTTTTAGCAGCTTATTAATGCTGATAAAGAAATACCTTCGTGAATTTTTATTTTAAAAGATTGAGTGTATTAATCCACTTTTCTAAATACCAGCTGAGTTCCTTTTGAATCTGCTAGCCACAATCTATTATTTGCTATAAAATAAGAGGTACTACTTTCAAGGGTTTTTAAAAACTCTGCTTCTCTATTTTGAGCTTGGCACATCATTTTAGTAGTTACAATTTTCGAAAAACGAAGGATGTCTTTTTCGAAGAAAATAGAACCATTTATTTGATTGCAACCAGCATAGCCAGTAAAATGATTGGTGTTTGTATTAATTTCAATTTTCGGAAGTTCTTTTTGAAACTCAGAAGCAGTTACTTTTTTTCCTTTAATTTGCTCTAAAACCCAGATATCATTTAGACGCTGGTCTGTTATATAGTGACCACAGCCATTTAAAACAGTAGATTTACTCTCATCTTTCTTTTGAATTTCGGTAGTAACAAAATAAGGATAAACTATACCAGAAGCAGTGTTTTCACAATCTCCTTTTACAATCTGAATATTTAATTTTCCTGTGTCCGTGCTAATACGTAACATCTTTACATCACTATCCGAGGCACGCAATGGTTTAACACTATTGATTTTGAAAATTTGTTGTCCAAGCGCAACAGATTTCAACTTTACAGTATCATTTTCAATTTGTAAACTCCAAAATGGATCATTTCCTGAAGCTGTGAAATAAGTATTTATATTATATGTTTCGGCGTCTATATCGGCGTTTTCCATTCTATCATCTAAACTCTTGCAACTAAAGATAGTTAATAAAAGAAATCCAAATAGGGCTTGTTTTTTCATATTCTTCATAAAATTGGTATTTTTTTGTCAAATGGGAACTGTCTGATATGATGTAAAAATATTGTTTTTGATAAAAATATAAAAATAAAGTTATTAATACTTATTATTTTAAATTTTTGGGACTTTAAATTGATTTTAAATGTTTTGATTATCGTTTAATTTAGCAATAACTAAAAAAGTGGTAACTTGTAGTCAGGTTTTTTAAAGTATGCTTAAATTTGCAAACTCAATTTTAATTAAAATTCAAAAATATGTATCATTCTAAAATAACAGGTTTAGGTTATTATGTTCCAGACAATATAGTTACAAATGACGATTTGGCTAAAATTATGGATACTAATGATGAATGGATTCAGGAGAGAACAGGAATAAAACAACGCAGACATATAAAAAGAGGAGAAGATACTACAACTTCAATGGGTGTAAAAGCAGCTGAAATTGCGATAAAACGTTCGGGAGTTGCTAAAGAAGATATCGATTTTGTGGTTTTTGCAACCTTAAGTCCCGATTATTATTTTCCAGGACCAGGAGTTGCTGTACAGCGTGATTTAGGTTTAAGAACTGTTGGAGCACTAGATGTTCGTAATCAATGTTCAGGTTTTGTATATGCCGTTTCTGTAGCGGATCAGTACATAAAAACTGGTATGTATAAAAATATTTTGGTGATTGGTTCCGAAGTACATTCTACAGGATTAGACATGACTTCTCGTGGTCGTGGCGTTTCGGTAATTTTTGGTGATGGAGCAGGAGCAGCCGTTTTAAGCAGAGAAGAAGATTTATCGAAAGGTATTTTATCGACACATCTGCATTCTGAAGGTTTACATGCTGAAGAATTAATTGTAAGAGCTCCAGGAATGGGACAACGTTGGGTTACTGATATCATCGCTGATGCAGATCCAAATGATGAAAGTTATTTTCCTTATATGAATGGACAGTTCGTATTTAAAAATGCAGTCGTTCGTTTTAGTGAAGTAATTAATGAAGGTTTGCAGGCTAATAATTTACAGGTTTCAGATATTGATATGTTGATTCCGCACCAAGCCAATTTG
>JBDTNG010000240.1:0-2320 GCA_039933895.1 Flavobacterium sp. | reverse complement strand
GAGCACCACAAATTTCTTCGTAGATTTCGTAGATTTTTTCTCTAAATTGGAATACATATAAGAAGCCTGTATACGCTCCGGTATCTACGCCAAGAATCGAATTACAGATAATGTGATCCGTAATACGCGCCAATTCCATAACGATAACTCTTAAATACTGAGCTCTTTTTGGCACTTCAATATTTAACAATTTTTCTAAAGTCATCCACCAAGCCATGTTATTGATTGGTGAAGAACAATAGTTCATTCGGTCTGTTAAAGGTGTGATTTGGTAAAAAGGACGGTTTTCCGCAATTTTTTCAAACGCACGGTGAATGTAACCAATAGTTGGTTCTGCATCCAAAATGCGCTCTCCATCCATCAACAAAATATTTTGAAAAATACCGTGAGTGGCTGGATGCGTTGGTCCTAAATTCAAAATCGAAAGCTCGTTTCCGTCTTCGTTTAGTTTTTCCTTAATTATTTTAGCATAACGATGCTCTGGTGGTAATAATAGTTCTGACATTTTATAATGTTGAATTATTTATTTTTATGAATTTGATGGTGTTCTACCAAAAAATCTGTCGTCTTTGTCTGTTCTTCCTGAATCTTCCATTGGAAATTCTTTTCGCATTGGAAAAGAAATCATTTCATCCATATTCAGGATTCTTTTTAATTGTGGGTGACCAATGAAATTGATTCCGTAGAAATCATAAGTTTCACGTTCCATCCAATTGGCACTCAAGAAAATGTTTGAGATTGTTTTTATCTCAGGGTTTTCACCGTTGATAAAACTCTTAATTATGAGGCGCTTTTTTTCAATCCAATTGTGCAAATGATACACCACTGCAAACTGTTCGTTCACATCGCTATCCGGATAATGAACTCCGCATAAATCAGTTAAGAAATGAAAGTTTAGCGTTTCTTCATTCTTCAAAAACAGAATGACTGCTGTTATTTTATCTGAAGCAACTTCGAAAGTGAAAATGTCTTTTTCCTGACGGAAATGCATCACGCCTTCTCCAAAAGTGGCTGTTAATTTATCTTGAATTTGGGTGTTTTCTAAAGCCATGTTCTTATTTAATGTTATAAGATGCTAATAGTTCTTGGTATTCAGGGGAGCTACGACGACGAACAGATTCGGATTTAACCAATTCTTGTAAGCGCATCACGCCATCTACAATTTGTTCTGGTCTTGGCGGACAACCTGGCACGTAGACATCAACCGGAATTACTTTATCAATTCCTTGTAAAACTGAATATGTATCGAAAATTCCTCCTGAAGAAGCACAAGCACCAACAGCAATTACCCAACGAGGTTCAGCCATTTGTTCGTAAACCTGACGTAAAATAGGCGCCATTTTTTTAGAAATAGTTCCCATAACCATCAACATATCTGCCTGACGAGGAGAAAAACTCACACGCTCAGAACCGAAACGTGCTAAATCGTAATGCGAAGCCATAGTCGCCATAAACTCAATTCCGCAACAAGAAGTTGCAAAAGGTAATGGCCACATAGAATTTGCACGGGCTAAACCTACAACATCATTTAATTTTGTTGCAAAAAAACCTTCGCCTGACACACCTTCTGGGGCTTCTACTATGTTTATATTTGAATTGCTCATTTTAATATTTTAATTATAAGTGATGAAAAAATCATTACTTAAATATAAGAAAAAAAATCGGTTTTTATTCCCACTCTAGGGCTTTCTTTTTGATAATATAGAAGAATCCTACCAACAATAAAGTCATGAAAATCACCATTTTTACCATTCCATCAGCACCTAAATCTTTGAAATTGATTGCCCAAGGGTATAAAAAGATAACCTCAACATCAAAAAGCACAAATAAAATAGCGACAAGAAAGTATTTTACAGAGAATGGAATCCTAGCGTTTCCAATTGATTCAATTCCACTTTCAAAGTTTTTATCTTTATTTACGGAAGATCTTTTTGGACCCAATTTTCCTGAAATAATGATAGTTCCTACGACAAACCCTACGGCAAGTCCCATTTGCATCAAAATAGGGATATAATCAAATTGATTTGTATGCATGCTGCAAAAAAATTAGTTTTTATAACTTACAAAGATACATGGCTGGATTTAAATCGCAATTAAAAATGATAATTTCAACCAAAAAAACACCTTTAAAATAGTTATTTTTATTATTTCTAAATAAGGAATTGCGTAATATTTTTATTTTAATACATTTTATTGTTAAAAAATCAAAAATTAACAAATAAAATCCTAGATAAACAGCGATTAGCCTTATTTTAAATAAAAATGAAAAATATTTAAAAAATGAGTTAAAAATTTTAACAATTTGGTATTAGATTTGATG
>JBDTNG010000239.1:0-9871 GCA_039933895.1 Flavobacterium sp. | reverse complement strand
CCATTTCATGGAAATTTCTGAATAATAATAGTTGGGAAGAATTGGAACCCAATGCAATTGGTGATGAAACATACTCGCTTACTCAATCTGGACTCGTGTCGGTTTCTATTCCGAAATTTAATGCACTAACCAATACTAAATTAACAGCCGATTTATTTTGGTTGAAAATTTCCATATCCAATATTGAAGCGGTTTGTAAATTCATTGGGATTCATGTTCAGGCATTGAAAGCAGTTTTGTCGGATTATGAAAATTCGAGTGCTGTCTTTTTAGAAAATACGCCTAAAGAAACCATTAGTAAAGCTTATAACACGATTAACAGTATTAAAAAAATTATACAGCCCTATGCTTCTTTTGGAGGCAGAACTACAGAACAGGACGTCTTTTTATACAGAAGAACCAGTGAAAGACTGCGTCACAAAAACAGAGCCATCACTTCTTGGGATTATGAGAGAATTATTTTGGAAGAATTTCCAGAAGTATTCCGATTAAAAACACTGAACCATTACCGATACGATACTAAAATTTCAAATGTATCTACCGGTTATGTGACTTTAATTCCTATTGCAAAATCATCGCATTCGGATCACATCAATTGGAAACCACTTTTGAGCTTGAATAAAATGCGTCTCATTAAAGAGCACTTGCACAAAATTGCGTCTCCTCACGCCAGAATCAATGTAAAACCGCCAAAACTGGAAAAAGTAAAAATCCAGTTTAAAGTAAAATTCCACCATCAGGATGGAATGGACACGCGTCTATACATTGCCGAATTAATAAACACGATTAATGTTTACCTCAGTCCTTGGGCTTATGATACGGCTGAGGTCAATTTTGCTAATGAGATTGAATTTTCTTCCATCATTCAACTCATAGACAATCAGCCTTATGTAGACTATATAACCGATTTTAAAGTGAAGCAATATATTTTAAATGAAAACAATGAAATTGTCGGTGGTGCAATACAAAATCTAAACAAAATCACACCACAAACCGATTTTACTTTATTTATTCCTAACGAATCTCATCAAGTACAAGAAATTTAAAATTGACCATTATGCCGACGGAATATTATATCGAAAAAGACCGAAAATTACTTCCTTCACAGGATTTTCAATTCTTGTTGAAAGAAGGATTAAAATATATTGAACAATTAGGGTCTAAATTTTGGACAGACTACAATCCACACGACCCCGGAATCACTATTTTGGATGTGTTGTGCTATGCCATTACCGAGTTGGGTTACCGAGCCGATTTTGACATCAAAGATATTTTAACGGATAAAGAGGGCCTGATTAAAAACAATACTTTTTTCTCAGCAGCTTCCATTTTTACCAATGCCCCTTTAACCGAAGTTGATTACAGAAAACTACTTATCGACATTGAAGGTGTTGCCAATGCATGGTTATTAGCGACTAAAAAAACACTTGATGTAAATGGGTATTTAGAACCAAATGACAGTGAAGCCAAATTATACATCAACAAATTAGAAGATAAATTAAGTTTAAAGAAGACGAATAAAAACAATGTTCTTTTGCCAGAATTGGTTTTAAGAGGATTAAGCAAAGTGAAAATTGAATTGGACGAAGATCCTATTCTGGGCGATTTGAACACTTTGGTATTAGAACATGCATTTTGGCACAATAACCGATGGGTAAGCTATAAAATTGTTCCCCAATTTACCAACTGGAATCACCCCGATGCGCAGTTGTTTAAAAAGATGAACAAGCCGTCTAAGATTACTATTGAAAGCGTTAAAAAAGTTCAAGACATTGTTTATTTGATTGTGAATAGGTATTCTAAACCAACTGATTCACTGCATTTCAGGATTTTTGTGGAAGATGCTGCCGAGATTGATCTTGCCTTAGACCATTTTGATAATGAGCATAATGTTTGTGAAATCATTTCTTTATTCGAAAAGAAAAAGGATAAAATTCAAACCATTTTTTCGGCGATTCAAATCAAATTACATCAAAACAGAAATTTGGCCGAAGATTATTTATGTACGGAAATAATTGAAAAAGTAGACGTTGCCATTTGTGCCGATATTGAAATTGAAGCTGGAGCCGATTCGATTGAAGTAATGAGTCAAATCCAAATAGCAATTGATAAAATTATAAGCCCAAAGATTAACTTTTATACCCTTTCGCAATTGGTGAACGAGGGGTATCATTCGGAAGATATTTTTTTAGGACCCCGACTAAGTCATGGGTTTTTAAAGGATGAAGAAATTGAAAATGCGCAATTGGCTAAAGAAATTCACGCTTCAGATATTATTGCGGTTTTAATGGAGGTGAAAGGTGTAAAATCAGTCAAAAACTTATTAATGACTGCTTATAATTCCTTAGGAAAACCCATTCCAAATGCAAGCAATAAAAGTTGGGTCTTGGAACTTTCAGGCGATGTTAAACCGGTATTTGATGCTAAAAAGTCGAAGCTTTTATTGTTTCAGAAAAACATTCCATTTCTACTTACGGAAAACCAATTGATGTTGGTGGAACAAAAAGTGATTATGTACAAAGCCCAGTTTAACCAACAAAAACTGCAAAACAATAAGAGTGATTTTGAGATTGAAAACGGGGATTATTTTGAACTTAAAAACTACTATAGTATCCAAGATGAATTTCCAGCGAATTATGGGTTAGGAAAAAATTATGTTTCCGAAAAAGAAACCGATCTTAGAAAATCTCAGGTAAAACAATTGAAAGGGTATCTGTTTTTTTATGAGCAGATTATAGCAGATTTTTTCAATCAGTTGTATAATGCCAAAAATCTTTTCGATACCAAACCGTTAGACCAAACTTACTTCCCAACTTACTTGGAGAAAGACGATTTATCAGGCAAAGAATTTTATTCCAAAGCCCTTTATTCTAGCTCGTTAAAAACTAAATTATTAGATGGAGAATCTTTAAATGATGCTTCATTATACGAAACTCAAGAGCAGTTTTACGATCGAAGGAATAGGGTTTTAGACCATTTAATTGCCAGATTTTCGGAAAGTTTTAACGACTACGTTTTCATGATGTACCGTGTGTCTCATGATACAATGGGTATGGGTGGATTGTCATTTGACTACGAAGATTTAATCGAAGACAAACAAAAATTCATCAATGCCTATCCCGAAATAAGCAGCAACAGAGGCTTGGGAATAGATTATTTGAATGCTAAGTTTGTTGGTCCACTCTTACATTTCAATCCATTTTGGAAAACAGATCATCGTGGAGGATACGAAAAAAGAGTAGCGAAACTATTAGGAATTAATGCCATTTCGTTGCGTGATATTGTGACCGAAGATTCACCGCAAACACAATGGACAGTTGAAACAGAGACCGAAGACTTTCTGTTTAAAATTGTTTCACCTGCAGTCGATTTACTGGAAAAATGGAATTGGGCGCAGCTTCATTTTTTAGATCAAAATTTATATAAAATTGACAACTATGGTAGTGGTTTGTACCTCTATCTGGTTGATGAAAATAAGAAAATTGCCAGATTGCATAAGAAATTCACCACCGAAATGGAAGCGTATGCCTATCTGCAAAAAATGATAAAAGCACTGAATATCTACTATGAGAATTTTTATTGCTTGGAACATATTCTGCTTCGACCTTTTAAAAACAGTGTTTTTGCTGACGACGATTTACTAACGGTTTGCTTGAACGATGATTGTGATGATGAGGCTAATAATGACCCTTATTCATTTAAAGCGACCATCGTTTTGCCAGGCTATCTTTCCCGTTTTAAAAGCTTGATTTTTAGGAAATATGCCGAAAAAATATTCAGACAGGAAGCACCAGCCCATGTTTTATTGAAGATATGCTGGGTCAATTCGGAAGACATGCTCGGGTTTCAGACAAAATACAAAGACTGGCTTGAAAATTATAGGTATTACCGATTGCAGTTTTGCGAAAATACGGTATCACCAAGCGACGAATTAAACTATAAAAAATCATTACACGAATTGGTAGAAGCATTGAAAGAGCTCAACAATATTTATCCGGAAGGAAATTTATACGACTGTCAGTTAAGCGAATCAAATAACCCTATCATTTTAGGAAATACATCATTAGGAACTTTATAAAAATATACCATGGAAGCATACAACACACCTATTTATCCGGTTTTTGAAGCGGATCAGGTTTTAAGCCAAAAAGAGCTCAATCTTGTTGTGAGCCACTTAGAGGAACAAGATCGTATTACCCGAAAAAACCTCACTGGATTAGGAATTGTTTGTGGATTAGAACTTTCTTTTCCCACTTCTAACACTGTTAAAATCGCATGTGGAACAGCAGTTACGTCTTTGGGTTTTCAAATTAATTGGAAAGAAAAAACACTTTCTCATTACCATGATTTCGAAATCTCTGAACAATTTTTACATGCAGATTATATCAGAGAACCATATTTAAATAATATTTTTAAATATGCTGCTCAATACGAACCAATAAAGAACTGTCCCGAATTATTGGAGTCAGATTCCAATGTGGAGGGTAAAAAACCAATTCCTAATAATTTCTTCAATGATAAGGTGGTTATTTTGTTTTTGGAAGTCACACTAATCGATCAGAAAAATTGTGTCACCACCAATTGTGATGATAAAGGCAAAAGAATAGAATTCAATCTTAGGCCGTTGGTTATTCCAATTAATGAGTTTACCAAAGGATTAATGCAGGAAAATAAATTGCCTGAAGTCTATTCAAAACTAACCTTCCCAAGATATAATGTTCCTTTTCAAAATATTGTTACAGGTACTCAGGTTTTAGATGGATTTAAAAAAGTTTACAATGATGCTTCCATATTAGGGATTTCAAATGCTATTGATAAAGTATATGATGACCACAAAAATGTACTGACAATTGAAGGTGGTTTTTCGGTTTTGGAAAACTGCAAAACTACAATTGAAGCAACCGTAAATATTCATAAAACAAGTACGAATGTCCAATACATTTGGGATTGGATTTCAGATATAGTTCAGGCTTACAATGAAATTATTGCCTTTCAGGAAATTTACCCCACGATGTGTTGTGTTAACGAAAGTCTATTTCCATTTCATGTGGTTTTAGGAGGAAATTCGGTGTATGCCAATAGCTTTAGAACGCCTTTCATCAAAACATTAAGCGCCACCAAAAAAGAAGAAAAAAAGTTAAAAAAACTAACACTCCTTTTTGAAAGACTGGCGCATATTCTGAGTTCTTTTGAAATTCAGAAAAACAGTATTATCAAAGTGACACCTTCATATTATGGTGATGTTTCATTATCTGGAAAAGCAATTCCGTTTTATTACACTAATATTTTAGATCTGAAGAACAAATGGAATCCGGAACTGACAGTTAAAAGTCTAAGTGACAATATTCTTTCGTATTATTCGACTCTTCCTGGCTATACAAACAAAATTTCGGTACAAAAACCATTGCTGTTTGATATTGAACCGTATAATTTCTTTAGGATTGAAGGAACTTCCGGAATGAATTATAAAAAAGCCATAAAAGACCTGAATCTGATTAGAGACAGCTATAATCTTCCTTTCAAAATAACAGCATTGAATGCAGTTGATTATGTGAACAAAGACGTCGATATTATGAAGTTTGAAGGACGTTGGGATGATTTGGAAACCGATTATGATTTGGCACGAAAAAGAGTCTACAACATCACCGAATTTGTCATCAAATGGATGGATTTGCGAAGAAATGTACTCGCCGATAATAATATTATGTCGAAGCAGAACATTGATAATTTCAAAACCATTTTAACACAATTAAAGAATCTGTTGACCAACGATTTAAAAGAGTTTTTACCAAATTACAAATCGTTTTATGAAATTTTCAAACAGCTGAATTATGTGTTTTTATTTCACAGGTGGTGTATTCAGTTGTTTAACCCACAACTAACAACGCTTGCGGAAGACTTAATCGACAGACTGGACGATATTAATGAGTTGTTTTTAGAAGATCCATTTACCGTGATTTATGAAGAATCGAATATAAGATGGCAAAAAACGTATAAAGAATTATTCTTCGCAACATTTTTGAAAAAACACCCAGGATTAGAACACAAAGCGGGTGTGACAAAGGGCGGAACTTTTGTAATGGTTTATGTAGATACATCTATCTTTAAAGCACCAGCGCCTCCCTTATTTCATGCTAATTTATTGGCTACAGTTACGGCTTACAAAGACAATATTCCTATTGATGCGAGTGTAAAAGATGATTTAATAAAAAGTGTAAAATTCACCGATTATAAATCGCAAATCAAAACAAAACCAGAACTTTCTTCTGTTAATAAATGCAAAGACGAAGCAGATAACATTAAAAATGATTTGTTAGAAATAGCCAAATACAATATGGATTCCAATTATACGGCTGAAATGAGTGGTTATATTCTTGAGAATTTAAAAGATGTGTTACAATATGATGTTGCTGCAGCGCAACAGGTTCCTTTTCAACAAATGATTATTGCCGATTTCTTCTTGCCATACACTTGTTGTGGTGAAGGAAATACCATTGAAATTAAAATTGAAGAAAGAGCTCCTTTAACCATTTCATTAGACGATCTGAAATATTGCAATAATGATGCTGAGGAATATGAAATTGAAATTGTAGGCAAATTTGGCGGAATATTTACAGGGACAGCAAAGGGAGCGGTTGTTACAAGAAGCGATAAATACTATTTAGTTCCGAATCATGCCTCAATACAAACACCAAAAGTATATTCATTACAATATGAAGTGGATGGTGAACAGAGCAATACCATTGAGTTTGAAATCTTCGCATCTTCTGAACTGAAATGGACTGCCAAAAGAAATGAAAGCAATCCTAATGTGTTTCATTTTACGAATCCGATAGCCAACGATACGCATGATTATGAATTTAATTTTGGTGATGGAACCAATAAATTAACCACTAAAGACACAGTCGTTTCTCATGCTTTTCAATTTGATCAAGGCGACAGAGTATTTACGGTTGCTATCAAACAGCTAGGTGAAGTGTGTGAAAACACTCAGATTTTAGTGGTGAGAATAATAGGCGATTTTAACGCAAACGATTTTAACGCAAACGACTTTTACACTGAAATATAACATATAAAAACTTAAGATTATGGGAGCAGCATTGCAAACAATATTAGACGAAATCACAGCAATTAAAGACAACGGCAACAACACCGCAGCAGCGCTAAGGAGAGTTTTAACAGACATGACCGAATACAGTAACAATGGGTTTGAAATCTCGATTGATAAGGTTGTTTCAACAGATATACAGATGTATCAATATTCATTTAAAGGCACCAAAAAACAATGCTGTAATGGGTATTTGCTATTGATGAATAAAACAAATCCCAATCCATCAACCGGAGCGACTCCACCAGATGGTGGTATGTTTTCTTTTGAAATCCAGCAGCCTGAATATGAAATTTTAAGAGATTTTATTCCAGATATTGATGAGGATAGAGCCTTTCTGGGATACACGCTTCAAACTTTTAGAAATGATATCAGAGTATTTACTGTAATCGTACTTAAAAAAACACTGGTACAAAATCAAACCAAATACTTTGTTATGTTGTACACAGAGTTACCTTCAGGGGAAGGTGTTATAACGACTATACCATTGAATTATATAAAAACAGTATTTCCTCCTGACGGTAAAAAGGAAGCGGCAAGCTTCAACAAGATGTTCACTGCTTTTCTAAAAACTAGAAATATTTCATAAATGCATTTACTTCAACAACATAACTTCGATATTCAGTGTTCTTCTCCAGAAATTGGGAAAGAAATACAAGGGCAATTGGGTGCTTTGTTGGAGAAAGAATTTTATCCCAAACTTGAAATTTTACTCAATCAATATTCGTACAAAAATCACACTTGGAGTATTGATTTATTAGAGATTCAATTGCCAAAAATTGCCAGAAAAAATTGGAAAAATGAACTCATTCAAAAATCATTGCAGCAAATTGAAAATTATCTGAGAGATCACAATCCAATTATTCAGTTGCAACACAATGAAATAATTACTGAAAACCCTTTTATTTCAAACAAACAACATGCGACATTTTTGTTTTTAAATTTTCTAAAAACAGGAGTGTTATCTGAAAATACGATTTCAAAAGATTTGGATGAAGTTGTAAATGAAATAGAAATCAATGAGCTTTTTCTAAAAAAATTAATCGGAATTTTTGAGGATGAACCCATTTGCGCCATTCGTTGGATTTTCTCCGTTCCTGATTCTTTCAAGAAAAAAACATTGGCGTTATTACCAGATTTTCCAATAACATTTCGGGCTTTTTTAGAAGAAATACTCCTTGCGGAAAAGCTAACTTCTCTTGAAATTAAACAATTTTGGAGAAGATTTCAAGGAAAAAGAGAAATGGAACTGCAATGGATAGAATTGATTCAGTGGTTCAGTTATTTGTCTCAAAAAGGAAATGCAAACAATATTTTTTCTAAAGAATTTGTAAAATTTTCTGAGGAGTTTTGGCAGATTTCTAAGGTTGAATTCGTGGGATTTTCGAAAGCTATCGGTCTTGTTTTAAAAACAGAAAACAAACGAGAATATCATGGGATTGAAATGTTTTTTCAGACATTTAATCAAAAGACTACTTCAGAAGAGGATAAAACAGAAATCCCTAAGTCTTCCGTAGTTAAGTCTGTTCCATCATTGTATATCAAAAATGCAGGATTAATCATTTTGCATCCATTTTTAAAAACATTGTTTGAACAGTTAGACTTGTGTGAAAATGACAATTGGAAAAATAAAATCAGTCAGCATAAAGCAATTTTATTGACCCAATATTTGATAATCGGCAAGAAAAAAATTCAAGAAAGTGATTTGGTTTTGAATAAGATTCTTTGCGGATTACCCATCGATGAGGTAATAAATATCAAGCTAAGAATAACGACAGAAGAAAAAGAAAAATGCCACAGCTTATTGAAAGCTGTTTTGGAATATTGGAGAACCATGAGCAGTTCTTCGGTGGAAGCTTTGCAGGAAAATTTCCTAAAAAGAGAAGGAAAGCTGGAAGCAGAAAAGGAAAACACCTACGAAATGTGGGTTGAAGAACAAGGATACGATCTATTATTGGCACAACTTCCATGGGGGATTGGAATGGTAAAAACACCATGGATGGAAAATTACCTCACTTGTCACTGGAATTAATAAAAGGGGCTCAGAATAATTAAGAACATCTAATAAAAGAAGTAAAATAAAACAATTATGGAAATTGATTAAATGTCGATTTCCTGAGGTTTGAATCTAGAAAAGTAACACTGTAGCAGTGGGTGGTAATTTGGATGCAAAGGCATTCGGTTGATTATTTATAGTTATACTATGGGTGGAGAAGCAAAGACAAAAAAAAATGCCATAAAGCCAAAAAAGACCAAACCTTTTTTTGGGCCTAAAAAAAAGCTGGACGTTAAACTAAATAAAACGGTCCAGAAAGGAAAAGCTACGCCAAATCCATTAAAGAAAGCCGCTAAAAAGGAGAAGTCTGAAACTAAAAAACTGCAGATTCTTTCACTCAAAAAACCGATTAAAGAAATTCAGGGAACTTCTAAAAAACACCAAAAACACAAAGAATCTGATCAGGTCCTGAAAGAAGCTCAAAGCGCAGCTATCCTGCCTTCACAGAAAGCCAATCAAAGCGCGGCCAACCATAATCAAGTAGTAGTTATGGGTGACCAAACCAAAGATACCAAAGCTTTTGATAAAGAAGGATTTGAAAAAAAACTTAAAGAACAAATTAATGATACCATCAAACGTAAGGAAGATGCTGATGAAATAAAGAGGAATGGTGTCGATGATAAAGTAACAAAAAAAGTCAGTACAACGGTTGGGGATGAGAAAACCGCAGCTGGAGGAAAAATTGAGGCTAGTACAGTAGTGGCACC
>JBDTNG010000238.1:0-8097 GCA_039933895.1 Flavobacterium sp. | reverse complement strand
GACTTGACGGTGAGCTTATAAACATAAACTCCTTTTCCTATTTTATTTCCAAAATCATCTTTGCCATCCCAAGTGATTTCTTTCGATAAAAAACCTTCCGTAGTTATGATTTGGTTATGAGTCCAAACCACTTTTCCAGTTATTGTCATCACTTGAACTTGAACTTCCAAAGGTTCATAAGGTCTGTTATGTGAAAACCAAAACTGAGTATAATTGACAAACGGGTTGGGGTAATTCAACACATGTGTCAACGTTATCGCTTCGTTTCCAGCAACAATAAATTGAATCTCGGCAGTTATTGGATTGTTATAAACGTCCCAAGCCTTGAATGTAATGGTGTGAAGACCTACTGCGAGATTTCTAAATGGAAATCGAAGAGATCCTTTTGTATAATCATCCAGATTTGTTTGATAATAATCGTTTAAAATATAAGGATTATTCACATCTCCGTCTAATATTGCCACCATATCATGACCTATTCCGCTTGCGGTATTCATTCCGCTTTCGTCTTCCAATTTTGCTAATAAGAACGGAGCATTATTTGTTATTCCACCCGAAACAAAAGTTTCATCGTTCATATATAACTGAACTCTTGGACTAATATTGTCTACAACTGCATTTTCATTAATTCCGCCTATTTTTATACTTGTGTTATAACCCGTCTGATTTTCGAACAACTGATTCTTTTTTGCATAAAAACTAATTTTTCCATTATCAAGTGGAATCCTGATATCTCTTGGAACAATAAAACTGAATTCAAATTTTCCGTTTGTTACAGATGCATTTCCTCTAAATATTGTTTCGCCCAAAGCTTTAAAATTCATTGCAGAGTTATTTCCATCATTGTTTAATGTCGTTCTAGAAATTTCCTTGTCATATATAAGTGTAGAAAGTTCGCCATTGTAGTTTGTTAATGGATTGTCATTTTCGTCTGTTATTTCACCTGAAATCTTCATTTTTGCCAAAGATTTAAAATCATCAAAAGGTTGTGAAACAGGTATGTCATTTACTTTTGTTAATTTTATTTTTGGTTTGGGAATGGCAAGCATAAGTGCAGGGTCGCCAATATAAAAAACTACATTAGTCGATGAATTTGGATTACTATTTTTAGACAATCGTAAAGCTTCTGCAATTGAGGTGTACTGATTTGAATTATAAGAAAATAAATTTTTTGCCAAAACATCGTTGAAGTTTTCGGCACTAAATTGACCAATTTCACGAATGGTGGTTATCATAGAAATAGCACCTCCTTTTGGATTCCAATACGTGTATTCTCCAGCAGTAGGTCGTGTCGGGTTGTCGAATCTTGAAAAATCGCAAGTTATGGTAATAAATAATGGGTATTTGTACTGATTATTTAGTGTTTGACTATCGGTTTTTTCCCAAAGACGTTCGCTTGCTAGTCCGTCTTCTCCTCCATGACCTAAGTAATTGAATACTAGAGCGCCTTTTTCGAATGCGCTAAAAAGTTCGGTTCTTGCTTTTGGATATCGTGAGCCACCAGCAGACGCTTCTTGCTCATAGGAATCTAAAAGAATTTTTGTAGCATTCATAAATGGTTTGGAAGAAGTAACGACATCAGTCAAGCTATTTTGTCGGGATTGCAAACTTACATCTGATGATTTATCGGCATCATCGGCAATCATAACAAAATTGTTTCTCCAGCTTCCAAATGATTTTAGATCATGATATTCGATTACTTTGTTTACCATTTCTTCTGCTTGAGCTGCATCATTATTAAGCATTCTACCTACAGCAATATCGATTCCTCCAAATGATGAAATGACATTTCCTTCGCTATCATCCATTAAACCATAAAAATCATCGGAAGCAAATGATGATTCTCCAATTGTATTGCTGTTTAAAGCATGGTAAATAGGGACGATATTAGAATTGTTTGCCGTTCTGTTTTTATAATCATAAGAAGCATCACCAAAAAGATTGACATATTTCACTCTTTTGTCTGTAGCTGATGCGTTATCATAAATGTATTTAATGCAATTTCGGATTGCAGCAATGTCCTGTTTTCCGGATGAAAATTCTTGATAGATAGATTCTAATGTAATAACTTTTACATTTAAATTTGAATAAGAACGATGAAAATTAGCCAATTTTTCAGCTTGAGTGCTTAGAAAAGCAGGAGTAATTATTACATAATCTATATCTTGAAATTGCCCTTGATTGTTTTTAAAAACAGTACCTTTTATATTCTGATTAGCAATTTTTGGTTTGCTTGTTTTTAAAGGAGTGTAATAATCAGTAGGATCTATTGCAACGTATTTTCTAATTTCACCCAAATTTGATTTAAAAGACAATGTAGCTTGATTGTTGTTATCGATTTTTGTGGCATTTTGTATGTCGGTAACATCCCAAACCTGAGAAATTCCATTCGCATTTGCAATTGTATAATTCACAATCCCCGAAGTAGAATTCGATAAATCATATTTAAACAGAAATTGTTTGCCATACCCTTGAAGTTTACTTTTGGCAGTAAGTCTGATTTTGTCTAGATATGCTTTCGATCCAGCTACTCCATTATTATCAAAGGATAGTTTTATTTTTATATTTTCAGAACCTGTAATTGGTGTGTTGACGGGTAAATTGCCAACATTAAATACTATACTACTAGAATCAGGATTAAGAGGAGGTATTGTAATTGTTCCTGCATCTTGACCATTTGCTAAAACTTTAAAAGAGGTACTTGAATAGGATATGCCTGCTGCAGAAATGTTTAATTTCACAGGGACAGAAGGGTCTATAATTGGAAAATTAAATGTAAATTCTTGATCTTGTTTAATCTCAAAAGATTCGCCATACCACTGACGACCCAGTTTGGCAATATTTATTAAATCTAATTCGTGAAATTGATCGTCATCAAAAGTGGTCAAATTCAAGGTGCTGCTTCCAGTTGGTTCAACCATGTTTTGAATTCTCTTTCCTTCATTGCCTTGAACAGTTATATAATAATAAGACTTTGTGTCATACAAATTGACGTTTGTTTGGCTTTCAGTATTCCAAGTATCAACTCCTTCTGCATAAAATAGGATGTAGTCTTCATTATTAAAAATGCCGTCATTTTCACCAATGACCTGAATCGCATTCTCAGTTAAATCATTCGGATAAGAAATACTATTGGATAAAGGTAACATTCGACCTCCATTCCCATACAATTTCAATTTTTTTGGATCAATTTTACTCACATCGAGACCTAATTGTTGTAAAAACCCTTTGGATATTTTATAGACACCTGATTTTTCTATGTAAAATTGATACCAATCACCAGTTGCTAATACTGAATTGCTGATTTGAGTTGTCTTTTTGTTCGGTTGTGCAATCCTTGAAGAAAATGTATTGCTAATAGAATAGGAGAAGGATTTAATTCGTTTGTAACCGAGTTCATCTTTTATAATGGGGGTTACTATTAAAAAGCTTTGGCTAATATCTCTCGATTGGTTGGTTTTTATATAAGCCGAAGGTGATTTTGGAATAAATTCAGGGTTTAAATCACCCAAAGTTGTCACAGATTCATAAACTATGTTAGTGATTTGAACCGATTTTTCGTTTGATATGACAGCTTGACTTAGATTAAGTGTGTATGACAGCGTTTTATTAGATGCATCATAATTATATTCAATCCCAGTAAATTGAGGGATATTAATTTTAGAATCACCAATAAACATTTCTGTTTTTTCAAGCCATTCTAGGGTTACATCTCCTTTAATTTGGCTATATGAGATGAAGGAAATTAAAGATAAACAGACCAAAAATATTTTTTTCATTGTTTTCAAAACGTGTTTAAAGGCAAATTATTTCATTGAGTAAAATTATACCATTTAGTGTAAAATTATTCCATTTAGTGTAATTATAAATAATAAAAAGTATAAATTTGCGTTCAAGTTGAGTATATATTAAGATATATTCTAGTTTGTTTTAAATATTAAAAAAAATGTTGTTGCGATTTAATGGTTAATTATTATATTGCACCACGAAAATTATTACCTATAAAGAGTATGAAAGTAAACAAAATAAGAGGCTTACAGTTAATTTTGTCGTTAGTGATGATAGTAAGTTTTGCTAGTTGTAGTAAAAAGTCTAGCTCAAAAAGCTCTTCAAGAGCAACAGGTTGGAATGTAGATAGCAAAAAAGGTTCATCAAGTAAGAATCAAGAGGCAGGACCAGGTTTGGTTTTTGTTGAAGGAGGGACATTTACAATGGGTAAAGTAGAGGATGATGTAATGCATGATTGGAATAATACTGCAACTCAACAACACGTTCAATCTTTTTATATGGACGAGACTGAGGTTACAAATGCCATGTATTTAGAATATTTAGACTGGGTAAAAAAAGTATACCCTCCTACAGATGAAAATTATAAAAATATTTATGTAGGCGCTGTACCAGACACACTTGTTTGGAGAAATAGATTGGGTTATAATGAAACAATGACTAATAACTATTTAAGACATCCATCTTATGCGAATTATCCTGTTGTAGGAGTAAATTGGTTACAAGCAGTTGAGTTTGCCAAATGGAGAACGGATCGTGTTAATGAAGCACTTTTGGAAAAAAATGGCTACATTAAAAAGAATGCCAAAACAAATGACGTAACAGGGGAACAAAATTTTAATACTGAAACTTATTTAGATTCACCAACATTAGCTTATGGTGGAAATTCTGATATAGTTTTACCAGGAAAAAAAGGAGCAAGAAAAACTCCTAGAGCTACAAAAGGTGCAACAGCAGCTCCAGATACAGGTTTGTATGCAACTAGATCTTCAGGAATTGTACTTCCGGAATACAGACTTCCTACAGAAGCAGAATGGGAATATGCCGCAGCAGCAGATGTAGGTCAAAGAGAATATAATATTTACAAAGGGCAGAAGAAATATCCTTGGTCTGGAAGTTATACACGCTCAGGAAAAAGACAAACTAAAGGCGATCAACTTGCCAATTTCAAACAAGGAAATGGAGATTATGGTGGAATTGCAGGATGGTCAGACGATGGTGCCGATATCACAAATGCAGTAAAAAGCTATCCAGCAAATGATTTTGGTTTATATGATATGGCTGGTAACGTTGCCGAATGGGTTATGGATGTTTACCGACCAATAATTGATAATGAAGCAAATGATTTCAATTATTTTAGAGGGAATCAATATACTAAAAACAAAATCGGAAAAGACGGTAAAATCGAGGTTATTACCAAAGATGATATTAAGTACGATACTTTAAGTAACGGAAAAATTATTGCAAGAGCTTTTCCAGGTCAGATTGCTCAAGTTCCAGTTGATGAAAAAGAGACTTATTTAAGACAGAATTTTACTAAAAGTGACAACATCAATTATAGAGACGGTGACAAACAATCTTCTAAATATTTTAATTTTACTGACTCAGAAGATGCTGATCCTAAAAAACTAGAAAGTGAAAGAATGTACAATTCTCCTGAACATAATGTTACAACAGATAGTTTAGGAAAAATGGTAAGAAAATATGATAAGTCTAATAAAAGAACAACTTTGATAAATGATAATATTAGAGTTTACAAAGGTGGTTCTTGGAGAGATAGAGCATATTGGTTAGATCCTGCTCAAAGAAGATATTTTCCACAGGATATGGCAACAGATTATATTGGATTTAGATGTGCAATGTCTAAAGTAGGTCCAAAATCATTAAAAAGAAAAACAGCTAGAAATTAGAACTAATCTAAAATATACATAAAAGCCCTTTGATTAGGGCTTTTATTTTTTAATCATTTTTGTAAATGGATATTCCTCACATTCATAGTTTATTTTTAAAATGCAATTCGATTTCAATCGACACTCGAAAAATCGAACAAAATTCATTGTTTGTTGCAATAAAAGGAGAGAATTTTGATGCAAATACCTTTGCTAAAGAAGCACTCGAAAAAGGAGCTTCTTATGTGATTATTGACAATAAAGAGTATAGTATAGATCAAAGAACTATTCTTGTTGATAATAGTTTAATAGCATTACAGGAATTAGCAAAATTTCACCGTCTGTATTTAAAATTACCAATAATTGCATTAACTGGTAGCAATGGAAAAACTACCACAAAAGAGCTAGTCAATGCAGTACTTTCCAAAAAATATAAAACGAAGGCAACTGTTGGGAATTTAAACAACCATATTGGAGTTCCTTTGACATTGTTGTCTTTTTCGAAAGAGACAGAGATTGGAATTGTTGAAATGGGAGCCAATCATAAAAAAGAAATTGAATTTTTATGTGACTTGGCTCAGCCTGATTTTGGTTACATAACAAATTTTGGGAAAGCACATTTAGAAGGATTTGGAGGGGTAGAAGGAGTTATTGAAGGTAAAAGTGAAATGTATAAGTATCTTTTAAAACATGAAAAAATGGCTTTCGTTAATTTAGAAGATTCAATCCAGATTGAAAAGTCAAAAAACATTAAAACCTTTACTTTCGGAATAAACAAAGAATATTCAAATGTGAATATTAGCTCTATATCTGCGAATCCCTTTGTGTCAATTTCTTATAATAAGATCATAATTAAAACTCATTTAATTGGGCTTTATAATGCCAATAATTTAAATGCAGCGTTGACTATAGGTACGTTTTTTAAAGTTCAAGATGCAGGTATAAAAGAAGCACTTGAAGGTTATATACCTGAAAACAATAGATCGCAACTTTTAACTAAAGGGTCAAACCAAATAATTCTTGATGCATATAATGCTAATCCTAGTAGTATGGCCGTAGCTATTCAGAATTTTGTGCAACTCGAAAATTCAAATAAAATTTTGATTTTAGGTGATATGTTTGAGTTAGGTGAAGAAAGTCAAAAAGAGCATCAGGCAATTGTGGAGTCACTTTTAGGTGAAAATGAAATTACTTGTTACTTTATAGGTAAAGACTTCTATTTTAATAAAATGGCTAGAAAAAACTATAATTTTTATCAAAACTTCGATGAGTTTTCAAATTTTTTAAAAGGAAAATCTATTGATAATAGCACAATTCTAATAAAGGGTTCTCGTGGAATGGCATTAGAGAGAACATTGAATTTTTTGTAAATATTGTTTTCAAACATCAATTATATTATAAAATGGCACTGTTTTTTTTGAATTAAATACTCATTAAAAAACCAATAAGATTTTCTTTTTTGTTTAGATTTAATTTTTTTCTTAATCTGTAGCGAGCTAATTCAACTCCACCACTTGAAATATTCATTACTTCGGCAATTTCTTTAGTAGACATGTTCATCAATAAATAAGTTGATAAATCGAGTTCACGTGGTGAAATAGTGGGGTGTTTTTCTTTTAATCTTTTTAGAAAATCAAAATGAACATTTTTTATATGCTTTTCTAAATCCTTCCAACTATGATCTGTATTTACTTCTTTAACTATACTTTTATTCAATTTTGTGAATTGAAATTTTGTGGAATCGTCAAATGATTCTATGCTGATGTCTTTTAATTTATGAATAATACCATTTAAAATTTTATTTTTCTTTACAACTTGCAAAGTATTAGTTACGAGTTCTTTATCTTTTACTAAAAGCTGGGTCTTTAATTTTTCGTTCTGAAGCTTTTCAATTTCTTTTTCTAGTTCTAATTGTTCTTGTCTTATTTTGGATTCTTTTTCTAGATAAATTCTTCTTTGTTCAATTTTTTCAAAATATTTATTTTTTCTAATTTTTGCTTGAATTCTTTTTCTAACGATGTAAACAAAAACAATAATTAATACAAGATAAAAAACATAGGCTATAAAATGTCTGTACCAAGGAGGAGAAACCGTAAATGGGATTAATGCTTCGTTAGATTGTATGCCATAGCTGTTTTTTGCCTTTACTTTCATGGTATAATCACCTTCTCTTAAATTGGTGTATTCTTTTATTGATGATTGAGACCAATTGCTCCATTTGTCATCATATCCCGCTAATTGATAGGAAAATTTGATGTTCTCTACATTTTCGTATGTTGGAGATGAAAACACGAATTTTTCGTAATTCGTTTTATAATCAATATTAATTTTTTCCATTTTGTTTTTTCCATTGCCAAATTGCAATGTGTCTTTCATAAACGAAAAACTTCTTATGAAAGCTCTAGGCTTGGTTATGAAATCA
>JBDTNG010000237.1:0-6307 GCA_039933895.1 Flavobacterium sp. | reverse complement strand
GTGAAATTCTTTTTTGTTCGTTGATTCTTCCTTCATCAATTTTGGTTTGCTGTTCCAACATTAATTGATAAATCTCTTCATTTGCTTTTTGCTGTTCCTGTTCAAATTGCAATTCTTTATTCTTGGCATGTTGTACTTTAGTTATATAAAGCAAGACAACCAATAGAATAAAAAATAAACTGCCTCCTAAAATCAACCATCTTTGAGACGAAATTTCATTTTTCTCTGCTTCAATATGATTCTTCTGATTTAAAATTTCATCGGTTTCAAATTCAATTCTGGCAAATTTATTTCGAGTCGCTCGTTCATTGTTTTGCAGACTGTCGGTTAGTTTTATAAAACGGTCTTTATAAATGGCGTCTCTTTTATAATCTATTCTGGATAATAATTTTAATGCTTTTAATTCGTCTTCAAATATTTTATTTTCAACTGCTATCTTTCGGGCATCGACGCTATTTGAGAAGGCGTTTGAAGTATCTTTCTGAATCAAATAATACTCCGAAAGGTTAATTTTACTGGAAACAATTCCGGGAATATTTCCCAAATTTTGTCTTATTTTGAGTGCTTCTTTAAGCAATGTAATAGAAGATTTATCTCCAGATTTGAATTTTGCGTAAGCCAAGTTATTGATTAAATTAGCATACATTAAAGGTTCCGAATCTCTGAAATTACTAAAAAGTAAGGCTTGTTTGAAACACGTTATGGCTTCACTGTATTTTTCTTCTTTCAGGTAAATTCTACCAATGTAATTAATTGTCTGCGCTTTTAAAAGTGCAATTTGAGGGTCTTTTTTTAAATTATCTGTAGCTTCATAAGCTCTATGATAATATTCTAGTGCTTGTTGGTCATTGTTAAGTCCTTCCAATGCATTTCCTAAAGTAAGATAACATTCATAAATTAATCGAATGTCATTTTTTAGTTTCGCATTTTTCAAAAGAGTTATCGTTGCAGTTTCGCATCCGGAAAAATCTTTCTCATAGAACAAAATCTTGGCTTTATAAAGATTCAGCTCAGATATATTTTCATTACTATTAATGCGTTTGTAGGTCTTTTCAGCTTTTACATAGTAATAATAAGCACTATCATTTTTGAATTTATTGTAATGGTAATCTCCTATATAATGCAAACTCTTTGCGATAGCGAGTGTGTCTTTGCTTTTTTCAGACATTTTATAAACGTCTCTGCATATTTTTAAGTATTTGTCATACTCTTCCAGGTTGTAGTATCTTCCTGCTAATTTAAAATAGTAATACCGCTTGAGGGAATCATTATTTTTATTCTGTATTAAGGCATATACTTTTGAAGCATATTTCAATCGGTCATTTTTGTCTAAATTGTAATTATTCGCTTTAGACAGCAATGTATCTATATTACTATCGCTTGATGGTACAGCGTCGTTTTGGTCCTTTTGAGAACAATTTATTAAAAAAACGCTACAAAGTATGATTAATACTATTTTTCTCAAGAGGCATATAAATTAAATGTTCTCAAAGCTAGTAATTTTTTAAGAATTTCCGTACGCTTTAAACTATTAAAATCTATGGCTTAGGAATTGGCTTTGTAGGATCAATAGTGATTACATTCCCATTGTCGTCTGTAATCGTAATACTGCCGTTTGCCGTGCTGTACGTAGTGTTTGAAGAATTCATCTCATCTTGTGAACAAGTAACAGGCGAAATAAATAATGCAAAAATTCCTAGTGTATATATGAATGTTTTCATGATTTTATATTTAATAATTTGACAATTTCTTTGTAACTTACTGAATTGTTGTAACTTACGGCTTTGGTATTGGCTTTGTAGGATCTATAATGATTGTACATTCATCATCGCCTTCTTTTGAAGAAGAGCCATTGTCAGCAGTGCTATTTGTATTATTTTGGAAATTTAATTTCCCACTTGTACAGGTTGTTGGTGAAACTAAAAGTGCAAAAATACCTAGTGTGTATATAATTGTTTTCATGATTTTAAAATTTAATAAATTAGTAATTGTTTAATAACTAGTAATTGCTTAATAACGTATTGATTTGAATTAACTTATGGTTTAGGTATTGGTTTTGTAGGATCGATAACGATTACTTTATCACCCTCATCTTCTCCATCTCTTGAAGTCATGCTATTGTTTGTTGTATTATTAGTACTGTTTTGGAAATTTAATTTTCCGTTTTTGCAAGTTGTTGGTGAAACCAAAAGAGCAAAAAATCCTAGTGTGTATATAAATGTTTTCATGATTTTAATATTTTATAGATTTGTAATTGTTTAGATAACGCATTGATTTGTTTTAACTTACGGCTTTGGAATTGGCTTTGTAGGATCGATAATGAGTGTACATTCATCATCGCCTTCTTTTGAAGCAAGACTATTGTCCGTTGATGTAGAAGTATTTGGAAAATGTAATTTTCCTTTTGAGCAGGATGCAGGTGAAACAAAAAGCGCAAAAATTCCTAGTGAAAAAATAAATGTTTTCATAATTTTCATTTTAATGGGTTAATAATTATTTAGCATTGATATTCGTAAAATTTTAACAATTTCTTAGCCGAATAATTAATTTGTCTCTTATAATTTTTTCAAAATTATAACCATTTTCAAAACAGATTTTACGGCTTTTCCGTATATTTTGTTAAATGTACTGTGCAATAAAAATTATTTTAACTAAAATTTTATTCGTAAATTGTAGAGCATTACTACAATTATGAGAACTTTAGTTATAGGCGACATACACGGAGGACAACGTGCTTTAAATCAAATCATAGAAAATGCTGGCGTTACCATTCACGACACCCTGATTTTTCTCGGTGATTATGTCGATGGATGGAGCGAATCTCCCCAAGTTTTAGATTTTTTAATTCAGTTGAATGAAAAACAAAACTGCGTCTTCTTAAGAGGCAATCACGACGAATTATTACTGCATTGGCTACAAAACAACCATGACAATCCTATGTGGTATTCTCATGGCGGAGAGTCTACCGTTACTGCTTATTCAAAAGTCTCTGAAGACACCAAAAACAAGCACATTGAGTTCTTGTTGTCATTAGAAAACTACCACTTAGATACTTCAAATAGATTGTTTGTTCATGCCGGATTTACCAATATGAATGGCATTACTGCAGAACACTTCCCAAGAATGCTGTATTGGGATCGAACTTTATGGGAAACTGCCTTGGCTTTAGATCCAAATCTGGAAACGACAAGTGAACGCTATCCCAACAGACTCCGATTGTACCACGAAATTTATTTGGGGCATACACCCGTAACTCGCATAGGAAAAACAATTCCCATCAACAAAGCCAATGTCTGGAATATAGATACTGGCGCAGCTTTCAAAGGCCCATTAACCATAATGGATGTAGACACCAAATCCTTTTGGCAAAGTGACAACCTTAACGAATTGTATCCAGAGGAAAAAGGAAGAAATTAAATAGAACTCACTATCTTTGCCCATATTTAAAAAAATAAAAAATGAGAAAAATCATAACAATTCTTTTGGTGCTTTCTGCTACTATGGCAAACGCACAAGTTTACAAAGGGAAAGGGGATACAAAATTTCAGGTAGGTGCTAATTTTCAAGATGGTGCAACAGGAATCAATTTAACCGCTGATTTTGGGATTGGTAAAAATATGTAATACGGATTTTCTGCAACTTATTTGCTATCCGCTGATAGAATTTTAGATGTAAAACCAAAGTTTGAAGATAGAATTGATGCTAAAGCCCGTTTCAATGCTCATTTAGCAGATGTTTTAGGAATTGAAGAAAAATTTGATATTTATCCAGGATTGGATTTAGGATTGAGAAATTTTGGGGCACATATTGGGGCTCGTTATTTCTTTACAGATGGCATCGGTGTGTATACCGAAGCTGGATTCCCAATCGCAAAATACGATCCACATTTAGTTGGATTTGACTATTATAACAATCAATTTACCGTAAACGCAGGCTTATCTTTTAATTTGTAATCGATTTAAGAAACAATAACCGTCAATTCATAGGTTTCAAATATTAAAACCTCTGAATTAGCGATTTTTTATAAAAACGCCCATGACTCCAATAGAAAAAAAATTATACGAAAGAAGCGATTCAAAATGTGAATTGTGTGGTTCTGCCGAAGATTTAAGAATCCATTTAACCAAAGAAGAAGCAATTTCTGTAGACAACTCGGTTTTGGTTTGTACTGTTTGCAAAAACCAAATAGAAAATACCACCACCACCGATCCAAATCATTGGAGATGCCTTAGCGACAGTATGTGGAATGAAAACAAGCCTGTACAAGTTGTTGCTTGGAGAATGCTGAACAGATTACGTTCCGAAGGTTGGCCACAAGACTTGCTTGACATGATGTATCTTGATGAAGAAACTTTGGTTTGGGCAGGAGCTACTGGCGAAGGAGAAGATGAAGACGGCAAAATAGTTCACAAAGACGGAAACGGAAATATCCTGAAAGATGGAGATTCTGTAGTTTTAATTAAAGATTTAGATGTAAAAGGTGGCGGGTTTACAGCAAAACGTGGAGCAGCAGTTCATAACATCAAATTGGTTTGGGACAATGCCGGACAAATTGAAGGTCGTGTCGAAGGACAACATATTGTGATTTTAACGCAGTATGTGAAGAAAACGAAGTAATCACAAAATCAATTATATAAGAAAAGCGTTCCCAATCAGGAACGCTTTTCTTTTCTCTATATCTTTTTTCTAATCTCTAAAGACTACAAATCAAATTTAATTCCTTGTGCTAAAGGCAATTGATCAGAGTAGTTCACTGTGTTCGTTTGTCTTCTCATATATACTTTCCAAGCATCTGAACCAGATTCTCTTCCTCCGCCAGTTTCTTTTTCTCCACCGAAAGCACCACCAATTTCAGCACCAGAAGTTCCGATATTTACATTAGCAATTCCACAATCTGAACCAGCAAATGATAAGAATTTTTCAGCTTCTTTCATGCTGTTAGTCATAATTGCAGAAGATAAACCTTGAGCTACACCGTTTTGTTTGTCGATTGCATTTTCTACTTCTCCTTCATATTTCATTAAATATAAAATTGGAGCAAATGTTTCGTGTTGTACAATTTCAAAATGATTTTCAGCTTCAATAATAGCAGGTTTTACATAACATCCAGATTCGAATCCTTCGCCAGACAAAACACCACCATCAACTAATACTTTTCCACCTTCAGCTTTCGCTTTTTCAATAGCTGCTAAATACGTATTTACAGCATCAGTATCGATAAGTGGTCCAATATGATTTTTTTGATCTAATGGATTTCCAATAGTTAATTGGCCATAAGCGCCAACAATTGCATCTCTTACTTTATCATAAACCGATTCATGAATAATTAATCTGCGGGTAGAAGTACATCTTTGTCCAGCTGTTCCAACAGCTCCAAATACAGCACCAGGAACTACGACTTTTAAATCGGCAGTTGGTGTAATAATGATTGCATTGTTTCCACCTAATTCCAATAAAGATTTTCCGAAACGTTGTGCAACAGTTGCACCAACAATTCTTCCCATTCTTGTTGAACCAGTTGCAGATACCAATGGAATCCTAACATCTGTGGTCATCATTTCACCTACTTTGTAGTCTCCATTAATAATACAAGAAATTCCTTCTGGTAGATTATTTGCTTTTAATACATCAGCAATAATGTTTTGACAAGCAATTGTACAAATTGGTGCTTTTTCTGAACCTTTCCATACACAAACATCTCCGCAAATCCATGCTAATGCTGTGTTCCAAGCCCAAACAGCTACTGGAAAGTTAAAGGCCGAAATAATACCAACTACACCAATAGAATGCCATTGTTCTCTCATTACGTGACCTGGACGTTCAGATGGAATAGTTTGTCCGTTTAGCTGACGTGATAAACCAACTGCAAAGTCGCAGATGTCTATCATTTCTTGAACTTCACCATAACCTTCTTGTAAAGATTTCCCCATTTCGTAAGAAACTAATTTCCCAAGAGGCTCTTTTAATTCTCTTAATTTATTTCCAAACTGACGGACGATTTCACCACGTTGAGGTGCTGGCATTGCGCGAAACGATTTAAATGCTTCTGTTGCGCTTTGCATCACTTTTTCATAGTCTGCTGCAGTTGTTGTTTTTACTTTTCCTATTAATTGACCATCAACTGGCGAATAACTTTCGATTATTCCTCCAGAAGAAAAACTATTTGAACCTGTCGAAGTTCCGTCGTTAACTTCTTTGATACCCAATGCTTGCAATGCTTCCTGCATTCCGAATTGTGATGCTATTGTTGACATATTTAACTTTTTTACTATTTTTTGTTATATTTTTCGCAAATGTATGATTTTTT
>JBDTNG010000236.1:0-8778 GCA_039933895.1 Flavobacterium sp. | reverse complement strand
CAGTCATGATTTCATATCCTTTGTCTTCTTCATCACGTTGAAAACCTTTTAGAATTTCAGAGATGTTTTCTTTTGTAGTTTGATGTCTGGCGTGCACAGAAATTCCGTAAGCATCATCCCAAACACTCATCACCATTGGCACCTGTAAAACACCGGCAGCATTGATGGTTTCAAAAAATAAACCTTCAGAAGTTGAAGCATTTCCAATGGTTCCCCATGCCACTTCATTTCCTTTTTCAGAGAAATTAGTTTGGTCTATACCAGAAACATTTCTATATATTTTTGATGCTTGAGCTAATCCCAATAAACGTGGCATTTGCCCAGCAGTAGGAGAGATATCGGCGCTAGAATTTTTTTGTTGTGTCAGATTTTTCCAATTCCCATTTTCGTCAAGCGAATGTGTGGCAAAGTGACCACCCATTTGTCGTCCGGCACTCATTGGATCATGAGCTAAATCAGTATGGCCATACAAACCGGCAAAAAACTGTTGAATTGTCATTTGACCAATTGCCATCATGAAAGTTTGGTCACGATAATAACCGGAACGGAAATCTCCATTTTGAAAAGCTTTTGCTAATGCCAATTGAGGCACTTCTTTACCATCACCAAAAATTCCGAATTTTGCTTTACCTGTTAAGACTTCGCGTCTTCCAAGTAAACTACATTCTCTACTAATGGTTGCCACTTTATAATCATTAAGCACTTCTGTTTTAAAATCTTCAAAAGTTAATGGCTGTTTTTCGTCAACTTGTGTCATAAAATTATGGATGTAATAAGTACAAATTTATATAAAAACTATATATGATGTATATTTATAGAGAAAAATGTTTTTATGTTATTTATAATTTTTGGTTTAATTCAGGAGTTAAAATTATTAAATTTCATTAAAAAATTAGAAATGTTTGAATTTAATTTAATTAAATGTGTTTAGAACTGAGATTTAAAACCATTTTCTAGTGAAAAGACTAATTAAAGTTTTAGGAGCAATTGTCACAATAAACCTAATTTTTTCTTGATAATTTTTTTGTCCTAATTCAAATCCGTTGGTTGAATATACCGGGAAGTAAAGTTCGAAATAATTTGGGACTAAATCAAGGTGTATTCCACTATCGTAAACAAATTTGACATTAGATCCTTTGTTTTGATAAAAACCAGCATCACCATAAAGTTCAATCCAGTGCCAAATAGAAGAGGTAGCATTTAAGGTTGTCATCCATTTATTAGCGTATGGATTAGTAAATTTAGATTTAAATCCACCTTCTGCAATGACAATTTGTTGGCTGAACAATCCCGTACTTTCAGAACGTCCGTATAAGTTATAATCAAATAAAGCATCTTTTGGTTTATCCAATCCAAAACTGTAAAATTCAGTATCGGTATTTTTAAATAAAAAACTTCCGGCAAATAGTCGTAAACTAAATTGGTAATTGTTTTCCAATAGTTTCCTATAAGATATTTCGGTTGAAAGCTTGCCAAAATTTTCGCCCAATTGTAAATCAGTACCAAAACCAAAACCTTTAGACATTTCGTTATTTTGATAGATGTACTTTCCATCAAAAACTGAATAGTTTAATGGAGAACCACTCGCAATTGTATTGGTTTGAAGATATGCTGGTGGTGTTTCTTTGTTTACAATAATTTGCCTTAAAGAGATAAATTGCCTTTTATTACTTCGGTAATCCATGTCCCTAAACTTAAATTGGATTGATGGATTTATCTTTAAATAGGCAGCATTTCTAACATAATGATAATAAGAACTACTTAATCCGTAGCTAATTCCATACAGTTTAGAATCTCTAATTTGTTGGTTTAAAGCCACACCAACGGATCCTGTTAAAGAATTGGTTTTGGTTGAAAAACTAGGACTTACACTATAAACAAAAGGTTTTTCAAGCAGTGATTTGTTTTTTAATGTAATGGAAAGAATCGCACCATCATATAAGTTATAACCAATCTCAGGAACATAAAAAATCTGATTGTAATTCGGGTTCTCCAAATCTTTTAAAAAAGCAAATTTTATAGGGCGATTCAATGAAAAAACGCTTCTTAATGATTTAAAGTTATTTCTTAAATTGTACTCTGGAGCTTCATTATTATAGTTTAATACCAATTTGTCAGCGTCGTTCCGATTGATGATAAAAGTAGTATCTTTTTTTACAGGGGAAATCCATTGGTTAAAAACAACATTTTTGCTTTTAATTCCAGATAAAAGTATTGGGACAACTGCATCCGAATTGTTTTTTATGGTTACCGAAACACTGTCTTTGGTTTTTTTAGTTTTGCCAAATTTGTAATCAATAGTTTTTTTGGAATTGATTAAATTGGGATAAAACCAATCGATATTTTGTTTGGCATTTTTCTTCAAAATCGCTTCAAAATCGCTTGAATTTGTTTGTTTCGATTGATTTAAGGTGATAAATTCTCTAAAACTATTTTCAACAGTACTGTCTTGTAAATAATAATTTAAGTATTTAAAACTCAATCCTGCTTTGTATTTTCCGGCAATTTGTTCGTTAAATTTTATGAATTTTTCTTTCGAATCTCCAATGGTTTGATCTAGATTTTTCCTTGCCATTAGCAAAAACAAATAATTGTATTGTTCGTTAAAATCGACTTTGGTCAGATGATAACTTTTGACTAGTTTGTATGAAGAAAGGTTTCCTAGCATTTTCATTTGAGGATAATTTTCTTCAATATATTTCATCATCATATACACCTGAATTCCATCAAAAATATGACCGTCTTTTCTAGAATCGGTTTTAAGTGATGATTTTAGGTAATTATATAAATAAGCTTTTAGAAATTTAATTTCATAAATAAATTCATCAGGAAAAGGGCTTAAAAATGCAGGAAGTTGATTCAATCCATAAAAGGGATTTCTTTCATAATCGACTTGGGAAACCATAATTTTATTACTTGGTGCTTTTCCTAAATTATCAGAAACATAATTCACCACTTTGTCAATAATTATGGCTTTTTGAATACCGGTCAATCGTTTATCATACAAATTGGTTTCAACTTTAACTTTATCGTTTGAAAAACTTTGGTAAGTATATTTCTCCTCAATAGCCAATTGAATTTCGGTTTTATTTTTTGCCTGAAATACTGTCGTTTTGCTATTTCCCGATTCAATTTGGTTTGTTAAATCAAAATCAGTGGTTATTTCGTATTTTTTAGGAAGAATGAATTCCAGATTTATTTCTTCAAAAGTTGCATTGGCAATATCCTCTAGGTTTTCGTTGCTATAGTTTACAAATTCACCTTCTTTGGATAATCTGGCAATCGTTAAAAAACAGTTTTTTAAATAATAATTACCGTTATCAAATCCAAAATGTGTAAATCTTGCCTCCGGTATTTTTAAAATATATTCGAATTCAAGAGTAGTGGTTTGTTGTGATTCAAGATTTGTATTTAGAGGGATTTCAATTAAATCAATTTGATTTTCTATCCGGTTCCAAGGAGCATCAACGCCATTTACAGTTAATTTGATAATGTTGGTATAGCCTCTTTCGGAATCTTTGGCCAAATGGAAACTTCTAACAAATTCATCGGAAAAACGTCTTCCTAAATGAGAGTATTTATCCGAATAAGCATTGTTCCAATCGTTAAGAATTAATTTTGATAAAGATTTATCGGAAGTGTTGATAAATTGAACGCTTTGTTTAACATGAAGTGCATGCGCAACGGTGTCTAAAGTGACAGTCATTTTAGTTTGCTGCTGCCCATAATTTTTACTTATTAGGAGTAGAAAAATGGCTAGAAATAATGTTTTAAGCGATAATTTCAATTTCTGGAATTATTAATTTAAATGCAATGTAATACAATTAAAAATTGTAATAAAAATATGGTTTTATTTTTAATTCATTTGATTTGCAACCACTCTGAAAATATTTGGTATATGTGATTGGTTTTTAATGAACTAAATGTTTTTTTGAACGTTTTTTCATTACCCATTTTTTTAATAAAAAATAAAGGTTTTTAAATGTATTAGTATAATAATCTACGTAAATTAAAATAGTAGGGTTTGTTTTTATTTAATTTTAATAGTAAGGCAGTCCTAATAAAAAAGGCTCTTCAAACTGAAGAACCTTTTTAGTAATTATTTTGAAGGGAAATTTAGATTATTCTACCCTTGTTAATTCAATTTTTTCTGGTGCGTGAAGTACCATTGGGAATTTCTCCACTTTCACGGAACTACTATCTAACCCAAAAGCTTTTTCTTCTGATAAACTTAATTTTTTTATAAAGAAGTAAGTGTTCATGATTAATTTTTCATGCCAATGCATAAAACTATCATTGGATAAGAATTTTTCAGACAAGACAAATTTGAAGTCACCAATAATGTTATTTTTACTTAAAGACTCGTAACGGCTTGTAATATCAACTTCGCCATTTATAACCATGTCTTTGATAACCTCTTTAAACATCAAGTTAATTTTGGTTGGTTCTCTAAAACCTAAATTAAAATCGATTCTAAATAAATCGTCTTTAATGATCTCGGTTACTTTATAATCTTTTCTATATGGTTCATTGGTAATGTTCACGTGAACAAACCAATACAAATCGGCTCTTTTCGGACGTTTTTGTAAAATAGAATACATTACTTTTTCTTCAATTTCATCTATACGATTTGCATTTGTCATATACACTAAGTGCGTTGCATATTTAGGTATTGATAAATCGACACTCAATTCGGCAAGTACTTTTTTGTAATGTTCAATTTTGACAATTTTAGTATAATTTTTGCTGATTTTTTTAGCAAGATACCAGATTGCCATGATAAAGATCAATACCGATGCGATTAATAATGTAACATAACCACCATGAGGAAATTTATCTAGATTTGCAATTAAGAAACTAAATTCTATGCCAAGATATAATAAAATTAACGGAGCAATAATAAACCAGGAAACCCTTTTAAGAATCATAAAATAGGTCAGTAATACTGTGGTCATGATCATACATAAAACGATTGCTAATCCGTAAGCGGCTTCCATTTTACCTGATTCTTTAAAATGCAAAACAATTCCAATACAACCAAATAATAACAACCAGTTAATAGATGGAATATAAATTTGACCTTTTAAATCGGTTGGATATTTGATTTTTACTTTTGGCCAGAAGTTCAATCTCATTGCTTCATTAATTAATGTAAATGAGCCTGAAATTAATGCTTGTGATGCAATTACAGCGGCCATTGTAGCAATTACGATTCCAAAAGGCTGGAACCAATCTGCCATCATTAAATAGAAAGGATTTCCATTATTGGCGTTTATATTTTTTAATGTTAGTCCTTCATGTTTGATTAAATATGCCCCTTGACCAAAATAATTTAAAACCAAAGCAATTTTCACAAAAATCCAACTAATTCTAATGTTTTTTCGTCCACAATGTCCCATATCAGAGTACAAAGCTTCAGCACCGGTTGTACATAAAAATACAAATCCTAAAACATAAAAACCATCAGGGTGAATTTGTAAAAGCCTGTAAGCATAATAAGGGTTAATAGCACGTAAAACATCCATATTATGAGAAATTTGAATGGCTCCCAAAACGGCTAACATTCCAAACCAAACAATCATCATAGGTGCAAAAAACTTTCCTACAAGTTTGGTTCCAAATTGCTGAATGGTAAATAAAGCGACAAGAATTCCAATAACAATTGGAATAGTATTTATTGTTGGAAAGTAAATTCTAACTCCTTCAACGGCTGAAGCTACAGAGATGGGCGGAGTAATAATTCCGTCGGCCAACAAAGCACTACCTCCAATAATTGCAGGGATAATAAGCCATTTTACTTTGGTTCTTTTCACTAAAGCATACAAAGCAAAAATTCCACCTTCACCATGGTTATCGGCAGAAAGTGTAATTAATACATATTTTAGTGTTGTTTGTAATGTAAGCGTCCAAAATATAGCTGAAATACCTCCTAAAACTACATCGGTACTAATGGCGTGAAGTCCAATAATGGATTTCATAACATACAAAGGAGAAGTTCCAATGTCACCATAAATGATTCCTAAAGTTATTAATATTCCTCCAAGCGTGTATTTGCTATGAATATCGTGATGATGTGAAGCACTCATTAAATAGGTGTTTAAAAAAGAAGTCAAAATTAAAATAATTAATCCGATTAGAATGTAATTTTTATCAAAATTTATAAGTCCTGTTCTTCAAAAAACAGTAATTTAGAATCCAAAAAAAAAAATATGAAGAGAATAGTTTTTATGCTCCTGATTGTCAATGCGTTAACATCTTGTACTGCAAATAAAAATCTGGTTGTTAATTCCCAATTTTCAAAAATTACTTTAGATACCTTATTAAATGAAAAAATAAGCTGTCGTGCTTTATCCATTGATGGTAATAAAGTTTGGTTTGCCGCTAACAATGGAAAGTATGGCTATGCAGTCCTAGATTCCAAAAAGAATTTTATTGGAGAAATAGCCAAAGAAAACCTGAAACTTGAATTTAGAAGCATTGCTCAAACGTCTAAATATATTTTTATTTTATCTGTTGCTAACCCTGGATTATTGTACCGAATTGCAAAAGACAGCGGTGACAGTAAATTGGTTTATGAAGAGAGAAGCGAAAAAGTGTTTTATGACAGTATGCAGTTTTTTAATGATTTAGAAGGTATTGCGATTGGAGATCCAACTGAGGAATGCCCGTCGATTATTAAAACGCACGATGGGGGAGTGACGTGGCAAAAATTACCCTGTACTACTTTGCCAAAATTTACTGATGGAGAAGCGTTTTTTGCGGCAAGTAATACCAATTTGATTGTACGAAACAATGAAGTTTGGATGGTTTCCGGTGGAAAAAAATCGAAAGTGTATCATTCGAAGGACAAAGGAAATACCTGGACTGCTTTTGAAACACCTATTTTACAAGGACAGGCGATGACAGGCGCATTTTGTGCTGATTTTTACGATGAGAAAATAGGCGTTATAGCAGGAGGAAACTATGAAAAGCCAGATCAGAACTTTCAGAATAAAGCACTTACTACCGATGGTGGAAAAACATGGAAATTAATTGCAGAGAATCAAGGATTCGGATATGCTTCCTGTGTACAGTTTTTTCCAAATAGTGGTGGGAAATCGATAATTTCGGTTGGCGCCAGTGGTGTTTATTATACTAGAAATAGTGGTGAAACATGGGAACAACTAGCACCAGATAAAGACTTTCTTACTATTCGATTTATTGACGATAAAACGGCTGTTGCTGCTGGAAAGAACAGAATTGTTCGCATTAACTTTAAATAAAAAGCCGTTATAAAACGGCTCATTATTAATTGGGGTATTTAGTTTCGGAATCGTCCACCACGATTTTTCATTTGTTGGAGGAGTTTGGTTTTAAATTCAATCTCAATCTGTTTTAGCATTAATATCTTTTGATTCGGGATTACTCCTTGTAAATCTTTGGCTAATTGTCGGCGATTGTTTTGGATGTCAGTCTCCAATTGATCGTCCTGCTCCATTAATTTTGCTGTTTCTTTTTCTGATAAAGAAGCTGTGTTTTCCGGACGCAGTTTCTTCATTAGTTGTTTTTTCTGACGCTGCAACTCAAAATGTTTGTCATCAAACTGATTGAAGATAGGCCAGAATTTTTGTGCTTCGTCTGGAGTTAAATCCAGTTTATCTGAAATATAAGCTACGCGGAGCGCTTTGATTCTTTCTACTCTTTTCTCTAAGTCTTGTGCAAAAGTGGACAAAGACAATAGAAATACTAGTATTGTAAGTATTTTTTTAGACATAATTCGAGAATTATTTGTTCTGTGTTTTTGATTATTTGACTCCATCATTAATTCAAATATTCGTTAATATCTTTTTCTGATTCTTTACTGTATAAATTCAAGTCTTTCTCAATGGTATTGATATCTTCATCGGATAAATTCATAGCAATATCTTCGGTTGTAACATCACTTTCATAGGCTAGATATTCCTGAGATGCAGTTGTAGTTTCAATGTTTTTCTCAGAAAAGTATGTCCAAGTTCCAAAAGCAATAACAAATACTGCTGCAACACTCGAGATCCAAGCCGATTTACGTTGCCATAAAGAAATTACTTTGGTTTTTCTTTCTGGAAGCTGCTTCATTACTTTTGCTTCAAACTGCTCAAAATAGTTGTCAGGGATATTAAATCCTGGTGCTATTTTTGGGTCGTTATCTAAATCAAATCGTTTCATATGTATAAGACAAAATTAATCGTAAAAGGTTTAATTGTTATGTAAAAAATCTTCTATTTTTTTTACGGCATGAAAATAAGACGCTTTCAGGGCACCAACGGAAGTCCCTAAAACTTGACTTATTTGTTCGTATTTCAGTTCTTCAAAGTATTTCATTTTAAAAACAAGCTGTTGTTTATCAGGTAAAAGTGCAATGGCTTTCTGTAATTTCAATTGAATTTCATTTCCGTCGAAATAGACATCACTTTCTAAACTGTTGATGGCTTTTTGTTGTACTTCTTCGTTTGAAATCCCTTGTTTTTTGGCTCTTTGTTGCATGAAAGTAATCGCTTCATTAGTTGCAATTCGGTATATCCAAGAGAAAAGTTTGCTGTCACCTTTAAAATTATTCAGATTCGAATACACTTTTATAAACGTATTCTGCAAAACATCGTCGGTATCATCATGGTTCAAAACCATATTTCTAACATGATTGTACAACGGTTTTTGGTACAATTGCAAGAGTTTCCTGAACGCAATATTCTGCGTTTCGGGATTTAATAGTTCAGCGATAAAGGCTTTTTCGTCTTGCAAAAGTGAAACTGTTTTTCAATA
>JBDTNG010000235.1:0-25048 GCA_039933895.1 Flavobacterium sp. | reverse complement strand
GATTACAGGCGATTTAAAAAACATTGAGCATCTTTTCAAATTGGCGAATTTTGAATTTTATCACCATGATATTTCGAAATTTGTTCACGTTCCTGGAGATTTAGATTATATCTTGCATTTTGCCTCACCAGCAAGTCCTATCGATTATTTAAAAATTCCTATTCAAACACTTAAAGTAGGTTCTTTAGGGACGCATAATTTATTAGGCCTAGCCAGAGTTAAAAATGCTAGAATTTTGATTGCTTCAACCTCTGAAGTTTATGGAGATCCTTTGGTACATCCTCAAACCGAAGATTATTACGGTAATGTAAACACCATCGGTCCACGAGGTGTATACGATGAAGCCAAACGTTTTCAGGAATCCATCACGATGGCATACCACCGTTTCCACGGATTAGAAACCAGAATTGTGCGTATTTTTAATACGTATGGACCAAGAATGCGACTCAACGACGGTCGTGTTATTCCTGCTTTTATCGGACAGGCATTGCGTGGTGAGGATTTGACCATTTTTGGAAATGGAATGCAAACCCGTTCTTTTTGTTATGTAGACGATCAGGTGGAAGGTATTTTCAGACTGTTGCATTCTGATTATGTAGAGCCTGTAAACATTGGAAATCCTGATGAAATTACCATCAAAGATTTTGCGGAAGAGATCATTAAACTCACAGGAACAAATCAAAAGATAGTATACCACCCTTTACCGGAAAATGATCCGTTACAACGCCAGCCAGACACCACAAAAGCAAAAGAATTATTGGGTTGGGAAGCCAAAGTATCCCGCTCAGAAGGAATGAGAATCACTTACGAATACTTTAAATCTTTGCCGCCTGAACAGCTTTTGAAAGAGGAGCACAAAGATTTTTCAGGGTTTATTCATTAATTTTAAACCATGACAAAAGGAAGGTATTCAAAATACATACGCCCCATAAGTATCACAATCGATTGTGTGCTACTTATTGTACTTGCTAGTTTTTTTCTAAAAAACTTTGCCTTTCAGTTGTCGTATTTTATGATATACCAAATTGTATCATGGTGTGTTTTGGCTTATTTCACTAGATTTTATGAAGTCTATCGTTTCACCAAACCGGTCGAAATCATGGCAATGTTGTTCAAGCAATTCTTTTTGTTTTCGTTGTTTGTGGTTACCTTTTTTTCCATTTCAAGAGAAATAATCCCTAGTTTCAGATTGTTGTTATCCTTTATCGGATTTTCATTTGTTTACATTACACTTTTTAAAGGTTTATTGTTTTATTATTTGAAAAAATACCGAATTGTTTTGGGTGGAAATTATAGAAACGCGGTTATTATTGGCTATACGGATAGCTCGAAAAACCTGCAAAAGCTGTTCAATTCAAGACCAGATTATGGGTATCACTTTCAAGGTTTTTTTTCAGATAAAATCCAAAATGATGAAATATTAGGAACTATTGCTGCGGTTCAAGACTTTGTTTTAGAAAATAAAATAGATGACATTTATTGTGCTTTAGAAGAATTAACAAACGAACAATTAAAAGATTTAGTTGAATTTGCAGATTATTACAAAAAGACAATCAAATTTATACCGGAAGCCAACGAAATCTACGCTAAGAATCTAAAAGTTGATTATTACGAGTTTTTCCCAATCCTATCTCTTAAAAGAACGCCATTAAATGAACCGTTACTTAAGTTTGTAAAACGATTATTTGACATTTGTTTTTCTTTATTTATCATCATTTTTTTACTTTCTTGGTTAATCCCAATTATTGCTATTTTAATTAAACTAGAATCAAAGGGACCTGTTTTTTTCAAGCAAGGAAGACCAGGATTAGACGAGAACGAGTTTCATTGTTATAAATTCAGATCCATGAAAATCAATGATAGCACGGAAGAATCTGTAACCAAAAATGACCCTAGAATAACTAAAATAGGCGCTTTTTTAAGAAAAACGAGTTTCGATGAAATGCCTCAATTTTTTAATGTTTTTTTAGGGGAAATGTCTATTGTGGGCCCAAGACCACATTTGTGGGCACACAACAATGAATACAGAAGCAAAATAAGAAAATACAACGTTAGACTATACGTTAAACCTGGAATTACTGGGTTAGCTCAGGTAAAAGGATTTAGAGGCGAAATTGAAACCGATGACGAAATGGTCAATCGCATCAAATATGACTTATTTTACATTGAAAACTGGTCGCTTTTGTTGGATGTAAAAATCATAGTCCTGACTGTTATTAATATTTTTAAAGGACAGGAAAAAGCATATTAATATGAACAATCTGGTTTCTATAATTATCCCAACTTATAATTCTGAAAAATTTATTTCCGATGCCATTCAATCTGTTCAAAAACAGACATATCTGGATTGGGAAATGATTATTGTTGATGATTGTTCCAAAGACGAAACGGTTGAAATCATTAAGAATTTCATGGAAGATGACCAACGAATTCACCTCATTCGTCTGCAAAAAAATTCAGGTGCTGGTATTGCCCGAAGTGCCGCTTTGAGTGAAGCTAAAGGACGTTACGTTGCTTTTTTAGATTCAGACGATATTTGGAAAAACGAAAAACTATCAAAGCAAATCGAGTTCATGCAAACGCAGGATTTACCGTTTACTTTTTCGTATTATGAATGGATTAATGAAAAAGGAAACGCTTTAAACAAACGTATTGAAGCGCCTCAAAAACTAACATACCGCCAATTGTTTTTCTGTAATTTTGTGGGGAATCTGACGGGAATTTATGACACCAATTATTTTGGAAAAATTGCTATTTCTTCTATTAGAAAAAGACAGGATTGGATGGTTTGGCTCACCATTTTGAAGAAAATTAAAACGGCTCAACCGGTTCCAGAAAGCTTGGCGTTTTACAGAATCAGAGAAAATTCGGTTTCTGCTTCCAAAATAGCCTTACTCAAACCCAATTATACTGTTTACAGAAAATTCCACAAACTGAATGTTTTGGTTTCTTTGCTGTGTATGGTTGGTTTTTTGTTTACCCAATTATTGGTAAAACCAAGGTTTATTAAAAAACTACAATAACGATTTAAACTGCTTTAACTTGCCACGATTGGTTCTTTCCAAGGTGTTTTTTCTAGTAAAGGTAAAGTTCAGATGAGGTTCTAGATACAAAGTAATGGCTTCTTCTATTTTTCGAATTTGTACCAAGGTCAATGCTGTTTCACTCACATAATCAATTTCAAAAGCATCGAGTTTTGTTTGTCGGATGACAAATTCTTTTACATTTCCATCGTCTTCAATGATACTTTTGGTGACATAATAAAACGTCAGTCCAGGCGATTTTTTTCCAGTTGGCAAAAGAGCAATATCGTTTGTTCGGCCAATTAATTTCTTAAGAATCGGCTTTTGCAGTGTGCTTTTTTCATCCAGAATCCCGATGTCGCCAATGTCATATCGGATAAAAGGATGCGCTTTGTTGTACAAGGAAGTGATGACGACACGACCTTCTTTTCCATAAGGTAAAACGTTATTTTTTTCATCCAAAATTTCAACAAAAAGCGTTTCAGCATTAATTTGCCATTCATTATTTGGATTTTGAAAAGCAATCAGATCCAGTTCAGAAGCTCCGTATTCATTGACGATGGGAATGCCAAATTGTGTTTCAAGCAAAACTTTATCGTCATCAAAAAGCATTTCGGAAGTAACCATGCATACTTTTAATGTTGGACAAATTTCTTTTAAAACAATGTTTTTCGAATGTAAAAATTTTGCAAACAACACGATAGAACTTGTATAACCGTTGATGTAATCAAAGTGTTTTTGTTGGAATTTCTGCAGTACTTTTTCCAGTACTTCATCGGATAAATTAAAAATGGTAAATCGATAACGATGACTTAAAAAATCCTTGATTCGTTCTTTTTTGTTTCCAATGAAATCCAATGGAATTCCGTAAAAACGCGCTTGCAAAGAACGATTGAAATCAATTCCATACCAGCCAAAGCGATAAATATTCGAAGCCCAAGTTAAAGCATGACTGTATTTGTCTTTGGCAAAAATAAAAGGATCGCCGCTAGATCCCGAAGTTTTATTGACATAAATCATCTTTTCCGGATAACCTTGAGAAAGTCTTTCTGCCAAGGGTTTTTGAAAATCCTTTTTGGTCATTATCGGAATGGCTTCCCAGTTTTCAAGAGTATCGGTTCCAACGAAGTTTTTATAATACGTATTGTTTTTCAAATGGAAAGCGACAATTTCCTGCTTTTTATCTTCCATAAAGCGTTGGTGCTCATCTTCGGAAAAGGAAACAATTTTATTCAATTCTGCTTTGGCTTCCTTCATAGGAAAACCATTTAATTTTAGCGTTAAATCGAATAATTGGAACATTAGAAAGTATTTTTTATCAAAAATAAGAAAACTAACCTCATATTATGTTTAATTTTTTCCGTTTCGCTTTTGGTAAACCACAAAACAAACTATTTTTGCATCACAAACATACACAACAACACAATGACAATTTTACTTTTAGGTTCAGGCGGAAGAGAACATGCTTTTGCTTGGAAAATGCTTCAAAGTCCACAATGCGAAACTCTTTTTGTGGCACCAGGAAATGCTGGAACAGCTGAAATAGCTACAAATATTAACATCAATCCAACAGATTTCGAAGCTGTAAAAACTTTCGTCTTAAAGGAAAAAGTAAACATGGTTGTTGTTGGACCGGAAGATCCATTGGTTTTAGGCATTTATGATTTTTTCAAAAATGATGCTGATTTGAAACATATTCCGGTGATTGGACCTTCAAAAAGAGGCGCTCAATTGGAAGGAAGTAAAGAGTTTGCCAAAGAATTTTTGGTAAAACACAATATTCCAACAGCTGCTTACGATAGTTTTACTGCTGAAACGGTAGAAAAAGGATGTCAGTTTTTGACAACGTTACAACCGCCTTATGTTTTAAAAGCAGATGGTTTGGCTGCCGGTAAAGGCGTTTTGATTATTCAGAATTTGGAAGAAGCCCAACAGGAGTTACGCAATATGTTAGTGCACCAAAAATTTGGAGAAGCCAGTTCAAAAGTGGTTATTGAAGAATTTTTAGATGGAATTGAATTGAGTTGTTTCGTTTTAACTGACGGAAAAAATTATAAAATATTACCAACAGCCAAAGATTATAAAAGAATTGGTGAAGGCGATACAGGATTGAATACAGGTGGAATGGGCGCCGTTTCCCCAGTGCCGTTTGCAGATGCTGTTTTGATGGAAAAAATCGAAACACGCATTGTAAAACCGACGATTGACGGATTACAAAAAGACGGAATTGAATACAAAGGATTTGTTTTTATAGGTTTGATCAATGTTAAAAACGAGCCTATCGTGATTGAATATAACGTTCGAATGGGAGATCCGGAAACCGAAGTGGTATTGCCAAGAATTCAATCTGATTTGGTGGAATTGTTTCAAGCAGTGGCCGATGAAAAATTAAATGAAGTTTCTTTGAAAATTGACCCAAGGAGCGCAACAACTATAATGGTGGTTTCTGGCGGTTATCCGGAAGACTATGAAAAAGGAAAAGAGATTTCTGGTTTTGAAAACATTCAGGATTCGATTGTTTTTCACGCGGGAACCAAATTGGATAATGGAAATATTGTGTCAAATGGAGGAAGAGTACTGGCGGTAACGTCTTATGGGAATGACTTCCAGGAGGCCATAAAAAAATCTTACCAAAATATAGACAAGCTACATTTTGATAAGATGTATTTTAGAAAAGATATCGGTTTCGACTTATTTTAAGAACGAGTGAGCCGTTGTATCTTGGTATTCTTCGTTGTTGTCTTTGTGTAGTTTTAATTGTTTAATCCAATACCAAGTATAGTAAGAAACGATAGCTACAAAGGCCCAAGAAATAATGTTTGCAATCCACCAGTTGGTTAATTCTTCTGAACGTAAAACATCGTGTAATGCGAAAATTATTTTTTCAAATAACCATTGAATTGCTTCAAAAAATGATTTCATATCATTAATTTTTTATTTGTTAATTGTATTCGATGTTATTCGCCATTGTGCATTTTTAAGTCAAAAAATTTCACTTGGCTCGGTTCATCTTTTTTATGTATTATATTTACCTTTACAAAAATATAAAATATCCTCATGATAACAAGCGTTTTTAGTAAATCTAGACCAATAAATTATATTTTAATTACCACGTTGTTGGTTTTATGCTTTTTATTGTTCCAGTTTCAGTCTAATTTCAATACCATTTCGGTTTATGAAATTGGAAAAAAAGCCGTCTTATTATCCTTATTAGTAGGTTCTTTGTTTATCACAAATTTCATTACAAAGAAGAATGGATTGAGTAAAGACAATAGCTATACGTTTTTATTGTTTTTTGTTTTTTTAATTTTGTTTCCCAAGACCTTATCCAATGGATTTTTAATTATTTCCAACTTTTTTGTCTTATTGTCTTTACGAAGATTAATTTCCTTACAATCGCTTATTACACCCAAAGAAAAAATATTTGATGCTTCCATATGGATTTTTACCGCGAGTATTTTCCATTTCTGGTCTATTTTATTTATTCTTTTGGTGTTTGTATCGATTATTTTTCACGTTTCCAGAGATTACAGAAACTGGATCATACCGTTTATAGCGCTTTTTACAGTAGCAATTATCGTGGTGCTCGTAGCCACAATATTTAATCCAGAACTTTTGGATAATTATCTGAAGCAAATTGTGGTAGATTTTGATTTGGCTTACATCGAAAACATATTCCAAAACATTGCTTTAGCCATCTATATTATTACTGCTTTTGCGGCTTTTGTGACCATGATGCTGATTTTATCAAACAAATCACTCAACATGCAATCGTCTTATAAGAAGATTATTTTTGCTTTTGTAATTGGTTTAGTGGTCTTTTTTATCTCCCCAGATAAAGACAATAGTTTTCTGATTTTTACTTTTGTACCTGTGTCTATTATGCTGACCAATTATTTGGAAACCATAGAGAAATACTGGATTAAGGAATCCATTTTGGGGATCATTATGGCGGCCAGTATTATCACTTTTATATTACAGTTGATGTAGAAAGTTAGATCGCCAAAACACTACAATTTATCACCATAAGCTAAATCACCAGCGTCACCAAGACCAGGAACAATATAGTTCTTCTCGTTCAGTTTTTCGTCAAGTGCTGCAATCCAAAGATGACAGTTCTTCGGAAGATTTTCTTCTAGAAAGGCAACCCCTTCAGGCGCAGCAATAACAACAGCAATGTGAATTTCTTTTGGTTTTTGTTCCAGATGCAACTTATTTAAAACTGCAACCAACGATTGACCTGTGGCCAACATTGGATCAATTAGAATTAAATTTTTTCCTTCAAACGAAGGCGCAGCTTGGTATTCAACCAAAATTTCAAAAGCATCATCATTATTGTAATGATGGCGATAGGCCGATACAAATCCGTTTTCAGCATCATCAAAGAAATTCATAAAACCAGTATGAAGTGCCAAACCAGCACGTAGAATAGAACACAAGACCACATTATCAGCAATGGTAGTTGTGCTTTTAATGCCCATAGGGGTTTGTACATCAATGGCTTTGTATTCTAAATTTTTGCTTAGTTCATAGGCCATTATTTCTCCAATACGCTCGATGTTTTTACGGAAACGCATGCTGTCTTTTTGAATGTTAACATCACGAATTTGAGCCAAAAAATGATTAAGAATACTGTTTTTTTCCGAGATATAATGAATGTGCATGGCAGATGAATTTTGTATTAGCGTGATAAAAGTATAAAAACTATATTTGTAAATAAAATTTAAGCTATGTTTTCACAATTTGCCTTCCCGATTTTTGAGCAAAGTATTGTCGATTATCACAAGTTTGATAGTGTCGATCAACCGATTAACAACCCATTTCCAAAAGATAAAATAGAACATTTATTATACGCTAAAAACTGGGTTGATGCAGTGCAATGGCATTACGAAGATATTATTCGTGATCCACAAATTGATCCTGTTGCGGCACTTGTTTTGAAAAGAAAAATTGACGCATCGAACCAAGTTCGTACGGATATGGTAGAATATATTGACAGTTATTTTCTTCAGAAATATGCTTCGGTTAACGTAAAATCTTCTGCTAAAATTAATTCTGAAAGTCCAGCTTGGGCATTAGACAGATTGTCGATTTTAGCGCTTAAAGTTTACCACATGAACGAAGAAGCAACGCGTACAGAAGCCTCTGCAGAACACAGAGCAAAATGTCAGGAAAAGCTAAACGTATTGTTGGAGCAAAAGAAAGATTTAACCACTGCAATTGATGATTTGATCACTGATATCGAAAATGGTGACAAATACATGAAAGTGTACAAACAAATGAAAATGTACAACGACGACGAATTAAATCCGGTGTTGTATCAAAATAAAAAATAGCCATCAAAAAGATGTCTGAATTTAAACACATTTTAGTAATAAGGCTTTCTGCAATGGGCGATGTCGCAATGACAGTTCCCGTGTTGAGAGCCTTAACTTTACAATATCCTCAGGTGAAACTCACGGTGGTTTCGCGTCCTTTTTTTAAACCTTTTTTTGATGGAATTCCGAATGTAAATTTCTTTGCCATCGATTTGAATAAACGCCACAAAGGATTTTTAGGATTACTCCGATTGTTTTCTGATGTACATAAATTGAATATCGATGCAGTTGCTGATTTGCACAATGTATTGCGTTCAAAAGTAGTTCGGAATTTATTTGCTTTAAGTGGGAAAAAAGTCGCTGCAACCGATAAAGGAAGGGCTGAGAAAAAAGCGTTAACGAGTGCCGAAAACAAAATTTTCAAACCGTTAAAAACGATGTTTGAAAGACATGGGGAAACGTTTCAGAAAATAGGATTTCCAATCCAATTGGACCATCCGGTATTTCCTAAAAAAACAATTTTATCGGAAGAAATTATTACTATAGTTGGAATCAAAAACCGACATTGGATAGGTATTGCGCCTTTTGCACAATACCAGTCGAAAGTATATCCACAGGATTTGATGCAAGAAGTGATTGATGGTTTGGCGAAGAACGAAGCATTTAAAATATTCCTTTTTGGCGGAGGTGAAAAAGAAATTACCATTCTAAATGAAATGAAAAACCAACATGAAAATGTTTTGGTTGTTGCTGGAAAGCTAAAATTGCAACAAGAATTGGATTTGATTTCCAATTTGGATGTGATGCTGAGCATGGATTCTGGTAATGCACATATTGCAGCGATGTTGGGCATTAAAACCATTACGCTTTGGGGAGCCACACATCCTTATGCAGGTTTTTCTCCGTTTGATCAACCATTGGAGAATGCTTTGGTTTCAGATAGAGAAAAGTTTCCTTTATTACCAACTTCAGTTTATGGCAATAAAAAAGTGGAAGGTTATAAAGATGCGATGCGAACCATTTTGCCGAGTGAGGTTATAGATGCAATAAAAAAGGAGCTTAAATAAGCTCCTTTTAGTTTATATCAAAATGGGGTGTTAGTTTTTGATCACTTTTTTAGTAAGAGAACCTTCATTGGTATCGATTTTCATAAAGTAGATACCAGCATTTAAATCTGAAATATTAATTTGAGATTCGACAGTAGTATTAAGATTTACTGATTTAACTGTTCCTCCGTTAATATCAATCATTGAAACCGTATTCATTTGTACCATTCCATTACTAGAAATCGTTAGAACATCAGTTACAGGATTAGGATAAACAGCTATTTTAGATGCTGTAAGTTCATTTGAACTAACACCTAAAGTATCTGTGTTGGTTGCTTTAATAGTAAAGTTATCAACTAAGCTAATACTTGAAACGGTATTACCAGTACCAGGGGCAACATTAAAATCTATTTCGAACGGATTTACTCCAGCAAGTCCTACAGCAGTAGTGTTAAATCCAGGACCTTTCCAACGCACTTGACCAGTTGTTTTGTTAAAACTCAAACCCATTCTAACCCAAGTATTGGCAGTTAAAATGCCTAGTAGCTGTGGATTATTATTATAAACTCCTGTAACAATTTTAGTATCCATGTTAACCATGAAACCTCCAATAATTTGTGAGAAATCAGAATTAAATATATAAATTCCGAAAGTATTTTTACTTGTAGTCGCAGCTCCTGGATTAAAATCGAATTCGACCTCAATAAAATCATTTCCAGCTGTTCTTGCTGGCCAAGCAGTTGCAGTTTCATCAGTCCCTATATATCTATCTGACGTAGCATTCGCAGCACCTGTGATTTGCAACACATTGGCTTGAGGAGCTCCGTTGTTAACAATTTTAAAATTAGAATTTGCTCCGCCTCCTCCTTGAACAAGGGTAAGAAAACCTCCTTGACCAGGATTTGTTGCACTGACATCGGTACCAACATTTCCAATGGTAAGGGAATTAAAGTCTTGGGAAGTGATTGTTTGTGCATTTGTAGCCATTAGACCGCCAAGGGCCATGAAAATAGAAAGTAAAGTTTTTTTCATTGTCTTTTTTTTAAAATATTAATAAATTGGGGTTGATATAAATTGGGGTCTTCAATAAGAAAATTGAAACACCACTTATTTATTATAAGTTGATTGACAGGCAGAAAAACCACCTTACTACCTGCCAATCTGGTATTAACGCTTACCCTACCATTAACACCGGTATTTTTTTATCCACATAGCATGTTTAGTTTAGTTTTTATCAGTTTTTACAGGCTCTGGCTTATTAATAGGAGATAGTTTGCCTTGCATTGATCTGTTTTCTTTCATTTGTTCGAAACGAACTTTAGTACCATCAAAATAAATAGGAGAAGCGTTGCCCGTTGTATTTCCATCATTATACATGACGCCGTCCATGTTTTTATCAAAGGTGTTAGCTAAAATTTCATTTGAGATTTCCACGCCTTTTTCATACCCTTTTCGTTTACTCACGGCTATCCAATTTATTGAAGTGTTGCTTGTTCCGTTGTTGTTTTCCTTTATATAAAAACCATCTTTAGTAATTTGACTGATATAAACACCGTTAGTTGTTCCCATTGGAGTTACATTAATGTTTAAATTTTCTTCATCAAGATTAGCAGTAGCTTTGAAGTTTTCATCAAAAGGAACAAAAGCAGTACCGTTTGCCATTTTGGCTTTACCTCTTGTGTTTACATCAACAGTTGTTGAGTTTGAAGTATAAGTAGCGATTCTTTTCCCATTGGTTTCTGTTAATTGTACTATAGGTTTATTGGTAATTGTATTTCCATTAACATACATACCAAATTCACTTCCTTTGCTAATTAAGCCATATTGACTTCCTTTCACAAATCCGCCCATAAAACCACCGTTAATACCCATACCAATATTGTTGTTTTCTTGGTTGGTGCCTGATGTTTTTCCAGAACCACCAGCTGTAGCTGAGGCACTTGTTCCTGCATACGTTCCGTACTGTGTTCCAGCAGAGTTTGTATAAGCTAATACTCCCCATGTAGTTGAGCCATTATTACCTAAAACCCCACCAGTACGACGAGGGATTGTCGCAAAAAAACTATTATCTATTAATACATCTCCAATCACACCAAAGAAATAGGAATTGGCGAATGAACTAGTCTCTCTAGACCCTAGTGTTCCTACCACTCCTCCCAATGCAGAATTACCTCCTGAAAGTAATGGCCCAGCATATCCTCCATTTGCTAAAGTCTTGGACAGGTGAAGACCTATAACACCCGCTACATCTTGGCTGCCAGCTGTATTTGTCTGGTCAAGTTGTGCAAAAACCGCAGCTGTATTTGCAGGAGTTGATGCAGCACCAGTTACTGTACTGGTAAGCGCTGAACCTCCGCCTGTATTATTTGCATACAGCCCTACTCCTGTTGTATTATTCGATTGTCCAAAAACACCAGTTCCACCTGCGCCATTAGCATAACCGCTTATGGCATCTTCAGAAGCAACAGCTGTGCTAACTTCAAAAATATTATTTGTACCAGAAGTGGCATTATTGGTTGTTGTATTTACTAAAACGTGCCCGTTACTTAAAATTCGAGCTCTTTCGACGCCACCTACACCTGTTTTAATTATTAAATCTTTGGCATCAGTTGTTCCAATAAAATTTACTCCTGGAGTTGTCCCGGCATTTCCTGTTAATGACCAATCTGTTGAGGCAGCACCGGTTTGTATTTTTTGCCATAGCGCACCGTCATAATAATAAAATCCTACCGAAGTTATATTAGCCGCTGTTCCAGCCGCCGTACCAGTTAGAATATTATTTACATAGATTAAAGTTGAGGTAAGTGTCCCAACCATAACTTGTGCCCGTTGCCTGTCTACACGGGGGATTAGAATTCCGTCTACATTGGTGGAAGCTCCGGTTGGGTTTACTGCTGTGATATCAAGAGTTGTTGCAGGAGTTGTGGTTCCTATACCAACTTGAGCAATCAGGGATAATGGAAATAAAGCTATTGTAAGTATTGTTATTTTTCTCATTGTAATAAATTATTTTGAAAACACTAAACTTGTCGAATCAGTGTCTTTAATAAGCTGCTTATATCATTTAAGGAAATAATTTTTCCAGTGATTGAAACTAGATCTAAAGCAAATTTTATGTATAATCTTGCTGAACTGAGTTCCAGCCTGAGTATTCGTAATAGTCTGTGAAAAAGCACATATAAAAAAAAACAGTAAAGAGGCAAAATTTTTCATATTATGATTTGTATCTCATTGAATCCGGTGGTAAATATAATTTTAGCACATATAAAAAAAGAACTTTAAGCCAATTACAAACCAACTTTATACTGACTGTAAAAATCATTTATGGTTTGATTTAAATTATTTGTTATTTTAGAATAATATTTTATAAAAATGTATTTGGGTATTGGTTGAGTTTGCAGTGTTTTTTTTGAAAAAAAAACAGTAAAACGATGAAAACTTAGATGCTACAATTTGGATGCTTTCCAAGGATTTTAGGAAGAAAAGAAAAAATTAGAAGAAGTTTTAGATGTACACTAAAGGAATTAAAAATGGAAGAAATCATTAAAAAGCTAAAACAGGAAATCATTAATCATGATCTTGTTAAAAACAGTTCGTTATTTGGCTTAGTGTTGTGGAAAATGGGACATTACAATATTCTCTCTGAAATTATTTCTGAGAGTTTGTCAAAGTCGGAGTTTATGCAAGGCTCTAGAAAAAATGATTTAGGAACTTCTATTTCAGGTTCTACTCTGAAAAGGATATTCACCACCACATACACAAATAACGAGAGTACCGATTTACGGTTTTTGAAAACACTCGATAAATTCGCTATCTTTTTGGGTTATCCTAATTTGAATGGTTATATGTTGCATCAATCTCAAAATGATAAAGTTAAAATTAGTAAAGAAAAAGGAAAGGTTATTGAGGACATTCAAGACATCAACCTTCCTTTTTCTTTTTTTACAGAAAGGATAATTAATTGCTGTGATGAAACATTTGAGATAATGAAAAAGTTACCAACATTCGATATGGGAAGACTTTCGGATTATGCTTTTGAGGAGGGTTCATTCTACAAAAGAATTGCCGACATGATTTTAAAATTTTCAGAAAACAATCTTCGTTTGAATTGTGAAGGAAACCGTTCAAACGTTGAAATATATGGATTCAAACTGAAGAATATCAATGAGGATTCGGTTGTAATAAGCGTAAAAGAATTTGCGAACATATATATGGTAGACGAAAATGGAAAGACTATTTATCTAATCAACGAATCAACTAGTCAGTTGTATTTCTTTAAGAGAATAAATGGTGTTTGGAAAATCTGGGACAATCACAATCCCGGATATGACACCTTAGCGGCTGCTTTCCTAAAGTCTTGAAAAAAACAAACCCTGAGCGAATCAGGGTTTGTTGAAAATACTAAAAAGTTGTGTTGCCGTTCTTAGTAAATAATTTTCTTGTTTATCACTATGTTATTTTCCAAAGTAATCTTCAGTACTAATGCATTGTTTGTCGATACTAATCTGAACAATTCGATTTGATTCGTATTGATATTTTTATATTGATCAATTTCTCTTCCTAAAATATCATAAACAATAATGTCTTTAATGGTTTGTTGAGAAGAAACGACTTTCACATTGTTACCAGTTATAACAGTTACTGAATTTTCTATGGCTGATATATCTATATTGCTTAAGCTATTATCGGTGTATCGTAAAAAGAAACGATCGTCGAAAGTACCTGCTGCTGATGCGTAGTTATAAGGAGCTAGTTTCAAATTGTGAACAACATTCAGTAACTTATCTTCCAAATAAATATTAGTGCTGTTGAATTCAACATCCAAATGATCAATTCCAATAGTGTAATTTCCTTGCGTAACGGCATAGTAACCTAGCGGAACAACATCTTCTGGGATGAAAGGCCATGGACGTCCTTGAATTGTTAGCTTTCTATCAGGAATTAGCGAGTAGAATTTAACCGCATTACCGGCTAAAGCTCCAGCGTCTAGTCCGCGGTCCCATCCTAATGTTGCATTCTCGGCATAACCAACCAATATCTGACTGAATCCGCCATTGTTGTTGGAAAGATCCAACCATAAACGTTGCTTGTTAAAATCACTTGCGCTTGTTTCAGATGCATTTTTGTAGAAACTATTGTTGTTGTTAAGGACACGCATACCGTTGTTGAATGTCACATTGCCAGTAGTTCCGTTTGGCATTGTACTATCGGCACGGATAAAGAATGACTGACCTGAAGCAATAAATGCTGTAGGTAATATTCCTCCGCTAGCTGCAGTGGCAGTAGTACCTAGTGAGTTAACGGTAGCATAATCATTTGCTGTGTAATTATTTGTATAGTTGCCATAATATGGATCTGGTATAGCACTTGTTGGTAATGTATTGTGCGTCCATAAGTAAACGGTACCATCAACCACCGGTACATTGATTGGGTTGTTAAGGAAACTTACAATATCAATAGCTGATGGATATGGATTTCCAATCAAATTCCATTCGTCATCAGAGTCAACAATAACTGTGCTGCCATTTACACTAGTACCAATATTAGCATTTGAACCTTTTGAAATTGGCATTGTAATAGTACCGTTGTTAGGAGTTCCAGTAAATGTTGCGGTGAAGGTTTGCTTTACACCAGATGATGGGAAGGTTCCAGGAGCTCTTGCAATTACGCCATAAGTAGGGTTCATTACACTACCTGTTGTTAATGTTGTCCAATTTCCGTTTCCACCTGCAATAGTAGGAGTGTATCTGTAAATATAGGGAGAGTTAGATGTAAGTCCTCCTGCCGTGAATCCAGAAGCAGATGTTACAGGCGAATTCCAATACGAATAATCTAAGAGATACATGGGTTGAGAATTTCTTTTAACATGTGCAGTACCTGTATTGGCAATGCTGTTTGTTTGAATTAAACTAGCAGAACTTTCAAGAACTAAATCACCGGTAGGGAATATGTTTACATAATCTGCAATTGATAAATTATTTAAAGCATTAACTGATAAAAGACCTCCGTTTTGAATGGTTAGATTTAACCCCAAACCATTGTAACCAGCACCGCTAATAATAGGAGCGTTAGTAACATTTGGAATAATAACACAGTCAGTATTCGCAGGGATGCCTGTTGGAGTCCAATTGTTAGCATTACTCCATGCAGTATTTACTGAACCATTCCATACTTTGCTTGGTACAATAGTTACTGTAGTTTCGTCTAATTCTTTTAAAGTAGTACCATTACAAAGAGTATAGGTAACTTCAGCAGTATAAGTGGTGGTGGTGGCTGGACAAACATTTAGATTAGCCGCAGTTCCTAACACTGGGCCTGCAGTTCCTGAACCTTGATACCATTTAAGCGAAGTTATTGAAGCTCCAGATGGCACAAAACGCCATGCTTCATTGGTAACAGCCCAATCTGCATCTAAAGCATTTCTTCCTGGAGCTACAACAGCTTGAGTTGCTCCAACATTTTGAATTCCAACAATGGCATTTCCGCCGTTCCAAGCGCCAAAAGCACCACCGTCAATTACTTTATTCTTAATATAAACTTCAATAACATTTGTATTTTCGTAGAATACCATCATACCAGTGTAAAGGCGCGTGTTGTCAGAAAACATAGGAACATTATACCATGAAGCAACAAGGGCTCTACATCCTGAATTAAGAGTAATCAATTCCCATCCTATTTGACCTCCTTTGCTTATGTCCACATCATGATATACTCCGTAAATGGTGTTAGCAAATAAAGCTCCAGTTGTGCTAGGCAGGTTATTGGCAAATGAGAAACCGGTACTTCCGCCAGGACTGTTAGCAGTTGTATCAAAAGTTACCATTCCATTTGTACCTATAAGGCATTTATTGTAAGTATTGCCATAAAAACAAAAATTAAAAGGCAAATTAATTGTTGAAGACCATTTGTCATCTCCTGTAAGACCAACGGGGTTGGCCAAGCAAGAGAATTGATAAGGAGGATTGTATGGTATGGATTGAACAGTATAGGCTGTTGTATTCCCTAATTGTAAATATTTAGCCTCTAAGTCTACACAAGTAGAAGCAGAAGTACATGTGATTGCTGCCGGATCTACACCGCTTAATCCTAATCCTCCCGAAATTACATTGGGACATCCTAGGTCGCTGATACCCACTCCGCCGCCTGGTAAACAAGTAGGTTGAAAGAAACTGGTTCCAATCCAATTTCCTAGGGATGTAGCGTTACACTTAGAACGAATCCATATATAATAAGTGACACCACTTGTTAAACCTGTTAGACTTAGTGTTGTAACGCCGGCACCAACCGATCCTGTAGGAGTGGTTCCTGCTGTTGGTGGTGTAGCCGATGTTGATAAATAATACTGATAACCTTGGGCAGGAGCAGGTGCTCCCGCAGTCCAATTAATAGTAGTTGAGGTTGTTGTATTTATTGTCGCTGTTACAGAAGTTACATCTGCACATGGCGCACTTGACGTTAATGAAACACCCTCAATAGCAGCTGGAGGGTTTTGTCCTCCGCTACCGTCGTTTGTCCATTCAAAGACCAATCGAACAGTTGTCCCTGCATAGGCAGCGGGTACTGTAAGATTAGCAGTTGTTCCTGGATTCAGCTCACTATAATTTGTAAGACCCATTTGAATTCTTCCTGTTGGCGCAGTACCTGTAGCAGTAATAGCTGCTGCTCCGTATGTAGGCACAAATGTTGTTGGTACGATCCAAACTCTCATTTTGTCCCAACTTGATTCTCCGTCTGCTCCCCATTCAAAAGACAATGTAATAATGGTTTCTCCTGCCGGAATTGTTACATCTTTATATAAATGAGCTGAGCAAGTAGCACCCATGTTGTAAGTAAGTGGAGGATTAGCTGCACCTGGGTTATTAGAAACATAAGCACATCTGGCACCACTATAGCCCATTACGTTTGTGCCTAAAGCCCATTGATTTATTGCTCCAGTTGTTACGTTCCATCCATTTGCTGCAAATGTGTTTCCAATTTCAAAACCACCATCTGTAATAGGGTTAATGATTGTTGTTTGCGCAACTAAATTGTTAAAAGGAAAAAGAACTGATAACAACACGAACAGTCCGTATAGTATTTGCTTTTTCTTAGCGTAATTTTTTATCATAACGGGTTTGTTTTTAGTGAATTAGGGTTTATTAAGGCGCTAATTTAATTTTAACCCTCACTTAAAACGAACTTTAAACTAAGTACAAACCAACTTTAAACGGACTGTAAAATTATTTTATAGTTCGATTTACAATATTTTACAAAAATTAAATCTGGATATTAGTTGAAATTTTACTGTTTTTTGGGATACAACAGTAGAATGCAGAAAACTTAGACACCCTTTATTTGGGAGCATTTCAAGAGTTTTTGGAGGAAAAAAGAAGAAATAATTATGAAATTTTTTAAGCATATGCAAAAAAGTAAATTATTGAATTCGTTTATTTTTTAAGTTTTTTTTGTTTATTTTTTAACAAAAACTATATTTGCAATGATATTTTTATGAATAATTCAATTTAACATATGTTTTGTCTTTATGATAAAATTGAAGTTTTATTGAAAAGACCTCGAAAAAAAGGATTATATAATCTTACTTCGACGATACTAATTAACCGAAAAAATTAAAAATGGAAGCAATCATTAAAAGTTTAAAGCATGAAATCATTAATCATGATCTTGTTAAAAACAGCTCATTATTTAGCTTATCACAATGGAAAACGGGACATTACAGTATTCTCTCTGAAATTATTTCTGAGAGTCTTTCCAAGTCAGATCTTATGCAAGGCTCCAAAAAAAATACTTAGGGATTTCTATTTCTGGTTCTACCCTGAAAAGGATATTTACTAGCGTATATACAAATAAAGGAAGCACTGATTTGCGATTTTTGAAAACCCTAGATAAACTCGCCATCTTTTTAGGGTATCAAAATTTGAATAGTTATCTGTTGCATCAATCTCAGAATGAGAAGATACCATTTAAAGATGAACAGCTAAAAGCTATTCAAGAGGTTAAAGATATCGATATCCTCAGTGGCTTTTTTATGGAAACGGTAATTAATTATTGCCGTGAAGAATTTGAGACGATGAAAAAATTACCTGCATTTGACATGGGAAGAATTCCGGATTATGTCTTTGAGGATAGTCCTTTGTATAAAAGAGCAGCAGACATGTTTTCAAAATTTTCAGAATTAAAACTTCATATGAATTGTGAAAACAACCGCTCTAATTTTGAAAATTATGGACTTAAATTGCGTAATATCAACGAGGATACAGCTATAATTGGCTCAAAAGAATTTTGGAACGTGCACTGGGTTGATTGCAATGGAAAAAGTTTTCACACTTACAATAAGGCAACAAGTCAACTATATTTCTTTAGAAAAATAGATGGTGATTGGAAAATTTGGGACAACCATAATCCTGGATACGATACCTTAGCGGATGTTTTCTTAAAGGCTTAAGTTAATAACATACTAAAAAGAGAAATCGACCTATAAATAAAAAAGGAGCTTATTAAGCTCCTTTTTTATTTATAGGTCAAAGCTTAATCTACCAATGTAATCTAAATATCGTAACATTTTTACCATCAACATAATTTAAAACGGCTCTAGAGCGCTTTAAAAACAAGAATTAAAGAGTTTATTAGTTGATCTATTTTTTTGCGCAAAACGTAATAAAAGCTATCTTTTTTGCATTAATTTTATAGAATAGATAGTATGAACTATTTTGTCTTTATGGCAAAATTGTAGTTATTTTGAAATGATGTCGAAAAAACGATTGAAATAATCTTATTTTACGACACTAACTAACCGAAAAAATTCAAAATGGAAGCAATCATTAAAAGGCTAAAGCAAGAAATTATTAATCATGATCTTGTTAAAAATAGTTCATTATTTAGCTTAGCAGAATGGAAAAGTGGACATTACAATATTCTCTCAGAAATAATTTCAGAGAGTCTGTCAAAGTCAGAACATATGCAGGGCTCAAAAAAAAATGATTTAGGAGTTACCATTTCTGGTTCTACCCTGAAAAGGATTTTTGCCAGCGAATATACAGATAAAGGAAGCACCGATTTGCGATTTTTGAAAACACTCGACAAGCTCGCCATCTTTTTGGGGTATCCCAATTTGAATAGTTATTTGTTACATCAGTCTCAGAATGAAAAAGCAAAATTTGATGATGAACAGCAAAAGGCTATTCAAGAAATTAAGGTTCCCGATGTGCCTATTAGTTTTTTTACGGAAATGATAATCAATTATTGCCGAGAAGAATTTGAGATTATGAAAAAATTACCAGCACTTGATATGGAAAGATTTTCGGATTATGTTTTTAAGGACAGTCCTGCTTACAAAAGAGTCTCTGATATGCTTTTAAAATTTTTAGAATTAAACCTTCATATGAATTGTGAAAACAATCGTTCCAATTATGAAAATTATGGATTCAAATTGCGAAGTATTAATGAGGATACAGCAGTAATTGGTTCAAAAGAATTTTGGAATGTACAATGGGTTGACAACAATGGAAAAACTTTCCACACGCATAATAAGGCAAGCAGTCAATTGTATTTTTTTAGAAAAATAAATGGGACATGGAAAATTTGGGACAATCACAATCCGGGATACGATTCATTAGCAGGGGTTTTTTTAAAACCTTAATACTATATTTATAGTCACATAAAGAAAGTTAATAGCAATAAAAAGGAGCTACTTAAGCTCCCTTTTTATTGCTAAATCAATGTTTTATTTACCGATATAAATAACATTAATTTCACATTCGTTTCCAAGCACAGCAGCGGCTCTACCAACAACATGACTTAAAGCTGCAGTATTCTGTGCCGCGGTTCCATACCCATCAGTAGCCGCACCATTATAGGAAGCATTGAGGGTACAAGTACTTCCGGCAGTTAGGGAAAGTTTTATTATTACATTGGATTCGTTAAAAAGCTGAAAATACTGCATGCTGGAGGCGTGATTGTAAAAACTCACCGCATAAGAATATTTTTTATAGTCCACACCATTTATAGTCATTTTGAAATTACCTTCAACCCAACCAAAATCATTATTTGTAAAACTAACAGTACCCATGGGGGTTTCAGACCCCAAATAGCCAGTTAGGGTAAATTGGTACATTCCATCATAAGGGGCAACAAAACTTAGTCCCGCCAATCCAGGAATATTCGTATAAGTTGAGGCGCTTTTAGCCAACATTAAATCAGCAGATTGCACATATCTTTTTTCAAAACCTCTTTGAAATTGCGGCACCCATTTTGAGCCATCCCAAAAATACAATCCAGGGACTACACCAGATATACCAGGATTGGTTGTTCCGGCAGCAGTTGCCGTATTAAACACCATGGTTCCCACTTCAAGAGCACCTGTTGCTGGATTTACTACCGGCGCAGAGAGATTAATGTCGGTTAATGCTATTCGGGGCATTAAAAAACCTGTGGTTGTGCTCGTTACGTCTAGGGCAGCCTTTGGAGCGATAGTTCCTACACCTACTTGAGCATTAATACTCAGAGATGAAAAAACATAAATAAGAAAAAGGGGTATTAATTTAGTAAAATTCTTCATTGGATTTATTTATTTTTGGTTAACTAGCTCGCTAATATAATGTTACACAATATCAGTTGCCAACATAAATTGAATCATATATTAACCTTAAAACAATCATAACTTTAAAAATCTAAGATAGATTTCTTTATATTGTACATTTAAAAGAATGGATTTCTTAGATAATATAGGAAAAGCCTTTATTTTAAGGAGAACGCGAGGGTAGGTGTGAATGAAAGTTGAAAACGAATGAAGATACAAAGCGAACAATTTTTGGAGATAATTGTTAATAAAAGCACCTAACGAAAGACTTAAAAAAAATAACAATTATTAAATATTTTGTTATTTTGTGTGTTTTTTTTAAATAAAACGTAACAAAAGTTATCTTTACCGCACTAATTTTATTGAATTGATAATGCTGTGTTTTTATTTTGGAGATAGTATTACTGTTGTTTTAATAAACAGGACTATTTAAACAATTTTATTTTGATGGAAATTTTAAAAAGGAGGAATTAGAAATGGAAGAAATCATTAAAAAATTAAAGCAAGAGATTATTAATCATAATCGTATTAAAAACAGTTCTTTGCTGAGTTCATTTCAATGGAAAAGAGCCCAATATATAGTGTTATCTGATATTATTTCCGAGAGTTTGTCAAAATCTGAATTTATGCAGGGGTCTAAAAAAAATGAATTAGGCGTTACAATTTCAAGTTCCACTTTGCAGAGAATATTTACCAATGATTATATTGATAGAAAGAGTAACGATTTACGTTTTTTAAAAACACTTGACAAACTCGCCATCTTTTTGGGGTATCCCAATTTGAATAATTTTCTGTTGCATCAGTTCAAGAATGAGAAAAAACAATTTGAGGAAGAACAGCTAAAGGATATTCAAGAGGTTCAGAATATTGAAGGGATTGATGTTAATATTTCCTTTTTTACAGAAATAATAATCAATTCTTGCAAGGAAGAATTTGAGAATATGAAAAAATTACCGGTATTCGAGATGGGAAAATTTTCGGAGTATGCCTTTGAGGAAAGCCCTGTATACAAAAGAATCTCCGATTTACATTTAAAATTTTCAGAATTAAACCTTCGCATGGATTGTGAAAGCAACCGATCCAATTTTGAAAATTATGGATTCAAACTACGTAATATCACTGAGGATACAGCATTAATTGCAACGAAAGAATTTTGGAACATACATTGGACATACAGCAATGGAAAAACCTACCATACCTACAATACGGCAAACAATCAATTGTATTTCTTTAGGAAAATAGATGGTCTCTGGAAAATTTGGGACAACCACAATCCAGGATACGATTCATTGGCGACGGTTTTCTTAAAACCCTAAATAACTAATTTTTACGATATATATAAAAGGAGCCGATGAAGCTCCTTTTATTATTTGATTAGATATGTGTTATCTTCCAATGTACATTATATTTACTTCGCATAAATTTCCCAGAACAGTCGTTTTTCCAATGACATGTGGGTTAGATTCAATAATGTTGTCATCAGCGATTCCATTATAAGAAGCATTGACGTTACAGGTTTGACCAGCAGTTAACAAAACTGTTACCGTGATATTGGTTTCATTAAATAATTCTAAATAATCTGTTCCCGTTGAACTATTATAAAAACTGGTAGAATGTGAGTATTTTCTATAATCAACACCATTAATTGTCAGTTTGAAATTTCCTTCAACAAATCCATTTTTAGCTGAACTCGAATCAACAGTTCCAGCACCAAGATAGCCTGAAAAAACAAAACTATATTCACCATCATAAGGAGCAACAAAAGATACTGCTGTTATTCCGGGAATGTTCGTATAAGAAGATGCAGTTGTAGCAACTGCTAAGTTTGAACTTTGCAAAAATTTCTTTTCGAAATAACGATGTACTTGAGAAACCCATTTTGTGCCATCCCAAAAATAAATTCCAGGGATTACACCATATGTTCCTGCAGTTGTTGTAGTATTAAAAACCATAGAGCCTATTTCTAATGAACCTCCTTGAGGATTAACCACCGGAGCGCTAACATTTGAAGCGGTAAGGGCAATTCGAGGCATCAAAAATGCGGTAGTAGTACTTGCAACATCAAGCGCACCTTTTGGGGTTAAAGTACCCACTCCGACTTGCGCAAGTAATGAATTTTGGATAAATAAAAGAAAGAACACAGCACAAACGATTTTCGTTTGAGGATTAAGTCTAATAAGGGGGAAGAACATACGATTTAGTTTGTTTTTTAGTTGTTTTTTTAAAATTTTGAACAAAAATAGAATCATTTAAAGATTTTTAATCAAAATTTTAACAAACTCGATAAACTTACCAAAATTACCGACAAAATACTTATTTAAGCAAAATAAGGTGCTGATTAGCACCTTATTAAAATTTTATTTATAAGAAATAAGCCACTAAACGTCGTCATAATCTACATAAATTTCGCTTGAAGTTGGATGTGCCTGACAAGTCAAAATTAAGCCTTCGGCAATTTCACCATCAGTTAAAATAGAGTTCTTTTTCATCATCGCAGTTCCGGTGGTTACACGAGCCAAACAGCTGCTACAAATTCCGCCTTGACAAGAATATGGAGCATCAATTCCTTGTTTTAAAGCCGCTTCTAAAAGGGTTTGTTTGGATGACATTTCAAAGGTCGTTTCATCACCATCGACCATCACGACAATTTTTGTGTGTTCATTTTTGCTGGTATCGACTGCATTTTCTTTTGTAGAAGCAGAAAACAATTCAAATTTGATGTCTTTCTCTGAAATATTTTTTTCCTTCAGAACGGTACTAACAGTGTTAATCATTTCTTCAGGACCACACAGATAGAATTTTGAAAACTCTTTTTCTGCATGTTTGTTGTTCATCACAAAATTCACAACAGATTTGTCAATTCTTCCAAAAAGAGCTTCGTCAGATTTCGATTGGCTGTAAACAAATTGTACAAAAAAACGACCCAAATATTGTTGTTGTAAATGAATTAATTGGTTGTGAAAAATTGTTCCTTCAGGATTTTTATTTCCAAAAACCAATACAAAAGAACTTTTAGATTCTTGTTTTAAAACAGATTGAATAATCGACATCACGGGTGTTATTCCACTTCCTGCCGCAAAAGCCAAATAGTTTTTTTGTCTTTCCGGATTGGGTTCAAAAGTAAATTTTCCTTCAGGAGTCCCTACTTCAAGGACATGACCAACGGCTAGTTTTTCGTTGGCAAATTTTGAAAAATGCCCATTTTTTACTGATTTTATTGCAATTCGCAATTCATCACTATTAGGACAAGAACAAATAGAATATGCACGACGAATTTCTTCTCCGTCGAGTGTAAGTTTTAAATTAACGTACTGACCTGCAGTAAAACGATAAAAGTCTTTAAATTCTAATGGGATGTTAAATAAAACAGAAACGGTTTGAGGTGTTTCTCTTTTTATTTCTTGTATAGATAGTTTATAAAATGTGGACATAGTAAATCTTTTTAGCAAAATTAACAAACGGTATTGACATATTATTATAAGTACAAAAAAATTAAATAAATACTTTATTTTTCGGAATTTCAAAAAGAAACGTACTTTTACAAGTCTTAATACTAAATACTAGATTTAGAAGTTTACATATAAAACTATTTTATGTTGAAAATTAATAGATTAAAATATATTTCCTTTTTCTTTTTATTGATCCTAATAGTGGCTTGTTCAACTAAAAGGAATTCTTTTGTAAATAGAAATTGGCATGCATTAAATGCAAGAGATAATACTATGTATAATGGTAGTATAGCACTTCAATCTGGGATCAATGAATTGAAAGCCGGGTATAAAGATAATTTTTGGGAATTGCTTACGGTGGAAAGAATGCAGGTTGTTGATGAAAGTATGCTGCCTGGTCAAAAACAAAAAAACGCAAATTTTGAAAGAGCAGAAACCAAAGCGACAAAAGCTGTTCAAAAGCATTCGATGAACATTGATGGGGAAGAAAAAAACTATCAAATGGATGAAGCGCATTTGCTTTTAGGAAAATCTCGTTATTATGATCAGCGATTTATTCCTGCATTGGAAGCCTTCAACTATATTTTATACAAATACCCAAAATCGGATAAAATTTATGAGGCCAAAGTTTGGCGTG
>JBDTNG010000234.1:0-8960 GCA_039933895.1 Flavobacterium sp. | reverse complement strand
ACGCAGAGACAATAGTCATAACTGGTGGTGAACCGCTTACTTGGGACATGACCCTTCTGACTTCAAAACTTAAAGAGCAAAATCTTCGTGTACATATAGAAACGTCAGGAGCCTATCCGGTAACTGGAGAATGGGATTGGTTTTGTCTTTCTCCCAAAAAAAATAAATTACCCGTTGCCGATGCTTATGCTACCGCCGACGAATTGAAAGTGATTATCTACAACAAACATGATTTTATTTTTGCTGAAGAACAAGCTGCAAAAGTAAATGACAATGCCATTTTGTTCCTTCAACCAGAATGGAGCAAAAAAGAAGAAATGACGCCACTTATCGTAGATTATGTCATGAACAATCCAAAATGGCGCGTTTCCTTGCAAACGCATAAATACCTTAATATACCTTAGCATGAGATTGATTTTAGTTTTTGTATTGTTTTTTGGAATTTCAAATGCAAGCTTCGCGCAATTGGGTGGAGCAGAAGATGAAGTTTATCTTAAAGGAGATTATGAGGCAGCAAAATTTAATGGTGGCGGGATTCAAAAATTTCATGAATTCATCAACCGTGAGTTGGATTTTTCTAAAATGGTTAAAGCAGGAAAAGTCGTTTTTACATTTACCATTGCTGAAACTGGCGAAATAAAAAATTTACGTATTGTTGAGTTTCCTGAAATTGGAATGGCAACGGAAGTCATCAGAGTAATCAAATTAGCTCCAAAATGGGAACCTGCAAAACGTGGCACAAAGCCAATTAGTATTAATGTACGCTATCCTATCGTATTTTCAGAAACAAAGAAAGAAGCTTTTTATGTAGCCGATACTCCTAAACCAAATAATGTAATTGCTCAAGGTCAAAGCTCAAATGCAGTTCCTGCAGAATCTGCTCCAGAATTTCCAGGAGGAAATAATGGACTCAAAGCATTTATTAAAGATAATTTCAATTATTCCAATTCATTAAATTTAAAAGGAAAAGTACTTGCTTCTTTTGTGATTGATACTGAAGGCAATATTGTTGATGTTGTAGTCTCAGAAGATTTAGGATATGGTACTAAAGAAGAGGCTCTTAGAATGATTAAAAGTATGCCAAAATGGAAACCTGGAACACAACGCGGAAAATCCATAAAAGCACGTTATAGTTTGATAATTAATATTGGTGCTAAAACCAATTAAAAAAATTTAAAAACATTGATGAAAAAAATATTTTTTACTATATTTATAGTTCTAGTATCTCAGATTGGAATGGCTCAAGAAACGGCAAACATTCCAAATCAGGAGCCAATTTATAGTTCTGCTGGTCTTGAAAAACAACCTGAATTTCCTGGAGGGTTCAAAGAATTTGGTCTTTATGTGCAAAGACATTATATGTATCCTAATGTTACACCTCTCAAAGGAAGGGTATTTGTTGAATTCGTAATTGAAATGGATGGTAGTATTGCCGATATAAAAGTAATCAGAGATTTGGGTTATGGCACAGGAGAAGAGGCAATGAGATTAATGAAAAATTGCCCAAAATGGATTCCAGGAATGCTTAATGGAAGACCAATAAGGGTTAGATATAGTTTACCAATAGCTATTGACTTACATTAAGTATGTTCATAACTAATTAAAAATAAGCAGTTTAATTTTTGTTCATTAAATAAATTAATTTACATTTACGCAAAAATTAAGTAACATGGTTTTTTAGAATAAGCATTTTGCCCCAATAAAATAGCTTACTTAAAGTGATGATTTTGAAAAAATAGAATTTAACCGAAATACCACACTATTATGAAAAAAAATCTTCTGCTTTTCATAGCGCTTTTCGCTATGCAGCATATTCTAGCCCAAGCACCAATAAGTGTTGTAAAAGGAATGCCTATTCCTTTTGAAACTGTTGAGACACAACCTTCATTTCCAGGAGGAGTAAATGAGTTTATTAAATTCGTTGGAAAAAATTTCAGAGCCCCTGAAGAAGAAGATAGTCCTTCCGGAATTTTAAAAGTAAGTTTCGTTATTGATACTTATGGAAATGTTGGAGAAATTAAAATTATAGACGATTTAGGAAGCGGTACTGCTGATGAAGCTAAAAGAGTTCTGTTAACTTCACCAAAATGGAAGCCAGGAAGCGAAGGAGGAAAACCAGTTAGAGTACTCTTTGTTCTGCCCATAACTTTAAGAAACTAATAGTAAAACCCATTTGTAAAGCAAATGGGTTTTTTGTTTTTATTCGCTTAATATTTCTTACAATCGTGTAAGTATAATATTAATTTTCAGTGTTTTAAAAGCACTTAAACGATTTTATTTTGTGTTTCGTTTTATGTGTTGTATTATTGCCGCCTCTAAATTTTCAGCCAAAATTTAGGGTAAAATTTAAGAAATTAACACTGAAATGACTTTATGAAGAAAATTACAATTTTGATTATGTTTTTTTTCCTGGGCGGTTCTGTTTTTCCTCAAACCATTAAACACACTGAAACTCCACTTCAATATGAAGCAGTTGAAGTAAAACCATTATTCCCTGGTGGAATTAATGAGTTTATGAGGTTTGTGATGAAAAATTACCAAGTTCCAGAAGATGAAGATGGTGGAGGAGCTACTGGAGTTCTTCAAGTGAGCATTGTTATAGGAATTGATGGAAGTGTAAACCAAATCAATATTCTTAAAGAAGTTGGTAACGCAGGTAAAGAAGTAAAACGAGTATTGGCTAATTGTCCGAAATGGACGCCAGGAAGACAAGGGGGTATTAATGTGCCCGTTGTGTATAACTTCCCCATTACTATAAAATAGTTGATAAAAAATCCCATCCAGTTCAAAAAACAAGATGGGATTTTTTATTTTTACTAAAACTTAAACTATGAAATCGCAGTTCTTTCTTGACGCTAATATTACGTTCTTAAACCACGGTTCATTTGGCGCTTGCCCAAAACCCATTTTTGAAGAATTCCAACGCTTACAATTGGAACTCGAAACAGAGCCTGTACGTTTTATGCTAAAATCTTTGCCGATCTATATAAAAGCAGCAAGACAAAGCTTGGCTAAATTTGTCAATTGCGATCCTTTAGATTTGTTTTTTACCCCCAATCCTACTGTGGCTATTAATACTGTCATGAGGAGTTTAAAACTTCAAGCGGGTGATGAAATCCTGACCACAAACCATGAATATGGTGCGATGGACAAAACCTGGAGTTTTTACAGTAAGAAAACTGGAGTCAAATATATCCGTCAGAATATTACGTTACCCATCGTTTCCAAAGAACAGATTTTAGAAGATTTCTGGAAAGGATATTCCTCAAAAACTAAAGTTATTTTTATCAATGAGATCTCAAGTGCTACTGCTTTGATTTTTCCTGTGAAAGAAATTTGCGACAGAGCCAAAGAATTAGGATTGATTACCATTGTTGATGGAGCACACGTTCCTGGTCACACGGATTTGAATATTGAAGAGCTCAATCCTGATTTTTATACGGGAACATTACATAAATGGATGTTGGCTCCAAAAGGAAGTTCCTTTTTGTATGTAAAAAAAGATTTTCAAAATGATATTGATCCGTTAGTGGTGAGCTGGGGTTATGAAAGCGTTACGCCAGGTGAAAGTCAATTTTTAGATTATCACGAATACCAAGGCACAAGAGATGTTTCGGTATTTTTATGTACACCAAAAGTAATCGACTTCCTTTCATATAATGATTGGACAGTAAAATCGAAAGCCTGCAAGCAAATCGTCTTGGAAAACTACCAACGTTTTTGTGACTTGCTAAACACAAAACCAATTTGCCCTATTACCAATGAGTTTTTAGGACAAATGGCCAGTGTTCCGGTTAAAACCAAAAAACCAATGGAATTGAAAGAGCTGCTGTATGATAAATACAAAATCCAAATTCCTGTAATGCCGCTTAATGATAATGTTTATATAAGGTATTCGATCAATGCGTACAATAATCAGGAAGATCTGGATGTTTTATACAAAGCGTTACACGATATTATCACAACAACAGATTTGATCGAAGTAGGAAGCTAGCCCAGATTAAGGCGATATCCTTTTGTGTAGCGGAGCGAAATAAAAGATTAAGCCGAAAGCTGGAAAAAGCTCCTAAAAAAGCCTTGCCAAATAATCAAAATGTTCTCCTTCTAAAATAAGTTCACATTGCAATCCGTTGGCATTTGCCGCGTTTTGCAATGTGCTGTAATCGAGATAGAGCCAAGGAAATGTGGCTTCGGTTTCTTTTTTGTACGAAACAGTAAAAGTCAATTCGCCGTAATAATTATCGCCAGGAATCCATTTGCCACCATCTTCATCTTCGTCGAACATGTAAATAATGTCGGAAGAATCAATAAGAATTTGTCCGTTCAGGTTTAAAAGAGATTTTAATTTCTGAAGGTACTGAGTAGTATTAAGCAAAGTTCCAAAAATTCCCGTGCCATTCATCAATAATATAATAGTATCGAAAGTTTCGTTTTTGATGTCCAATATGTTTTGAACGCGCATGTTTTTTAGACCGCGAAGTTTACAGGCTTCAATGGCATTTGCAGAAATATCAATAGGGAAAACCTCAAGTTGTCTTTCCTTCTGAAGATACAACGAATGACTTCCGGCGCCACAACCTACATCGAGAATTTTTCCTTTGGCCAATTGCAACGCTTTCTGTTCTAATTTTGGCATTTCATCAAACGAGCGGAACAAATAGGCAACGCTCATTTCGTCTGCATCGGAAATAGAAGTTTCGGTAATTAAATCTTCAGGAGAATTATTGGTTTGAAAATCGAGTATGGCTTTTCCGAAAAGATCTTTCATAGGATTATTGCGAGAACGAAGCAATCTGTCCTCATTTTTTTAATTATTACTTTAGAAGTTATGTAACTTTGCCTTTCGAAATAAAACTCAGATGTTAAAACCTTCATTAAACGAAATCCAAAAGTTAGCCAAAGATAAGCATATCGAAAATAAAAAGTATTTCGATAAGCTGAAAAAAAAAGCGCCCAAAAATCTGGATTATGTCATGCAGGAATTGCACGATGCTGAATTTAAAAAAACAAATTGCCTGAATTGTGCCAATTGTTGTAAAACAACGGGGCCACTTTTTACTTCGGCAGATATTGAACGCATTTCGAAATTTCTGAAGCAGAAGCCGCAGCAATTTATTGATCAGTATTTACGAGTTGATGAAGACAAGGATTATGTATTGCAGAGTGTTCCTTGTACTTTTTTAGATCATGAGAATTATTGCATGATTTACGATGTACGACCGAAGGCTTGTCGTGAATTTCCACACACAGATCGAAAAAAATTCCAACAGATTTCAGATTTGACTTTAAAGAACGTGGCGATTTGTCCGGCAGCTTACAATATTGTTGAAGAGATGAAGAAGAAAATAAAGTTATAAATGTTCGCCCCATCATAGTTATTAATGCAATTAAGAATAAAAAATTAAACAAGGCTAAATCCGTAAGAATAGTTTTATTTTTATAGCTTTGAACTGTTTTCGAATTCTTAAAATTATGAAAAAATCAATTGTAATTATTGTTATTCTATTCTCTACAGTTTGTAATGCAATTACATGGGAAACTTCTTTCGAAGATGCTCAAAAAAAAGCATTGCTTTCTAATAAATTTATGTTGGTCGATTTTTGGGCAACATGGTGTGGTCCTTGCAAAATGATGGAAAAAAATACTTGGAATAATAAAGAGGTCGACTTGATAATGGAAAATTTTATTCCTGTTAAAATGGATGTCGATAGTAATTGGGAATTGGCCAAAAAGTATAATATCTCAAGTATACCTTATATGTATATTTTGGATGCAAACGGAAAGGTTATTCATCAATTTTCAGATTATCATGATGCAAGAGCATTAATTTATGAAATTGAAAGATTTACATTATCTACTGAATTTATAGCTTTTGAGTTACTGAATTTTTATAAAAATAGTAATGTTCATTCTGGCACAAGACTTGCTCAGAAATACTTTGATTATTCACTTTTAGTAGATAAAAAAGCAAAAAAAGCTTTTACAAGAGTTGCGGGAGATTATTTAAAAGCTGCCGAATCTAAATTAAAAAAAGAGGATGATAATTATCAAACGATCTCTCAGAAAATAGACTTACTGGAATTGTATGAAAACTTATATGAGTACGATTTTGAAAAAGTGAATAAAAAGCTAGCAAAGCTTGTTTCAAAAAGTAAAATTAATGAGGAGAACCAGATTTTTTATTTCTTCCTTAAATATGGAGTAGCCAAAGGATTAAATTCATCAGATTTAAACGAAATCCAACAAGAATTTGCCAATATAGAAGGAAGTGAATCCTTTATCGGAAAAGTAGATTTTATTTTATCTAAAAAAGAAGGATAAAATAAAAAAAGGAGCTTCAAATGAAGCTCCTTTTTTTATTCACTATAGATAAGGTATTTTTTCCTCATCGTTTTAAATCTTTCTATTCCACTTTTCCAGCTTTTTCTTATGTCTGTTTCCGATATGCCAGATTCAATTTGTTGCTGCAGTTTTTTTGTTCCAGCCAATTTGGTAAAAAAATCATTAAAGAATTTCGATTTGTCTGAAGTGGTTTGATACGCCTTGATCAACCATTTTAATTCCAATTGATTTACTTTGGCCACAGCCGATAAGTCTTCTCCATAACAAGTTTGGTTTTTGAAAGGAGGTTCTTTGGCACCAAAATTCGTGATCGGAATAAAGTTAAAAGTACTTTTTGGTAAAAAGGGTGAGCCATACAATTGAAATTGTTTCTCCGTTCCGCGACCAACACTCACATTTGTTCCTTCAAAAAAACACAAACTCGGATATAAATTAATCGCCTGATCGTTTGGTAAGTTGGGTGAAGGCTTTACAGGCAAATGATAAAATAACTCTCTTTTGTAATTCAAACAAGGAACAACGGTCAATTTACATTGAACTCCCTTGGCTAACCATTTCTCTCCGTTAATCATTTTTCCATATTCACCAATCGTCATGCCATGCAGTACAGGGATAGTGTGCATGCCAACAAAACTGGTATTTTCTTTTTCTAAAATAGGTCCGTCAACAATACTTCCGTTCGGATTTGGTCGGTCTAGAATGATTAAAGGAATATTATTTTCGGCACATGCCTCCATAATATAATGCAGCGAAGAAATATAAGTGTAAAAACGAGCGCCCACATCCTGTAAATCGAAAACCAGAATATCGATTCCAACAAATTGTTCCGGTTTTGGTTTTTTGTTATTCCCATAAAGAGAAATGATAGGCAATCCGGTTTTGGTATCTTTTCCATCTACTACATGTTCTCCAGCATCAGCAGTACCTCTAAAACCGTGTTCTGGAGCGAATATTTTTTGAACGCTGATTTTTTGTTCTAATAAAAAATCAACCAAATGGGTATTATTGGACAGAATTCCAGTCTGATTGCTGACCACTCCAATTTTCTTGTTTTTCAACAAAGGCAAATAAATGGCATAATTATCGGCGCCAGTTTTAATTTCAGACAAACTGTTTTCTGAAGTAGTAACTTTTGTCTTTTCACTTTTGCGTTCCAGTCCATTATTTTTAATCGAACTTCCACAAGAAAAAACAGTCAATAAAAGGAATAAAACTGTATTTTTGAAAAACGAATTGTAAATCATAACCGTTGAATTTAGAATATTTTATCGCAAAGCGTTTAACTAACGCTAAGAACCATAAAAGTAGTATATCTGCTCCAATTATAAAAATTGCGATTTCAGCTATAGCTATTGGTTTGGTCATGATGATTATTTCGCTAGGAACGGGAATTGGCTTACAACAAAAAATACGCCAGAAAATTGCGGCCTTCAACGGACATATTCTTATTTCTAATTTCGACGACAACCAATCGGAAGTCAGTCTTAATCCGGTTTCAACCAATCAGGACTTTTATCCTACGTTTAAAAACGTAAAAGGAATTAAACACATTCAGGCGGTAGCAAGCAAAGCAGGAATCATTCGTACCGAAAAATCATTCGAAGGTATTGTCTTTAAAGGTGTAGGGAAAGATTATTTGTGGGATAACATGACCGAATATTTGGTGCAAGGAAGAATCCCGAACCTCAAATCCGATCTTAATTCTGAAATTTTGATCTCAGAATATTTAGCTAACCGACTAGAATTGAAGCTGGGCGACAAATGCAACACCTTTTTCATGAAGGAAAACGGAAGTCAATTACCGAATCTTCGTGTTTTTACTATCGTTGGAATTTACAATTCAGGATTTCAGGAATTTGATTCTACCTTTCTTATTGGAGATATTAGACATGTGCAGCGCATTAATAAATGGAAACCCACTGAAGTAGGTTCCTTTGAAGTCTTTATTGACGATTTTGATAAAATTAAAGAAAAAGGAATTGAAGTTTATAACAATTCCCAAAACAAAGAAGATCCAGCCAAAACTTTAGATACGCAAACCATCGTTCAAAGATATTATTACATATTTGAATGGTTAAAACTGTTTGATTTCAATATTGTAGTCATACTTATTGTAATGATAGTAGTGTCGACGATTAATATGGTAGTTGCATTATTGGTTTTAATATTAGAACGAACCCAAATGATTGGAATTCTCAAATCGTTGGGAGCAAACAATTGGTCGGTTCGCAAAATATTCCTTTATAATGCTTTTTACCTAATCTCAAAAGGACTGTTTTGGGGGAATCTAATTGGAATTGGAATGTTGCTGATTCAAAAATATCTCGGAGTAATAACACTCCCTCCTGAAGATTACTATGTGAATGTCGCTCCGGTAGACATTAATATAATAAACATAATATTACTTAATTTAGGAACAATAGCTATTTGTTTGTTGGTTTTATTACTACCATCTTATTTAATTACTAAAATCTCTCCAGTCAAAGCCATTAAGTTTAGTTAGGTTTAATTTCAAATTTTGAAAAGAAGAATAAAACAAAGACACCATATATAGTATGGTGTTTTTTTTGGCGTGTCCCTTCGGGTCTGGCTATTCGCTCTATCTTTTATTCCATTTC
>JBDTNG010000233.1:0-9601 GCA_039933895.1 Flavobacterium sp. | reverse complement strand
AGGAATCTATGGAATCTTCCCTGCGAATCAAGTCAATGATGATGATATTCAGTTGTACGACGAAAAAGGAAATGAAATAGAAAAATTCTTGACCTTGCGTCAGCAAGCACAAAAAACTAAAGGAGCACCCAACATCGCTTTGGCCGATTTTATTGCGCCAAAAGACAACGGAGTAACCGATTATATTGGAGCTTTCTGCGTGACTACCGGTTTTGGAGTGGATGAATGGGCTGATGAATACCGTGATAATTTAGACGATTATAATTCGATTATGGTCAAAGCTTTGGGAGATCGTTTTGCTGAGGCTTTCGCCGAATACCTGCACGAAAAAGTACGTAAAGAATTTTGGGGGTATTCCGCTACTGAAAACATGAGCACCGAAGAAATGATTGCAGAGAATTATAAAGGTACTCGTCCTGCACCAGGTTATCCAGCTTGTCCAGACCATTTAGAAAAACCAACGATTTGGAAATTGCTTGATGTGGAAAATAAAATTGGAGTAACTTTGACCGAAAGTATGGCAATGTGGCCAGCATCATCGGTTTCGGGTTATTACTTTGGAAATCCAGAAAGCAAGTATTTCGGACTCGGAAAAATAAAAGAAGATCAAGTCATTGATTACGCCAAACGTAGAAGTATATCGACAGACAAGGCTACAAAATGGCTGAGTCCTAATATAGCAGATTAAAATGGTTGATAGTTGATGGTTTTTAGTTGATAGAATAGCAACAAATATCCAACAACCATCAACTAAAAACCATCAACTAAAAAAAATGGAGTACAGTAAATTAGAGGTTTGGATTGAAGTAAGAAAGCTTGTGAGCTTATTGTATAGTTCTACTCAAGTATTTCCAAAAGAAGAGTTATTTGGTTTGACAAATCAGATGCGGAGAGCAGCAGTTTCAATTCCTTCTAATATTGCAGAAGGTTGTGGAAGACAATCAGCAAAGGATACCATACATTTTCTTCATATTTCAAGAGGTTCTTTGTATGAATTAGAAACTCAATATTATTTAGCATTAGATCAGAAGTATATTGACGAAAATAATTTTAATATTGCTTTTGTACAGATTCAACTTTGTAAAAAGCTATTGAATGGATTTATTAATTATTATAAAAAAATAGCATAGTTGATGATTTCTGTTGTTAGACAAGTTTTTCCTCTAACAACCAACAACTAACAACCAACAACTATCAACTATCAACTAAAAAATGAAAGTAACACAACATATAGAAGACGCAAAAGGGAAGCCCTTGTTTTCTTTCGAAATTGTTCCGCCACAAAAAGGGACAAACATCAAGGATTTATACCAAAACATCGATCCATTGATGGAGTTTAAACCGCCATTTATTGATGTCACCACTTCGAGAGAAGAATATGTGTATATCGAAAAAGACGGACTTTTTGATCGTAGAATTACTCGTATGCGTCCCGGAACGGTTGGGATTTGTGCTTCCATTCAACATAAATATGGCGTGGATGCCATTCCGCACGTGTTGTGTGGCGGATTTACCAAAGAAGAAACCGAATATTTATTGGTCGATTGCCAATATTTAGGAATCGATAATTTGGTGGCACTTCGTGGCGATCCAATGAAGGGAGAAAAATATTTTGAACCAACCAAAGGAGGAAATAATTATGCTGTGGATTTGGTAAGACAAATCAAGGCGATGAATGCAGGAAAGTTTTTGCACGATACTTTACCAATGCAAAACGCTCCCGATTTTTGTGTGGGTGTGGCAGGTTATCCCGAAAAACACATCGAAGCACCAAGTTTGGAAGCCGATTTAAAAAGACTAAAAGAAAAAGTAGATGCTGGCGCAGATTATATTGTAACCCAAATGTTTTTTGACAACCAACGCTATTTCAAATTTGTGGAAGCGGCTCGTGCCATCGGAATTACGGTACCCATTATCCCTGGAATCAAGCCTGTTGCGGTGAAACGTCATTTGCAATTATTGCCACAGGTTTTTTGGTTGGATATGCCACAAGATTTAATCCATTCTATCGAACAAGCCAAAGATAATGCTGCTGTTCGTCAAATAGGCGTGGAGTTTGCTGTGCAACAATCCAAAGAGTTGATTGAATTTGGCGTGCCTTGCGTTCATTATTATTCGATGGGAAAATCAGATAACATTCATCAAATAGCGAGTCAGGTTTTTTAGAGAGTTTTTTATTTCTACTAACTTAGGAGTTTAAACAAAATAATGTAAAAATTTATTAGTTCCGCTTTATACATGTAACTATGAAATTATTAAATAAAATTAACGAATTCAGAAGGGTTCTTACTGCTGCAGTTTTTGGCACTATTGGTAAAAAGAATATAGGTCCTAAAAATGGAATAATTGATTCTAGTCAAATTAAAAAAGTTTTAATCTCTAGACCCAATCATCGATTAGGGAATTTATTATTAATCACTCCATTGGTTCAAGAAGTTTCTCAAACTTTTCCAAACGCTACCATCGATATATTCGTAAAAGGAAATGTAGCTCCAATTGTTTTCGAAAATTATACAAATATTGGTCAGATTATAAGACTTCCTAAAAAACATTTCGATGAATTTTCAGCATATCTTAAAGGCTGGAATTCCCTCAGAAAACAACACTATGATTTAGCTATTAATGTAGAGCAGAACTCCTCATCAGGAAGATTGTCAATCCAGTTGGCCAATTCAAAATATAAGTTTTTTGGTGGGATGAATGAGGAAGATCAAACAAAATATGATAATTATGGTCATATTGCTAAACAGCCTGTTTATAATTTGAGAAATTATTTAGCACAATTTGGCATTAATAATTCGAATGACCAAGTTCCGTCCTTATTGATTAAATTAAGCGATGCGGAAATTAAAGCGGCCAAAGAAGTTTTAGCCCAATTAGTTCCAGCCAATAAAAAAACGATAAGTATCTTTACTTTTGCTACAGGAACAAAATGTTATTCGGTTGAATGGTGGGCTGTTTTTTACGAAAGACTTTTAAAGGAGTTTCCAGACTACAATATTCTAGAAGTTTTGCCAGTAGAAAATGTTTCGCAAATAAGATTCAAAGCGCCTTCTTTTTACAGTAAAGACATCCGCGAAATAACTGCTTTTTTCTCAAATACAGCTGTTTTTATAGGTGCCGATAGCGGAATGATGCATTTGGCTAGTGCTGCTCAAATACCTACTGTGGGCTTGTTTTCTGTAACAAATATTGATAAATACAAGCCGTACAATCCAGGAAGTGTTGCCATTCATACCGATCAAACAGGACTAGATGAGTGGATTAAAATCATTCACGAAGTTTTAAAAAACAATTAATTTTATTTTTTCTAGGAGCTATTTCCAGCACTCCATTACAATCTTGTGTGTCAAAACGGGTTTTTCTATGTCCCAAAAGGAGCTTCCGTTGGTCACTCTTTTGATTCAAGAAAAAAAGCCGTTTTGGTACACAAGGATTTTCATTACGATCTGGGCTAAGACATTCGACCGCCTACATCTATTTGGTTATAACCAATCAAAAAAAACATGTTTTCTGGTATTATTTATTTTTTAGATTTACAGTTTATTTATAAGAAATATTTTATAACTTAGTTCTGATTTTAAAAAAATAAAATAATGAGAAAAATAATATTTTTACTTGTACTTTGTTTTAGTGTAAACGGATTCGCTCAAGCCTCTAAAAAAGAAGACTCTAAAATTTTATTAAAAGAATTAGCAGAAAACGGCTGTAAGTGTGTCGATTCTATTAACACCTACAATAAATCCAAAGATGAAATTGCCAAAGAAGTTAGCGAATGCATCGATAAACAATCAAGTGCTTACCAATTAGGAACAAAGTTGATGATGATTGATGTTAATGATTCAAAAACCAGAAAAGAACAAAAAGAGGGCAATGCAAAAATTAATATTTCAATAAATGAAAACAAAAACTCAGAGGAATACAAAAAATATTATTATGAGCTAGAAAGAGAAATGATGGACAATTGTAAATCATTAAAAGAAAAAATGGCAAGTAATGAAAAACAAGCTGAAAAATCATTTTCAGATAAAGCCAAAGCCAAAGCGTTTTACAGTAAAGGACTAGATTATTTTGATAAAGAGAAATACAATCAAGCCATCGAATCTTTTAATAAAGCATTAGAAGAAGATCCTGAATTTGCTTTTGCGTGGGATAACTTAGGTGTCACTTATAGAAAATTAGAAAATTATGATAAGGCAATTGAATGTTACGAAAAGTCATTAGAATTAGATCCAAAAGGGTTAATGCCTTTACAAAATATTGCAATAGTTTATCAATATAAAAAAGAATATGAAAAGGCTATAAACGCCTATAAGAAATTGGCTGAAATTGATGAAAAAAATCCTGAAGTGTTTTATGGAATAGGCAATGTTTATGCCGTAAATTTAAATGATTTTGAAAACGGATTAGATTATATGTGCAAGGCTTACAAAATGTATGCAGACCAAAAATCGCCATATAGAACGGATGCGGAAAAAATTATAAAATACATTTATTCTGAAATGAAAAAACAGAATAAAACCGATAAGTTTAATCAAATACTAGAGTCAAATCACATTAATCAGAATTAAATCTAAAATTGATACTGTTTTTAGACATCTGATTTTTACTTCGTAATCTCCCTAAAAACAGTTTCTAAGTTTTTGTTTTTTTGATTGAGTTGTAATGTTTTTAAACCATTATCATTAGCAAAATCAAAAACACTTGAGCGCATATCTTTTTCTGAGATAAAAGTAAGTTCCCAAGTTTTATAATGAGTGTTTTTATAAGAAACTATATTTTCGATTTTCGAAATCAATTCTTCTTCGACGGCGAGGTCAAATTCGACTTCGATAATTTGTTCTGTGTTTTCAGTTCTAATTAAGGTTTCTAATTTTTTATCGGCAACAATTTTTCCTTTGTCAATAATAATCACGCGATCACAAATGGCTTCTACTTCTTGCATAATGTGTGTCGAAAGGAAAACGGTTTTGTCTTTGCCCACATTCTTTATAACATTTCTAATTTCGACTAATTGGTTTGGATCCAAACCAGTTGTTGGTTCGTCGAGAATCAAAACATCAGGATTGTGCAATAAGGCATTGGCAAGTCCCACACGCTGGCGATATCCTTTTGATAATTCACTTATTTTTTTGTGACTTTCAGTAGATAAACCCGTAAGTTGAATCACTTCTTCGATTCGGGATTTTGCCACTTTATAAACATCGGCATTAAATGCTAAATATTCACGTACATATAAATCCAAATATAGCGGATTATGTTCTGGTAAATAGCCAATAGATTGTTGCACCGCTTTGGTTTGAGTGTTAACATCAAATCCATTTACAGCAGATGAACCTTCATCGGCGGCAATATAAGTTGTCAATATTTTCATCAAAGTTGATTTTCCAGCACCATTTGGACCTAAAAACCCAACGATTTCTCCTTTTTTGACAGAAAAAGAAATGTTATCCAAAGCTTTTTGAACTCCGTAACTTTTCGATATATTATTTACTTCTATTGACATAGCTTATTATTTGTTGCAAAAGTAAACAGAAAATCGTTCGAATTATTGTTTTTTAGTATGTTGAATAATTGAAAAAATGAATTTGTATAAGGATTCTTGTTTTTGGGAGTGTAAATATTTGAAGTGAGTGTGTTTTAATTATTAAAGATTAAAAATTAAGTTGTTTAATTGTGATTTTAAGGCTTTATTTTTAATTATTTTCTAATGAAAAACAGATTTCATCGATAATTCTTTTTTTATTGGATAAAATCAATCGTTTTGTTGGATTCACAAAAAAATTATTTATACATTTGCGAAGAATTTATTAAAAAGCAGTAACAAAATGTCTAATAACCGTTTTTATTTTAGCAATACTTACTATTTCTTCTTTAGGAAGTAAGGATTGTCTATGGTTATTTGAAAATACAAGAAGCAAATAAAACTAATATACAATCCTGATGAAAATCAGGATTTTTTTTTGATTATATGAGAACGAAAATAGGGATTCAAGGGATAAAAGGTTCTTTTCACCATCAAGTGGCACAAGAATATTACAATCAGGAAGTGATTGTGGATGAGTGTTTGTCATTTGATGAATTGGTAGATAACTTAATGTCTGGAAAATCAGATCAAGCTGTTATGGCGATTGAGAATTCTATTGCTGGACCAATTATTCCAAATTACGCTCTGATTGATAAGTATAATTTACACATTATTGGAGAACATTATTTGAGTATTCAGCAGAATTTAATGGCATTAAAAGGTCAAAAAATAGAAGATATTCAAGAAGTACATTCGCATCCAATGGCATTATTGCAATGTATGGAGTTTTTAAAAAAATATCCAAACATTAAAATTGTTGAAGACAAGGATACTGCCGAAACTGCCAGAAGAATCCAAAGTAATCAATTAAAAGGTATTGCGGCAATTGCAAGTAAAACAGCTGCTGAAATGTATGATTTAGAAATTTTGGCTCCCGAAATTCAAACAATCAAAGACAACATGACTCGTTTTGTGATTATCAAAAAAGAAAATTCATTTGTTCCTGAAGCCGAAATTAATAGAGCTTCAATCAAATTTGAATTGAATCACAAGCGCGGAAGTTTGGCTACTATTTTAAATGTTATGAGTGATTGCAATTTGAATTTAACCAAAATTCAATCCTTGCCAAAAATAGAAACACCTTGGAAATATTCGTTTTTTGTAGATGTAACTTTCGATAAATACGAAGATTACTCAAAGGCAAAATCACTAATAGCGATTATGGCAGAATATTTCAAAGTTTTAGGAGAATACAAAAACACAAAACCGTGATTTCAGTCGGCAGATTTCAGATTTCAGAAGACAGTAAATAGATTTCAGAATACAAGAGATTTTAAAAAAAGAACATGATTACACTAGCAAAACGTTTAGATATAGTCGAAGAATACTACTTCTCTTCAAAATTGAGAGAAGTACGACAATTGGCTTCTGAAGGGAAACCAATTATCAATATGGGAATTGGTAGCCCAGATTTAAAGCCTTCACAAGCAGTTATTGATGCAGTAACTATGGCGATGCAAGATGAAAATGCACATCAATATCAAAGTTACCAAGGATTACCAGAATTAAGAAAAGGAATGGCGGATTTTTACGCTTCTAATTATAGTGTTGCCTTGAATCCTAACAATGAGATTTTGCCTTTGATGGGTTCCAAAGAAGGGATTATGCATATTTCATTGGCTTTTTTGAACGAAGGAGACCAAGTTTTGATTCCAAACCCAGGATATCCAACGTATTCTTCGGTAACGAATTTAGTTGGTGCTGTGCCAGTTTATTATGATTTAACAGAAAAAAATAATTGGGAACCTGATTTTGAAGCTTTGGAAAAATTAGATTTATCGAAAGTAAAAATAATGTGGTTGGGTTATCCGCACATGCCAACAGGAGCGAGAGGGAGTTTGGAGTTGTTCGAAAAGTTGGTGGCTTTCGCCAAAAAACACAACATTTTGTTGATTAATGACAATCCGTATAGCTTTGTTTTGAATGACAATCCAATGAGTTTGTTGCAAGTCGAAGGTGCAAAAGATGTGGCTTTGGAATTGAATTCTTTGTCAAAAACCTTCAATATGGCAGGTTGGCGAGTAGGAATGGTTCTAGGAAATGCAGCTTGTATTGATGCTGTGTTGAAAGTGAAAAGCAATATGGACAGCGGAATGTTTTATGGTATTCAGAAAGGAGCGATTGCCGCATTAAAAAGTGACAAATCTTGGTTCGACTCCATGAATGTTATTTATAAAAAAAGAAGAGTTTTAACAGAACAATTGGCCGAAAAGCTGGGTTGCGAAGTTTATAAAGAAGGTGTTGGATTATTTGTTTGGGCAAAATTGCCAAAGGGAATTACATCCTCAGAAAAGTTTATCGACGAAATATTATACGATAAATCGATATTCATTACGCCGGGAACAATTTTCGGATCTAATGGTGAAGGGTATATTCGATTTGCACTTTGTGTAAAAGAAGAAATAGTACAAGAAGCAATTGATAGATTTTAAGAAATGAAAGTACACGTAATAGGAATAGGATTAATTGGTGGTTCGATGGTTTTGGATATTAAAAATCTACATCCAGAGGCAACTATTTATGGTATTGATAACAACGAAAGTCATTTAGCGGAAGCTATTGCTTTGGGAGTTGTTGATGCTGCTGCGACTTTTGACGATTTAGTAAATTCTGATTTTGTAATTGTTTCTGTTCCTGTAGATGTTGCTTTAGTAGTTTTGCCAAAAGTTTTGGATGCGATTGGAGAAAACACTATTGTTTTTGAAGTAGGTTCTACCAAAACACCCATTTGTGAAGTCGTTGCCAATCATCCTAGAAGAAGAAATTATATTGCAACACATCCTATTGCTGGAACAGAATTTTCTGGGCCTTCAGCAGCGATAAGAGGTTTGTTCGAAGGGAAAACTAATATTATTTGTGAGGTCGAAAAAACTACTTTCAAATTACAAGAAAAAGCTTTGGATTTGTTCAAAAGTATGGGAATGAGAATTCGATATATGGATCCAAAAGCACATGATAAGCACATTGCTTATGTATCGCATTTGTCTCATATTAGTTCGTTTATGCTTGGAAAAACGGTTATCAATAAAGAGAAAGACGAACAAGATATTTTTGATATGGCAGGTTCTGGATTTGAAAGTACAGTGCGTTTGGCCAAAAGTTCACCAGCAATGTGGACACCAATTTTTAAACAAAATAAAAAGCAAGTCATAAAAACTTTGGAGGAGTACATTTCTAATTTATCCAATTTCAAAGAATTATTAGAGAATGATAATTACGATGCAATATTCGATGAAATGCAAGGCGTAAATAGAATTAAGGAAATATTAAACGGAATGAATAGTAAAAAATAAAATCAAAATAAACACAACAAAAATAAATATTTAGAAAAGATGGAAAACAAGAAAGAAATGAGAAATTGGTTGAATGAATTCAATTTGACTCATCCATTTGTAATTGCAGGACCTTGTAGTGCTGAAACTGAAGATCAAGTTTTGAAAATTGCTCACGAATTGAAAAATTCGGACGTAAGCGTTTTTAGAGCAGGAATCTGGAAACCAAGAACTCGTCCAGGAGGATTTGAAGGTGTTGGAGAAATTGGATTGAAATGGTTGAAAAAAGCAAAAGCAGAAACAGGAATGCTAATGGGAACTGAGGTTGCTACTGCTGCTCACTGTAAATTGGCTTTAGAGCATGATATTGATGTTTTATGGGTTGGTGCTCGTACTACTGCAAATCCATTTGCAGTTCAAGAAATTGCTGATACCTTAAAAGGAACAGATAAAATTGTTTTGATTAAAAACCCTGTGAATCCTGATATGGCTTTATGGTTAGGTGGAGTTGAACGTTTGTATGCTGCTGGAATCAAAAATTTAGGAGTAATTCACAGAGGGTTTTCTACTTACGAAAAAACAAAATACAGAAACATTCCAGAATGGCAAATTGCTATCGAATTGCAAAATAAATTCCCTGATTTACCATTAATCATCGATCCATCTCACATTACAGGAAACCGTGATATGATTCTTGAAGTAACTCAAGAAGCTTTGGATTTGAATTATGATGGTATGATTA
>JBDTNG010000232.1:0-7911 GCA_039933895.1 Flavobacterium sp. | reverse complement strand
CTTTCTACAACTCTTTCACCATCATTTCTAGTAAAAGCATAAGCATCAGTTTCTCTGTAATTTCTTCCACCGAAAATATAAAATTCAGACTTATCAGATACTGGAATAGCTATGTTTGTCAAAAAATTGAAACCTTCAATAGACGCTTCTCCAAATCCTTTTCTGAAATCATATCCAGGACGTAACGTCTTGTTTTTGTTTAAATATTCGAGAGTAAAGTTAGCATAACCACCCTTTTCGCCAATAGCCATCCCATAATTACCAGCTATTTTTAGAGATCCTCCATCAAAGGCTTGGTTTTTTCCTTTAGAATTTCCATTTCCGTTTTGATCTAGTCTATAATCTTTTGTGTTTGCAGTCCCAGGAAGAAAATCGCCAGGCGCATTTGTACTGTAAGCACCATAAGAAACAGCACCATTAAATTCATCTACATTGTCATTTAAAACAATATTGATTACACCAGCAATGGCATCCGATCCGTATTGTGCAGCAGCACCGTCACGTAAAATTTCAATTCTTTTGATTGAACTCGCAGGAATAGCATTTAAGTCGGTTCCAGTATTTCCTCTTCCTCTTGTTCCAAAAAGGTTGACTAAAGATGACTGGTGTCTTCTTTTTCCATTGATTAACACCAAAGTTTGGTCAGGTCCCATACCTCTTAATGAAGCTGGGTCAACGTGATCTGCCCCATCAGAACCAGATTGTTTGTTAGCATTAAATGAAGGAGCTACATATTGTAATAACTCGTTTATTTCAATTTTACCACTTTGAGTAGTTACGTCTTTTACGTTGATCACATCAATTGGAACAGCTGAATTTACTACTGTTCTTTTTGAATTTCTTGAACCAACCATTTGGATGTTTACTTCTTCTAAGTTAACACCTTCTTCTTCAAGAACTAAAGTGATTTGGCTGTTAGCAGCACTAGCTTCCGTTTTTTTGAATCCTAGAGAGCTAAAAACCAGTACTGAATTCTCGTCTTTTACGTTAATTAAAAAACCTCCATCAAAACCAGTTACGGTTCCATTTGAAGTTCCTTTTTCAAGAACAGTGACTCCTGAAAGGGGCTGGCCCGTTCGGTCATTAACCACTCCGGAAATGTTTTTTTGTGAATATCCCGCCAGAGATAATCCAAAAAATAACAAAATTAATAATACTTGTTTTTTCATAGTTTAGTTTGTTTTAATTTATTGCTAAATTATATAATTTTTTGTTAAAAAAAAGAGCTATCTATTTTACTTATTAAGATATATATTGTTAATAATTAATCATTTTAAGTTAATTTTTTCCAGCCCATTTTACATGAAATTGATTAACAACTCTTTTGATAACTTTATGTGATTCTTATTTCATTTTTTAGTTAGAAATCATACATTAGCAGAAATTCCAAAATTTCTTTATGCAAGAGCAAGATCAATATACAGAGGACAATATCCGTTCACTCGACTGGAAAGAACACATTCGAATGCGTCCCGGAATGTATATCGGGAAGCTGGGAGATGGTTCATCGCCAGATGACGGTATTTATATTCTTCTAAAAGAAGTGCTCGACAACTGTATCGATGAATTTGTTATGGGTGCAGGGAAAACAATCGAAGTCACTCTTAAAGATAAAATGGTCACGGTACGTGATTTCGGTCGTGGTATTCCATTAGGGGAAGTCGTTGACGTAGTTTCTAAAATGAACACAGGAGGAAAGTATGATTCCAAAGCATTTAAAAAGTCTGTAGGTTTAAATGGAGTTGGTACCAAAGCTGTAAATGCACTTTCAAATTATTTCCGAGTAGAATCTGTTCGTGATAACCAACAAAAAGCCGCAGAATTTTGTGCCGGAAATCTAACTTTAGAAGAAGATATTGTTGAAAGTACCAAACGCAAAGGAACCAAAGTTTCTTTCATTGCCGATGAAGCTATTTTCAAAAATTACAAGTATAGAAATGAGTATATCATAAAAATGCTCAAAAACTATTGCTATTTAAATACTGGATTAACTATTATTTACAACGGCGAAAAGTATTATTCTGACTTTGGTTTAAAGGATTTATTAGAAGAAACCATTTCGGAAGAAGACATGGTGTATCCAATTATTCATCTTTTGGGTGATGATATTGAAATAGCCATTACACATAGTAAAACACAGTATTCAGAAGAATATTACTCGTTCGTTAACGGACAAAATACAACGCAAGGAGGAACGCATTTAGGTGCTTTTCGTGAATCGATTGTAAAAACCATTAAAGAGTTTTACAACAAACCTTTTGAAGCCTCAGATATCCGTAAATCGATTGTTTCTGCGATTGCAGTGAAGGTGGAAGAACCTGTTTTTGAATCGCAAACTAAAACCAAATTAGGTTCGACTGATATGGGTCCAAATTCACCTTCGGTACGAACGTTTGTCAATGATTTTATTAAAACCAAATTAGATAATTTTCTTCATAAAAATCCTGAAGTGGCCGATTTGTTACTTCGCAAGATTTTGCAGGCAGAACGTGAGCGTAAAGAGTTATCAGGTATTCGAAAATTAGCCAAAGAAAGAGCTAAGAAATCAAGTCTTCACAATAAAAAATTACGTGATTGTCGTGTCCATTTAACCGATGCTAAAAACCCACGAAGTTTAGAAAGTACGCTTTTTATTACCGAGGGAGATTCAGCTTCTGGTTCAATTACCAAGTCGCGTGACGTGAATACACAAGCGGTTTTCAGTTTACGTGGTAAGCCTTTGAATTCATATGGAATGTCGAAGAAAATTGTGTATGAAAACGAGGAATTCAATTTGCTTCAAGCAGCTTTAGATATTGAAGAAAGTATTGAAGATTTGCGTTACAACAATATCGTAATTGCTACCGATGCCGATGTCGATGGTATGCACATTCGTTTGTTATTGATTACGTTTTTTCTTCAGTTTTTTCCTGAGATGATCAAAGAAGGGCATTTGTATATTTTACAAACCCCGCTTTTTAGAATTCGAAATAAAAAAGAAACCATTTATTGTTATTCCGAAGAAGAGCGAAGAGCCGCAATGGAAAAATTAAAACCAAAACCGGAAATCACCCGATTTAAAGGATTGGGAGAAATTTCTCCTGATGAGTTTAAAAATTTTATTGGAGAAACCATTCGATTGGATCCAGTTATGTTAGACAAAGCCACTTCAATTGAAAAGTTATTGGAATTTTACATGGGTAAAAATACACCAGACCGACAAGAATTCATCATCAATAATTTGAAGGTGGAATTGGATGTAGTGGAAGAAGCATAAGAAGCATAAGATAATAAAGACGTTAACTGTAAAGGATACTGAACTCTGAAATACATTCAGAGAAATTAAATTCAGCATAAATGAAAGACGAAGAAGAAGATAACATATTGCCAGAAGATCAATCAGATGATAATCAACAAGATAATGATTCAGACGAAAGTGCTGAAGAAATAATTAATGTTGATGCCAAATCTTTTGAAGGAGAGCATTTTTACGAGCATAACGAAAACCCAGAAGATACCATTACGAAAGTAACAGGGATGTACAAGGATTGGTTTTTGGACTATGCTTCTTATGTAATTCTGGAACGTGCAGTTCCCGCGATTGAAGACGGTTTTAAGCCAGTACAACGTCGTATCATGCACTCGTTAAAAGAATTAGATGACGGTCGTTATAATAAAGTAGCGAATGTTGTAGGCCACACGATGCAGTATCATCCTCACGGTGATGCCAGTATTGGTGATGCCATGGTACAAATTGGTCAAAGAGAATTATTAATCGATTGTCAGGGAAACTGGGGAAATATATTAACGGGTGATAGTGCTGCGGCTTCTCGTTACATTGAAGCACGTTTGTCTAAGTTTGCTTTAGAAGTTTTATATTCTCCAAAAATTACCGATTGGGGTGTTTCTTACGATGGAAGAAGGGCAGAGCCGAACAATCTTCCGGTAAAGTTTCCACTATTATTGGCTTCTGGTGCCGAAGGTATTGCCGTTGGACTTTCCACGAAAGTGTTGCCTCACAATTTCAATGAATTAATCGATGCTTCGATAAAAATATTAAAAGGAAAACCTTTTACAATATTCCCGGATTTTCAAACTGCCGGAATTGCGGATGTTTCTAATTATAATGATGGTTTGCGTGGCGGAAGAGTTCGTGTACGTGCCAAAATTTCACAATTAGACAAACAAACCCTTGTGATTACTCAAATTCCGTTTTCAACAAATACATCTTCTTTGATTGATAGTATTTTGAAAGCGAATGAAAAAGGGAAAATCAAAATCAAAAAAATTGAAGACAATACTGCTGCGGAAGTTGAAATTCTAATTCACCTTTTCCCTGGCGTTTCCCCAGATAAATCAATCGATGCTTTGTATGCTTTTACGGCTTGTGAAACTTCGGTTGCACCATTAGGTTGTGTGATTCAGGATAATAAACCGTTGTTTATCGGTGTGTCTGATATGTTGAAAATTTCGACTGAAAGAACAGTGCAGTTGTTGAAATCTGAGTTGGAAATTCAATTGGAAGAGCTCAAAGCAAAATGGCATTTTTCTACTCTGGAGAAGATTTTCATTCGCGAAGAAATGTACATCGATTTCAAATTGTATTCTGATAGAGAAGCACTTTATGGTTATATGTACAAGCGATTTGAGCCTTTTGCAAAATCATTTGTACGCGATATTATTGATGATGATTTACAGCGATTGACGCAAATTCCAATGATTCGTATCACTCGATTTGACTCGGATAAAGCAGATGATTTTATTTCGAAGTTGGAAGATGAGATGAAAGAAGTACAACATCATTTAGACAATCTGATTGATTTTGCCATCGATTATTTCACCCGATTGAAAGAGAAATACGGAAAAGGCCGTGAACGCCAAACCGAATTGCGATCTTTCGATACTATTGAAGCTACAAAAGTAGTTTTAAGGAATACAAAATTATATGTGAACAAGGAAGAAGGTTTCTTTGGAACAGGCTTAAAGAAAGACGAATACGTTGCCGATTGTTCTGATATTGATGATGTGATTGTTTTCCTTCGCGATGGTAGAATGATGATTTCTAAAGTGGATGACAAAAAATTCATTGGGAAGGACATTATTCATATTGCCGTTTTCGATAAAAATGACAAACGTACCATTTACAATATGATTTATCGTGATGGAAAATCAGGTCCGTCGTTTATAAAACGCTTCAATGTTTCCGGAGTTACCCGTGACAAAGCGTACGACTTAACACAGGAAAAACCAGGTTCTCAAGTCTTGTATTTTTCCCATAATCCAAATGGTGAAGCTGAAGTTGTTACGATTTTATTGCGTCAGGTAGGAAGTGTGAAAAAATTGAAATGGGATCTGGATTTTGCAGATATTGCCATAAAAGGTCGTGCTTCCAAAGGAAATACAGTCTCCAAATACCCAATTAAGAAAATCGAATTGAAGGAAAAAGGTATTTCTACTTTACGTCCTCGTAAAATTTGGTTTGATGATACGGTTCAGCGTTTGAATGTAGATGCAAGAGGAGAGTTGTTGGGTGAATTTAGGCCGAATGACCGCTTATTGATCATCAATCAATCTGGGAAATTAAAAACCATTATCCCGGAATTAACGACGCATTTCGATGAGGATATGATTATTTTGGAGAAATGGCATCCGAAAAAACCGGTTTCAGCGATTTATTTTGATGGAGAAAAAGAACGTTATTTTATCAAACGTTTCTTAGTCGAAAATGAAAATAAAGAAGAAATCTTTATCACAGAAAACGAGAAATCTCAATTAGAAATCGTTTCGACCGATTGGCGCCCTGTTGCTGAAATTATTTTCGCCAAATCAAAAGGCGTTCAGAAAGAGAATCAGACAATTGATATGGAGCAATTTATCACTGTTAAAGGGATTAAAGCGCTTGGTAATCAATTGACAACTGATAAATTAAAACAAGTTAATTTGTTAGAATCATTGCCATTTGAAGAGCCAATTGAAGTGGTTCCCGAAGAATTGGAAGTAATTGAAGACAATGGTACAGAATTGACTGACTATAACATCGAATTAGATGAAGACGGTCAGATTACTTTGTCTTTAGAATAAAATAGTTACAATTAAAAAAAAGCGATTTTGAATATTCAAAATCGCTTTTTTTTTGCTCAACTTAAAATTAAAGTTTCGTTCAATGGTTTTTTTTGAACGTTCATCGATTATTTAACAAATAATTATCAAGTAAGATTTAAAATCGATAATTTAGTCTTAAGATTTTTAACACACCACTTATTTGAAAATCAAACTATTACACATTTTTTTTGTGTATTAAATTCTTTCCAAAAAAATAAATTTCCCCTTCATTTTTAATGGAAGAGGTATAATCATGCCCGATTTTACAGCTTCTCGTTATTAGTATTATTCCTTACGATTTCTATCAAAACAATACTAACATAATACCAAACATATGGGAAATAATTATTTTACTCGAAAAAATATTGTAATTACAATAGTTACTTTTTTTACCGTTTTGGGAGTTTTTTCACAAGCAACTTTAGTCTCCAATCAGTCTGATTATTCACCAGGATCTACCGCAATCTTTACTGGCAATGGGTTTCAGCCTGGAGAAAATGTTAAAGTACAGGTACTTCATGCTGATGAGTTGCCAAATTCTGGGGAAGACCATGGACTTTGGTTTGTAACCGCAGATGAATCGGGTAGTTTTGTCACAACGTGGCACGTTTGTGAAGACGACTGTTTGGGTTCTACATTGCGTGCATATGCTGAAGGAGAAAGTAGTGGTTTTCAGGCTTATACTGAGTTTACCGATGCTGCTCCTTGGACTATCACTGTTTCTCCTTCATCTTCCGTTTGCGTTGGAACAGCTACTCTTTTTACATTCACTGTTACAGGAGGTGGAAATGGGAACGGTAGTATAGGTTGTCTTAAAGTAACAGTTCCTACTGCTTTTGGTAGTTTAGGGACTCCAACAATAACAAGTGCTCCCGATGGGGTAGCTACCTGGTCGATAGGTTTAAGTGGGGGTTTAATCACTGCAAATACATCAAATAATAATGCTAGGATAATGACTGGTGAAGTATTAACATTTACTATCCAAGCAACGGCAACAACTTCTACTGGATCTCCATTTACATGGACTACTAGTGGAACAGAAAATACAAACTGTTCTGCAACTATAACCAATCCAACCCCAACTTCTCAACCAACTGTTTCGGTTAATCCTGGGCCAGTTGTTACGGCTACTAATCTTCCTGCTTCAGGTAATATCAATAATATAGTTGGTACATGTGGAGCAAGTGTTGCGTTTGGAGCTAATGTAACTGCATCTGGATCTCCTTCGCCAACAATTACTTATAGTTTATCAAATTTTGGTGCAACAATAACAAGTCCTCAAGTTTTTCCAGTAGGAATAACAACTGTCTGGGTCAAAGCCTCCAATACTTGCGGGCAAGATATTAAATCATTTACAGTTACTGTAAAAGACAATCAAAATCCAGTGATTACTTGTCCAGCTAATATTGTTAAGAGCAATGATGCAGGTATTTGTGGTGCTGTAGCTACTTATACAGTAGGTTCTTCCGATAATTGTCCTGGTCAAGTTGTGACACAAACCGCCGGATTGGCTAGTGGCAGCGTTTTCCCAATGGGAACGACCACCAATAGTTTTTTGGTTACCGATGCCAGTGGCAACACCAACAACTGTTCTTTTACTGTTAAAGTCAACGATACTCAAAATCCAGTTATTACTTGTCCATCGAATATTGTTAAGAGCAATGATGCAGGTGTTTGTGGCGCTGTAGCTATTTATACAGTAGGTTCTTCGGATAATTGTACAGGTCAAATTGTTTCGCAAACCGCTGGATTGGCTAGTGGTAGTACTTTCCCAGTAGGAACGACCACCAATAGTTTTAAAGTTACCGATGCTAGTGGTAATATTGCAAC
>JBDTNG010000231.1:0-6598 GCA_039933895.1 Flavobacterium sp. | reverse complement strand
CAGAAACAGCATTGAAAAATAAAGCGGCAGCTCTTCCAAAAACAACGAATCTTATAGAAGGAATTGATTATTACATAGAAAATGGAAACTATGTTTTCAAATCATGGTACCATTTAAAAAGAGGCCATTGTTGTAAAAACGGTTGCAGACATTGTCCGTATTAGAGAAAAGAATAAAGAGGCAAGAATCAAGAAATTAAGAAATAAGAAAATGATTTATCTGATTACAGGAGGAGAACGCTCTGGAAAAAGCAGTTATGCTGAAAATTTAGCAAAAGAATTATCCGCAACGCCAATGTATGTGGCAACAGCACGAAAATGGGATAGTGATTTTCAAAAAAGAATCGACCGTCATCAAAAAGATCGTGATGGCCGTTGGATTAATATTGAAAAGGAAAAACACTTGAGTGAAATTGATTTTTCGGAGAAAGTTGCCGTTGTGGATTGTGTCACGCTTTGGCTGACCAATTTCTTTGTTGATACTAAAAATGATGTTGAATTGTGTCTGGAACAAGCGAAAGCCGAATTTGAAGTGATTGCAAATCAAGAGAACGCAACAATAATCATTATAACAAATGAAATAGGAATGGGTGTTCATGCAGAAACGCACATTGGAAGAAAATTTACAGAGCTACAGGGTTGGATGAATCAATACTTGGGTAAAAAAGCAGATAAAGTAGTATTGATGGTTTCTGGAATTCCTGTAACAATTAAAGGGCAATAATCATGAATTTTGTAACTTCCTGGAGCGGAGGAAAGGATTCCTGCTTTGCGATGATGAAAGCCGTCGAACAAGGGTTTACTCCAAAAGTATTGCTTAATATGATGAACGAAAACGGAAAAGTATCGCGTTCTCATGGATTACCGTTATCAATTTTGGAAAAACAGGCTCAAAAAATGAATCTGCCATTACAAGCGGTTCCAGCTACATGGAATGATTATGAAGCAAAGTTTATCTGTATATTAAAAAACCTGAAATCCGATTTCAATTTAGAAGCGGCTGTTTTTGGAGATATCGATTTGCAACCACACAAAGATTGGGAAGATAAAGTGTGTGAAGCTGCGGCTTTAAAAGCCATTTTGCCTTTGTGGCAACAAAACAGAATCACATTGGTCAATCAAATGATTGATAGCGGTATAGAAACCATGATTGTGTCTTGCAATACTCAAATGGGAGAAAACTATTTGGGTAAAATAATGACCAGGACATTGGCGTTAGAATTAGAAGAAAACGGCATTGATCCTTGTGGAGAAAACGGAGAATTTCATACTATGGTCATTTATTGTCCATTGTTTTCAGAAGCGATTACATTGCCAAAATATACCACCAAAACCTATGACGATTATTGTTTTATTGTTTGGGATGAAGCCAATTAATAGTGTTTATAAAATAATGAAATGAGTTACTTAGATGATATACTAAAATCCCGTCGCGATACCCGTCATTTTACGAATGACGCTGTTCCAGATGTGGTTATTGACGTTGCTTTGAAGGCTGGACATCTTGCTCCATCTGTGGGCTTGACGGATGCTACAAGATATTATCTGATTCGTTCCAACGAAATAAAAAAAGCTGTCAAAGAGTTATTTATCAATTATGATAAAAAGGCTGCAAATCAAACCGATAATCCAAATCAAAAAGAAAAATACCAAAATCTAAAACTGGAAGCTATTGAAGAAGCATCACTTGGATTAGTCATTTGTTACGATCGTTCCGTCCTGAATAATTTCACTATCGGAACCGTAGGAAGCAACGAATCGATTAAATTCAGTGCAGTTTGTGCCGCGCAAAATATTTGGTTGTCACTTACAGAACAAGGCTATTCTATGGGTTGGGTTTCGATTTTGAATTATTATCAGTTCAAGAAATTATTGGGATTGCCCGAAAATATTGAGCCTTTGGGTTATTTTTGTATTGGAAAACCTGCTACCGATTACGACCATCAGCCCATGTTGCAACAATTAAATTGGAAGCAAAAAGCAGATAGACCAACAGTAGTGGAAATTGATACTTTTTATAAAGAAGTCACTTCGGAAGAAAATTCTGCACCAAAAGATGTAATTTCAAAAGATGAAGCTTTGGCTGAAGCTTTACAATTTAAAATAGACAATAAAACCAAACCAACAGGTTCTTTAGGGACTTTGGAAATATTGGCCAAACAAATTGGGGCTATTTTTCAAACTTTGAAGCCCAAGATAAATCAACCGAATATTGTTGTTTTTGCCGCTGACCACGGAATTTCACAACACGGAGTAAGTGCTTATCCACAGGATGTAACGCGCCAAATGGTGACTAATTTCCTCGAAGGTGGTGCAGCAATTAACGTTTTTTGTAAACAGAATAAAATAAAACTTTCAATCGTAGACGCTGGTGTGAATTATGATTTTGCACCAAATGCTGCTCTAATTTCGGCAAAAATTGATAGAGGTACGCAGTCTTTTTTAAATGGACCAGCCATGAGTAAAAGCCAGTTGGAACTTTGTTTTGAAAAAGGAAGTCAAATTGTGTTGGCTGTTGCCAAAAAAGGAAGTAACTGTATTGGTTTTGGCGAAATGGGCATTGGAAACACATCAACTGCCTCTGTTTTGATGAGTGTTTTGTGTGATTTTCCTATTGAAGAGTGCGTTGGAAAAGGAACTGGCGTTGATGATGAAAAACTCCGATTCAAAAATGAAATTTTGCGTCAAGCCATTCAGAATTATAATGGTGAAAATGATTTAGATAGTAAACTGGCTCATTTTGGTGGATTTGAAATCCTACAAATGGCTGCAGGAATGCTCGAAGCCCATAAAAACGGAATGCTAATCCTTGTGGATGGCTTTATTTGTACTGTGGCATATCTGATTGCTTTCATGAAAAATCAAGCAATTAAAGAACAGGCTATTTTTAGTCATTGTTCAGCGGAACAAGCTCATAAAAAACTTTTAGATTATCTCAAGGTAAAAGCCATTCTTCAGTTGAACCTGCGTTTGGGAGAAGGAACGGGTTGTGCTATTGTATTCCCAATTGTGCAGTCGGCGTTAGTTTTTTTGAACGAAATGGCCAGTTTTGAGAGTGCTGGAGTGAGTAATAAGTAAGAAAAAAGAAATCTTAATAACAATAAAAATCAGCGTTAATCCGCGTTGCTTGCATCCGTTTTATCTGCGTTCCAATTTTAAATGAAAAAAGAACTTCACATATTTTTCACGGCATTAATGTTTTACACCCGAATTCCGTGCCCCAAGAATATCAGTCATGATCCCGATTATTTAAACAAAGCTTCCCGATATTTCCCTTTGATAGGATGGATTGTGGGCAGTGTAAGTTTTGCAGTTTATTATATTTCTTCTCTTGTTCTTACTGCTGAATTGGCAATTGTTTTAGCCATTGTGGCTGGAATTCTGACCACTGGCGCTTTTCACGAAGATGGTTTTGCTGATGTCTGTGATGGTTTTGGTGGGGGATGGAACAAAGAAAAAATCCTATTTATTATGAAAGATAGCGCCATTGGTGCGTATGGTGCGATTGGATTGGTATTGTTGTTTTTGATGAAGTTTCAAGGAATGCTAACAGCAACTAATTTGCACAAAGTGAATGAACTGTCTTTTTGGATAACCAATTTATTATTATTGATTACTGCACATTCTATAAGTAGATTGGCCGCTATTTCGATTGTGTTTACTCATGAATATTCGCGTGAAGATGCCACAAGTAAAAGTAAACCTATTGCTCAAAAACACACTTGGAAAGAAGTGGTTGGCGCTATTTTCTTCGGAATGATTCCCTTGTTGGTTTTGTCTTATTTTCAATGGCAAATATTATTGGTTGTGTTCCCAGTTTTTATCACTCGGTTTTTCTTAGCACGTTATTTTCAGAAATGGATCGACGGTTATACAGGCGATTGTTTAGGGGCAACACAGCAGGTCTGCGAAGTCGTATTTTATTTATCAGTATTGGTATTATGGAAATTTATCTAGTTCGTCACACCGAAACCGTTTGTGAAAAAGGAATTTGCTACGGACAATCGGATGTTAATATTCAGGCAGATTATCAAAAGCAATTTGAATCCATAAAAAGTCAAGTTCCATCAAATACAGTGTTTTATTCGAGTCCACTAAAACGTTGTGCTATTTTGGCCGATTATTTATCAGATGCCAATTATAAAACCGATTCCCGTTTGATGGAAATGCATTTTGGTGATTGGGAATTAAAAAATTGGGATGCTATTGCTTTAGAAGAAATGAATCCTTGGATGCAAGATTTTGTAAATGTAAAAGTACCAAACGGAGAATCTTTTAGAGTGTTATACGAGAGAGTGGCCGATTTTATGGAAAATGAAATCGGAACAAATATTTCTAAACCCATTGTTATTGTTACACACGCAGGAGTTATCCGAAGTATACTTTGTAAAATTTCAAATTTGCCGCTTAAAGATGCTTTTCAAAATAAAGTTGATTTTGGTGAAATAGTAAGAATTCATTGAAATATAAGCTGATAAGCAAAGAAAATCTTATTTATTATTTAAAAAAATATTCAAAAACAATTGATAATTTGCATTATTAATAATTATAATTTACATTTGCCTTTGAAACGAGGTTGTGATTTTGATTATTTTAAATCACATTAAAAGGGAATTAGGTTCAAAACCTAAGCTGTACCCGCAACTGTAAGCTATTAAGCTTGTTGTTATCTACAAATACCACTGTTCGCCACGGCGAATGGGAAGGCCAACAACAAGACGCAAGCCAGGAGACCTGCCTTTTTCACAAACAAATATCGAACTTTCGGGAAAAAAAGTTTAGAATTATGACTGCGAAAAAGCTATTTTTATTTTGTTTTTTATTACTGTGCCAATCCATTTTTGCGCAAAACGATACTATTCGTCAAATTAAAGAAGTTGTCGTTTCAGATGTTTATTTGAAAAGCAATAATAAATCACAATCCATTCTGATTATAAATGATTCGATGATCAATAAAAATCAATCTTCCCTTTCGAACTTACTAAACTACAATAGTGTTATCTATTTTAAAGAATACGGACGAGGCATGTTGTCTACGGTTTCTTTTAGAGGTACCACAGCTTCACAAACGGCTGTTGTCTGGAACGGAATCAATATCAACTCACAACTCAACGGAAGTACAGATTTCAATACTATTACTCCTAACGATTTTAATTCCATCGATGTAAAAGCTGGTGGAGGAAGTGTCTTGTATGGTAGTGGTGCAATTGGTGGGACGGTGCATTTGAATAATGATTTGGTTTTTAAGAAACAGTTTGTCAATGATTTCCGAATAGCTTACGGTAGCTTTAATACTTTTGGAGCCAATTATAAAATGAATGTTTCCAGCGAAAAATGGAATACTCAAATTGGATTTTCTTATAATACTTCTGATAACGATTATCCTTATGTTGGTCTCTACACTTGGAAGGGTGTTCAAAGGAAAAATTTAAATGGACAATATTACAGTACGAGTTTCAATGCCAATTTAGGTTATAAAATAAATCAGCATAATATCATTAAGTTTTACAGTCAGACTTCTGATACAGACAGGCACCTTTCTTTAATTTCCGAATCTGATTCCAAAACAAAATACGTCAATAGTTTTAGTCGAAACCTGTTAGAATATGCAGGAGATTATAATCGGTTTTCGGCCAATTTTAAATCGGCTTATGTTTTTGAAAATTACCAATATTTTGGTGATGTTGATAGTGACTATTTTAGTTTTGGTAAATCAGAATGTATCATTACCAAATTAGATTTAGGTTACAAATTGATGAAGTCTTTGAAAATTAATAGTGCTGTTGATTACAATCATACAAAAGGATACGGAACTAGTTTTGGCACCAATGTTAGAGAAATTGGTTCAGTAGCTTTAATGGCAAAACTGAATATTTCAAAGAAATGGCAAAACGAGTTTGGTCTCAGAAAAGAAATTACCAATAATTACCAAAGTCCATTATTGTTTTCAGTAGGAACTTCTTATGCTTTCAGTAAATTTTACAATTTGAAAGCTAATTTTTCAAAAAACTACAGAATTCCAACATACAACGATTTGTATTGGATAGGTTCATCAGACCATGGAAATCCAGATTTAAAACCTGAAAGTGCCTATCAGGCAGAACTGGGGAATGTCTTTTCGTATAAAAAAACAACCTTGTCTCAAACCTTTTATTATATCAAAATAAAAGATATGATCAATTGGGTTCCAGGAAATACATCAGGAGGATGGTCTCCACAAAATACGGATAGAGTAAATACCTATGGAGCTGAAACTTTATTAGGCTGGGCTACTAATTTTGGTAGTCACTATTTTAGAATAAATGGAACATACGCTTATACCATTTCAGAAAATCAGGAGACTAAAAAACAGCTTTTTTTCGTTCCTTTCCACAAAATGACCGGAGCTTTGGCTTATTCTTATCGTAAGTTTTCTGTGAATTATCAATATTTATATAATGGATTTGTGTACACCCGATCAGATAATGATCCGAAGCAAACCGTAAAAGCGTATCAAGTTTCAAATGCTGGGATTGACTATGATTTTGGATTTTTAAATTCTTCCAAATTAGGTTTTCAGGTTTTGAATTTGTTCAATGAAAAATACCAAAGTTTGGAAG
>JBDTNG010000230.1:0-5965 GCA_039933895.1 Flavobacterium sp. | reverse complement strand
TGTTGTATCCGTAAACTCTCAAAATTTCTTCAATAACATCGATTTCACGAGTCACATCGACTCGATAGGCAGGAATAACCAACCCCAAACCAACTTTAGAAATGCTATTTACTTTTATATCAAGAGAAACTAAGATTTTCTTAATCACATCATCAGAAATTTCCTGACCAATTAACTTGTTTACTTTTTCTAAGTTCAATAAAACCTGATGGTCTTCAATTTTCTTTGGATAAATATCAACAATATCTGAAGTAATTTGACCTCCAGCTACTTCTGTAATTAAAGTAGCTGCACGTTTTAAAGCATATTCTGTGATACTTGGATCAATTCCTCTTTCAAAACGGAAAGAAGCATCAGTATTAATCGCATGACGTTTGGCTGTTTTTCTTACTGAAATAGCGTTAAAATAAGCGCTTTCTAAAAAGATGGCTGTTGTATTTTCAGAAACACCAGAAGTTTTCCCACCTAAAACACCAGCGATACAAAGCGGTCCCTTTTCATCGCAAATCATAATATCTTCAGCACTTAAAGAGCGTTCAACATCATCGAGAGTAGTAAATTTAGTTCCTTCTTCTACATTTTGAACCAAGATTTTCCCATGAATTCTTGAAGCATCAAAAGCATGAAGCGGTTGTCCTAATTCATGTAAAACATAATTAGTTACATCGACAATGTTGTTTTTTGGTGTAATTCCAATGGCTTTCAATCGGTTTTGTAACCAAGCTGGAGAGGTACCAACTTTTACATCTGAAATCGTGATTCCACAATATCTAGGTACTAATTTTTGATCGTTAACTTTAACATCTATTTTTAGTGTACGTTTTTCAATTTTAAAATTCGAAACCGAAGGCGTGATTAATTCAACAGAAGTTCCATTTTGTAGCATACCCGCTCTTAAATCACGAGCAGTACCCCAATGACTCATAGCATCCGCACGATTTGGTGTTAGGCCAATTTCGAAAACTTCATCATTTTCAATTTCGAAAACTTTGGCAGCAGGAGTACCTGGAACCAGCTTTTCGTCAAGAACCATAATCCCGTCGTGACTGTTACCAAGACCTAATTCATCTTCGGCACAAATCATTCCGTGACTTTCTTCTCCACGAATTTTTCCTTTTTTTATTTCGAAAGACTTTCCTTCTTTATCATATAAAGTGGTGCCAATTGTCGCTACAGGAACTTTTTGACCAGCAGCAACATTACTTGCTCCACAAACAATTTGAAGCGGAGTTCCACTACCTAAATCTACTGTAGTAATTTTAAGTTTATCGGCATTTGGGTGTTGTACACAAGTAAGAACATGTCCTACAACAATACCTTCTAATCCTCCTTTGATGGATTGGTATTTTTCGACACCTTCTACTTCTAAACCTAAATCGGTTAACATTGAAGCTGTTTTCTCAGAATCCCAATCTGTTTTGATAAATTGTTTTAACCAGTTATATGAAATTTTCATCCTAATAAATTATAGAATCGCAAAGATATATATTGTAGTTTGTAGATTAAAATAAACTTTCCTTTTTTTGATAAATAAATTAACAAAAAAAAGAGCTGTTTTTAAATGAAAAACTCCCCAAAAAGGAGAGTTTTTATTAGAATTTATTCTTTTTTAAAAGGGAGAAGCCCATTTAGGATCTGTATAAACATTTGAACCTGATAATGTTTGTAAGAAGGCAATGACTGAATTTACCTCTGCGGCTGTTAAATGCAACTGCTGGCCAAAACCACCTGGCATTAACCTTGGATCAAGATTTGTATTTCCAGGCGCAATGTTTATCGTTCCATAGTGACCGACAACCGCTTGTAATGTTGGTATTCCGGCGCTATGCATCAATGGACCGTTTAAAGTTCCGTTTTGTTTGGTTAAATCTCTCAATGACGGAGCTCTTGTTACAGTAATATCTATTCCTATTCCATTTAAAACTCCTATAATTCCGTTGTTTTTTGTATTAGGATCGATATCAAATTCTGGAGCAGCATGACAACCAGCACAACCTAAACCACCACTAGTTCTGTTTCCGGTTGCATCGAATACTGGAGGCGCTAAAAATAGATTTTTACCAGCATTTTCCTGAGCTGTAAAATTACCAAAAGGTTGTCCATCATTAGCTACAAGCGCTCTTCCCGTATCGTATTTAGAGTCGAAAGATTGTATGCTTCTTACAAATTGTGCCAAGGCAAATTGGATTTTACTTTCTGTAATATCTTCAGAGCCATAAACAAATTTGAATAATTCTTTATAATAACCAATGCTGCTTAATTTAGTTGTTAAATCGGTAATAGATTGATCTCCAATTGTTCCACTGAAACCCATTTCTACATGGTTTTGAATAGGTTGTGTGGTTTGGATTTCTAAGCTTGCTGCACGTTCGTCCCAAAAGAACTTAGATTCAACTGAAAATCGAGTGTTTATTAATCGCATGGAATGTCTTGCTGTAGTTCCATTCACACCATTACTAGCACTTAATTGATCACTGAAAGCATTTGCTTGTTGGTGACAGCTTGAACAAGAGATACTATTATCTGAGGACAAATTTTTATCATAAAACAAAACTCTTCCAAGCGTTGCTCCTTTATCTGTAATTGGGTTTGCCACTGAATTGTCCTTTGTGATGTACGTTGGAATAGTTTGATGAGCATAATTTGCCAAATTATTCAAATCTAAATGTGTTCCAAAAGTAGCTTCGACATTCGGGTAAGACTCAGTGGTAATTGGCACATAAGTACTACTGTCATTACTATCACTGCACGATGTTAGCACAGCAAATAATGCGGCTAACAATAAATAGAAGCTTGATTTCATAGAAAGAGAATTTAGGTTAGTATAAGTACTTAATAATTATTTATTGATGATTACTTTATATGTTTTGGCGATATCCTTATTGCTTATTTTCACAAAATAAACACCATTATAAACATCTTGTACATCAAAATAAGCGATGGTTTGTCCTTGGTTAATTTTACTGGATTTTATTTTTTTTCCAGTAATATCAATTAAAACAATATCACAGTCTTCAGTTATTAAGCCTTCAATTTGGATAGCAATTAAACTAGATGCTGGATTTGGGAAAACTTTTATAGAACTGTTATTTAAATTGAATTCTTTGGTAGATAAATAATCTGTGGTAGTTTCTGATACAGTTGCTACTTTAACAGCAGTTTTATTGCCATAATATGTTGGTCCAACTAAATAAGGATAAGCAGAATTGTGATTAGTATCAACCGTGGCAAAATAGCAATAAGTACCCGCAGGATATTCTGGAGTTATACAAAAACGACCATTATGAACATCTAGATAACTTGCATCACTAGGATGTGAAATCCATTCATAATCTTCTCTATAATAACCCAAAGGATAAGTCGCGCTTACTGCTGGACCATCACTTACATCGGTACCATCAGCTGCATGAGTTCTTACTGTTATATTTCTTAATTGAAATCCAGATTTTATCCTGGTTATTCCACCTGTTCCATTTGTATTTGCATAACCATAAGCGCCATAAACAGGATAACCATCATAAGCAAATCCAATTAAAGGAGAATGTTGTGATGTATTTATGGTGTATAATCCATCGGCATCATATAAGTTGCATACTGTAGAAAGCACAACTAAATCCATATCAAAAGCACTCGGATTTTGATGGTGATGGTAATTTGTTCCTGCAGGATGTCCTTTAGAACAATCGAATCCTGGTTTTTCAGCCAAAATAGCATCTCTATACCATGCTGGAGTTCCTGTACATGCTGGATTCCCTGGACCTCCACATGGAGCGCTTGTTGTTGTGCTCCATGCCACTCCATCTCTAAAGTCAAACATAGCCACACCATTAATAAAAACGCCAATATTACCACCTGAAGTTGCAGTTAATGTACCTGTATTTGGAGTTGGTGTAAGTGGAAATTTAAAAATAGTATTTTGATTTCCCGCTTGATTAGGGTTTCCATCTAAATAAGGACCAATTTTATATGCCGGAATTCCTGTAGTATTAATATAAGCCCAGTTAGTTGAATAACGAACTTGTTGACAGTTTACTAAGATTCCATGTGAAATTGGTGTAGAATTACCAGACATATAATAATAACCTGTTGTAGTGGTGTTTTGTAGCCATTTTGTTATTACAGGATTCGTTTGAGCAATCAAACTGAGACTCATTAAAGCAATTAAGAGTAAAATTGTTTTTTTCATTTGGGTTGAATTTGGTTATATTGCTTTAGACGATTTTTTTTTTTAATTCTTGCGCTAGTACTTAAAATTATTCTTGAGGATAGGAAAAACGTTTGTTAAATAGAAACTCTTTATCAGTTAATGTCTTTAGGAAAGCGACTAATTCTGTTACCTGGTTATCTGATAAATTCATTGGTCTAATGAGCTGTTTAGATAAAGTTTTCCCTTTAATTATTCCAGTATTATAGTGTTTAACAACAGTTGTTAATGTTTTAAATCTGCCATCGTGCATGTAAGGAAATGTAAACTCGGCATTTCTGAGAGTTGGAACCTTAAATTTCAGATAATCTTTTTTGTCTTGCGTTATTTTCATTCTTCCAATGTCATTTAAAGTAGCATCAATTTCTAGTCCATTATTTTCAAACTTATCACTAGAGAATAAGGGTTCTTGATGACAAGACGCACAATTAATTTTAAATAGATCATAGCCTTTTTGTTCCATTTCTGTGAATTGTTCTTCCTTTCTAGTTACTTTATCATATTTAGAGTTTGAAGATTTCAACATTACTAAAAACTGTGATAATGCTTTCAATGTCAGTTGTCCAGTAATTTTTTTAGTTCCAAAAGCCTGTTCAAATAAATCAGGATATTTTTTTGATTTTTGAAGTTTTGAAACAACATTTTCCAGCGATTCATTCATTTCAACTTCACTTGTAATAGGGGCAAGAGGTTGTACATCGAGGTGATTTACACCACCATCCCACATAAATTGTTTAGACCAAGCTAAATTTATTAAAGCTAATGAGTTTCTAGTTCCTATTTTTCCATCAATACCATGACTTAAACCATGGTCAACATGGGTAAAACCTGTTTGTTGTAAATGGCAACTGGAACATGAAATTGTATTGTCTTTTGATAAAATGGGGTCGTAAAATAATTTTCTCCCCAATTGAAAACCCTGCTCTGTTAATGGGTTTTTTGAAAAATCGTAATTTGGTTTTGACCAGCCTTTCGGAATATCAAAATATATAGATTCAGTGGATAGTCTTACAAACGAATAGGTTGCAAAAATAAAAAGTCCAAATAAGAAGCTATATAATGATTTTAAATTCATTTTGTTACAAACATTTCTTTACTATAATCTGACAACTTCATTGCTTTTAATCCAGGAATCATTACTGAGTTTTCTTTTGATAAATCAATAGTTTGAAACAATTTTGAAGCATCAACATTTATATAATAATCATTGGTTGCATTACTATTAGTATTGATTTCAATCTTTCTCATGGCATAATAGGGTTCAAGATAACCTCCAAGATGAAATTGAAAGTCATTTTTTCTCGTTTTGCAACTCGAACTTTTCCCTTCAATTTTCATATTAATATAGCCGCTTTGCCATGCCCAATACATTCCTTTTGTTGGATCTAGATCACCTGATAATGCCCCTGAAGTGCTAGTTTCCTTATCAATTCCAATATTGAAAGTGACTTTGATTATTTTTTTATTTATTTTCTCGAAAATCGGAATTCGAAGTGAGTTTAAATCTTCAATATCAACCAAATGGAAACTGTTTTTTTCTATAAAAAAGGAAGAATCTTCAAATTCAATTCGGACTCCTGAAACGTAAAATTTAAATGTTGTTAATTGAAGAGAATCTGTTTTAGAATGATAAGTTTTGTTTATTTCTAATGGTTCATTTTTCCATTTTAAATTAAATCTAATAAATAGTGAATCCTTTTTATTTTGCGCTGTAGCAATTGTTACGAAAAGGAGAGCATATATCATTAATTTAAATTTAAT
>JBDTNG010000229.1:0-4379 GCA_039933895.1 Flavobacterium sp. | reverse complement strand
CTTTAGATAACGTTAGAATTCGTTATGCAGCTAATAATAATGCCAAAGCGTATGCACAAGGATTGGATTTGAGACTAAATGGAGAATTTGTTCCTGGAACTGAGTCTTGGTTGAGTTTTGGTTATCTTAAAACCGAAGAAAATATAGATAATAGAGGATATATTGCTCGTCCAACCGACCAACGATTGAAATTTGGTATCTTGTTTCAGGATTATGTGCCTAATATTCCAACTTTCAAAATGTACCTGAATTTGGTCTACAATACAGGATTGCCGGGTGGTTCGCCATCGTATGCTGATCCGTATGATTACCAATTGCGTTTGAGAGATTACCGTCGAGCCGATTTAGGAATTTCTTATGTTTTTACAGACAGAGCCAGAGCCAAAGAGGAAGGTAATTGGTTGAAAAAATTTAAAGATTTATCTCTTGGATTGGAGATTTTCAATATGTTCAACAATCAAAATGCAATTACAAATACTTGGGTTCGTGATGTGTATACCAAAACACAATATGGCGTCCCTAATTATTTGACGTCAAGAGTATTTAGTGTAAAATTGAATGTGAAGTTGTAGTCTAAAAAAATCTTATATTTGATAATAAATTCTGAAGTATGAAAAAGCGCATCCTATTTACCATTTTTCCTATAGTAACTTTATTAATAGGTTGCCAAAATCCGGAAAAGCCAAAGGTGATTTATGAAGACACAAAAGCTGTGGCAGCTCTAGTTAAAAAAGCTACTGATGAAATTGAAATAGCCGATTTACCCATTCATATGGAAGGGACTAAATATTTGCTGCATGCTATTGGTGATGTCCGTGTTTCTGCTGAAAACAGTGTGTATGGATCAAGTAAAACCAATACCGAAAGTTATGCACTGTCTAATTACAACCGATTTGAATTGACAGGTTATTTCGAAAATATCAAATTCCAGCACATAGATTCTACCGCGTTGCATCCCTTAACGAATAAAGCGATTCAAATACAAACAGTTACTTTTTTAAATACTATTGCTGCCAAAACTAAAAAGCAAATTTTAGTGTATTCTTTGGTGGATTCGGATACGAATAAAGACAGTAAAATAGACGCTAACGACATCAAATCGCTTTATATTAGTGAGTTTAGCGGTGCAAAGTTCACCAAACTTTCAGTGGAACTACAAGAATTAATCGATTGGAATATTGTAGAAGTTCAAAATCGCTTGTATTTTAGAACAATTGAAGATATCAACAAAAATGGTGCTTTCGACAAAAATGACAAGATGCATTACCATTATGTAGATTTGGTTTCCAAGGACTGGAAAGTGGAAGATTATTCGCCGATTGAATAGTTGATTGGAAAGCTGCAAAAAAAAACTACTTTAAGCAAAAAAATAATTTAAACAAATGAGTTTCTTTAAAAATATCTTTAGGAAGAAAACAGAATCAATTAAATCATATTCAGACTTTTGGGCTTGGTTTGAGAAAAACGAAAGAAACTTTTTTGAAATAGTTAAAAGTCATAATAATATTGAAAAAGGGTTCTTAAATAAAATCTCTCCTAAACTCAATGAACTTAAAGATGGTTTTTACTTTTTGTCTGGAATGTATGATGAAGATATCGCTGAGTTAATTTTAACAGCTGATGGGTATACAAAAAATATTGTATTTATTGAAGAACTTGTAAGTCATTCTCCTAATCTTGAAGGTTGGAAATTTACAGCGCTTAAAACACCTACAGATATTAAAAATGTAAGCATAAAAATGGCAGGTTATCAATTTAATTCTGAAAACATTAGTTTTTATTCAAATGAATTTAATGATTTTCCAGACGAAATAGATATAACCATTATTCATAATGATTTAAATGAAAAAAATAAATCAGAAGTTGGAAATGGAACATATGTATTTTTGGATAACTATTTAGGAGAACTTGACTTTCTAAATAATATAGATAACATAACAATAGTTGGTAAAAATGAAGCTCAGAAAGAACTAATTCCTATAGAAAAACTAAAAGATTTTTTAACTTGGAGGCAAAAAGAATTTATAGAAAAGTATGAAGGTGTTCGTTACGACACAGAGAATGATGAGTATACAATTCTTGAGGCAGTACTTAAAAATGGAAATGCTTTAATAGCTGTTATTAATGGTGAATTATTGAATTGGGACAGAAAAGCTTCACATCCTTGGATTTCTGCATTGAAAATAAAATATGATGGTAGTAAAAACAATGGAATGCCCAATAATAATGACTATAAAAAGTTAACAGAGATTGAAGAAGAAATAATGCAAGAATTAAAAGATTCAGACGGTTATTTAAATATTGGTAGAGAGACAGCAAATGGAGAAAGAGAAATTTATTTTGCTTGTAAAGACTTCCGCAAGCCTTCAAAAGTATTATTCAAAATACAACAGAGTTATTCAAATATTTTTGAAATAGAATACGATATTTTTAAAGATAAATATTGGCAATGTTTTGATAGGTTTAGACAAAACTAATAAAAAGACCAATCACCAAGAGTCGTTTTGAGATAGTATGTGATTTAGTGAAATAACCATTTTTTCATTTTCATATCAACAAAAAAACGCCAAAATAGCTTTACGTTATTTTGGCGTTTTTTATATTCAAGAACCTTTTATTTATTCAAAAGATTGCATCATTACTAGTTTATTATACGTTCCGTTATGTGCGATAAGTTCATCGTGTGTACCTTGTTCTACGATTTCTCCTTTTTGCATCACGACAATTTTGTCCGCTTTTTGAATCGTTGACAATCTATGCGCAATCACAATCGAAGTTCTGTTTTGCATCATGTTTTCCAATGCAATTTGTACAAATTTTTCACTCTCTGTATCCAAAGCAGAAGTAGCTTCATCCAGAATCATAATTGGTGGATTTTTCAATACAGCTCTTGCAATAGCCAGACGTTGTTTTTGTCCTCCCGAAAGTTTTCCTCCAGCATCACCAATATTGGTTTCAATACCGTTAGGTAAATCTTTTACGAATTCATAGGCATTGGCTACTTTTAATGCGTCTATTATTTCTACGTCGCTAGCATCCGGTTTTCCAAGTAGTAAATTGTTTTTAATAGTATCATTAAACAATATCGAATCCTGTGTCACCAATCCCATCAAACCACGAAGCGATTCTAAAGTCATGTCTTTAATATTAACACCATCTATTTGTATTGTTCCTTCCTGAACATCATAAAAGCGAGTCAGCAAATTGGCAATGGTACTTTTTCCACTTCCAGATTGTCCCACAAGCGCCACTGTTTTTCCTTTTGGTACTTCCAATGAAAAGTTCTTCAATACATTCTCTTCTTCATATCGGAAGTTGATGTTTTCAATATGAATGTTTTGATCAAAAGTTTCTTTTTCAACGGCGTTTGGTTTGTTTACGATGTGATTTTCTTGTTCCATCAAACTAAAAACTCTTTCAGCTGCTGCCAAACCAGTTTTCACCTGATAAGAAGCTTTCGAAATAGCTTTGGCTGGCGTAAGGATAGTATAAGCAAGTGCGATATAAGTAATGAAAGCAGTACTTGCCAAGCTTCTTTCAATTAAAACCAAATGACCTCCAAACAACAATAAAGTGGCTATAGTTACAATTCCAAGGAATTCACTCATTGGTGAAGCCAAGTTGTTTTTATTGGCAATACTGTTGGATAGTTTTAAAAGTCTTTCAATAGAATCATTAAATTTTTTAATAAAGATATTTTCAGCATTAAATCCTTTTACCACTTTCAGTCCTGTTAATGTTTCATCCAAAGTAGAAATAAATATACCTGATTCCTGTTGTGCTCTCTCTGATTTTGATTTTAGATTTTTTCCAATTCTAGAGATAATAAACCCTGAAATAGGGATGAAAATAAATACAAATAAGGTCAGTTTTGCACTAATAATAAACATAGCAACGATAGAAAATACAATGGTAAGTGGTTCTCTTACAATAAGTTCTAAAATCTGGAAAAAGGAATTTTGAACTTCACCTACATCTCCTAGCATTCTTGCCATTACATCTCCTTTTCGTCTGTCAGAATAATAAGAAACAGGTAAATGAATGATTTTTTTATATAATTGTTGACGTAAATCTCTTAATACTCCATTTCGCAGTGCTGTTACGTGTCTTGATGCCAGATAGTTAAATAAGTTTTTAAGTAACGCTGTAAGAATCACGATACCAATTACAATAAGCAATGCTGTTTCAGCTCCATAATCCTTAGAAACCTTGGTCAAATTATAATTAAACCAATTTTCTCCAAAATTTTTAATAATACGTTCTAATTCTTTATAAACATTACTAGCTAATGTTGTAACTGTTTCTGATAATGGTGTATGACTATCTTCACTAATTGTTGAAGATACTAATTCTTGTTCATTAAAATTTTGATGAACCAT
>JBDTNG010000228.1:0-7580 GCA_039933895.1 Flavobacterium sp. | reverse complement strand
TGAAATTATTAAATCTTTCGATGGAAACTACGCAAGAGTAAAAAATAATGACAAATGGGGAATTATCGACAAAACAGGTAAAGTGATTGTTCCGGTTGAGTATGAAGATGTTGGAAATTATTATAAAAATACAACTTGGGCTAAGCAAGGAGAAACTTTTGGCTTGGTAATTGCGGGTAAATTTAAAGTTTTAGAAGGTGTTACTAAAATATGGGACTTCTATGCTCAAGATATTACCTATGCTAAGAAAGGTGAGAAAATTGGTTTTATCGATTTGAGCGGAAAATGGATCATTGAACCAAAATTCGACAAAGCAAGAGCGTTTTCAAAAAATTTAGCACCAGTATTTATCAATAAGAAATGGGGTTATATTAACACAAAAGGCACATTTGTTGTAGAACCAATATATAATGATGCCGAAGTTTTTAGTGCCGATGGTTTTGCGCCGGTGAAAGACAAAGAGTGGGGCTTTATTAATGAAGCAGGGAAATTAGTTATTCCAACACAATACGGAATTACTTCAGGACTTTTTGCGATGTTTAAAGATGAAGAGAAAGGTTTTGTAAAAGGCCTTGCAAGAGTTAAAAATGGAAAGCAAACAGGTTTTATCAAACCTGATGGAAGTGTTTTAGGGAATCAATGGTTTGAGGGAGCTGAACCTTTTCAAAAATAAAAAATAAAGATTACGTATGAAATGTGCATTAGTAACAGGTGGTTCAAGAGGAATTGGTAGTGCGATTTGTCAAAAATTGGCAGAAGATAGTGATTATCATATTTTAATTAATTATCAATTCAATAAAGAAGCTGCCGAAAAAACATTAGAAGAAGTAATCAAAAGAGGTGCAACTGGAGAAATTATTCAGTTTAATGTAACCGATTTTGAAGAAGTAAAAACAGTATTAACGCAATGGCAGGAAGCAAATCCTACTGCAATTGTTGAGGCTATCGTGAACAATGCCGGAATCACTAGAGATGGTTTGTTTATGTGGATGACACCTAACGATTGGACTGATGTGGTGAATACCAGTTTGAACGGGTTTTTTAATGTGACTAACTTTTTTATTCAAAAAATGTTGCGTAATAAATACGGTCGTATCGTAAATATGGTTTCGGTTTCTGGAGTAAAAGGAACACCGGGTCAAACCAATTATTCTGCAGCAAAAGGAGCTGTAGTTGCAGCAACAAAAGCATTGGCACAAGAAGTGGCAAAACGAAATATAACTGTAAATGCTGTAGCACCAGGTTTTATTCGTACAGATATGACTAGCCAATTGGATGAAAAAGAATTAATTAAAATGGTGCCTGCAAATCGTTTTGGTGAAGCTGATGAGGTGGCCGATTTAGTAAGTTTCTTGATTTCTAAAAAATCAAGTTATATTACAGGCGAAATTATTAATATAAACGGAGGAATTTATTCATAAAACATTACTTTTTAAAAATGAATAGAAGAGTAGTTATCACAGGAATGGGGATTTATTCTTGCATTGGAACTTCATTAGACGAGGTAAAACAGTCTTTGTATGAAGGGAAATCAGGGATAATATTTGATGAAGCGAGAAAAGAATTTGGATTTCGTTCTGCCTTAACGGGTATGGTGCCAAGACCAGATTTGAAAAATCTACTAAGCAGAAGGCAACGCATCAGTATTGGTGAAGAAACCGAGTATGCGTATATGGCAACTATTGAGGCATTAAAGAATGCTAATATTGATGAGAATTTTTTCGATACAAATGAAGTAGGGATTATGTATGGAAACGATAGCGTTTCTATGGCAGTTATCGAAGCTACAGATATTATCAGAGAGAAAAAAGACACCGCATTAATTGGTTCGGGAGCGATTTTCAAATCGATGAATTCGACAGTAACCATGAATCTTTCCACTATTTTTAAATTGCGTGGTATCAATCTTACGATAAGTGCCGCTTGTGCTAGTGGTTCTCATTCTATTGGATTGGGTTACTTCTTAATTAAAAACGGATTGCAGGATACTGTCATTTGTGGTGGAGCACAAGAAATCAACAAATATGCTATGGCTAGTTTTGACGGGTTAGGGGTTTTCTCTCCTAATGAAGCCAATCCAACCAAAGCATCTCGACCTTTCGATGCTTCTCGTGACGGATTAGTACCAAGTGGTGGTGGTGCAACTTTAATTTTAGAAAGCTATGAATCGGCAGTAAAACGTGGCGCGCCAATTGTTGCTGAAGTAATAGGATATGGTTTTTCATCTAATGGAGGACATATTTCAACACCAAATGTCGACGGACCTTCTACAGCAATGAGACGTGCTTTAGATGAAGCAGGAATTGAACCAAGTGCTATCGATTATATCAATGCACATGCTACATCTACACCAGTTGGTGATGGAAATGAAGCAAAAGCCATCTTCGAAATTTTCGGAGAAAGCAACCCGCCAGTGAGTTCTACAAAATCGATGACGGGACATGAATGCTGGATGGCAGGAGCAAGTGAAGTCATTTATTCGACCCTTATGATGCAACATTCTTTTGTGGCGCCAAACATCAATTTTGAAAATCCAGACGAGGACTCCAAAAAATTAAATTTAGTTACTAACACAATAAGTAAAAAAATCGACGTATTTTTGTCGAATTCCTTTGGTTTCGGAGGAACGAATTCGGCATTAATAGTTAAAAAAATATAATTTTCAGAGATAGGTTGTCATGTTAAAAATGAGTTTCATGGCATTAAAAACCTTCTTTGGAAACATTAAACAGGAAATATGAATAAAGCAGAGATTATAGAAATCATCAACGGTTTCTTAGTAGAAGAATTTGAAGTAGACGGAGATACAATTACACCTGAAGCAAATCTAAAAGATACTTTGGGGTTAGATAGTTTAGATTATGTTGATTTAGTGGTTACTATTGAGGCTAATTTTGGTGTGAAATTAGGAGAAGCAGATTTCGTTGGAATTGCTACTTTTCAAAATTTTTACGATTTAATCGAAAATAAAATAAAAGCAAAGGGATAACCTTATGAGTGAGTGGGACGGAAAGTCTAAAGGAACACTACTAGGCTATAAAATATTTGTTTTTTGTATTAGGAAGTTAGGAATAAAAACAGCTTATGTTGTCCTTTATTTTGTAGCTTCCTATTATTTTTTGTTTCTAAAGAAAAGCAATCGCGCAACTTTTTATTACTTTAAAGAACGTTTGGGTTATTCTTTTTTAAAGGCAAAAGCGTCGGTGTATAAAAGCTATTTTACCTTCGGAACAACTTTAATCGATAAAACAGCCATATCAGCTGGACTTCGAAACAAGTTCACGTACGAGTTTGATGGTGTTGAAATTTTATACAGACTTCTAGAAGAGAAAAAAGGGGGAGTTCTTATTAGTGCACACATCGGTAACTTCGAAATTGCTGAACATTTTTTTAGCGAAATTGACCTCGATTGCCAAATTAATTTGGTCACAACCGATTTAGAACATTCTGTCATCAAAGAATATCTGGAAAGTGTTAGCATGAAATCATCGATTAAATTTATTATTGTGAGAGATGATTTGACACATATTTTCGAAATCAATAATGCCTTGGGAAATAACGAATTAATTTGCTTTACAGGAGATCGCTATTTTGAAGGAACGAAATGCTTAACAGCACCATTCTTTGGACAAGATGCTAATTTTCCTGCTGGACCATTTTTAATTGCCTCAAGACTAAAAGTACCAGTTGTTTTCGTATATGTTATGAAAGAACCTCACTTGCATTATCATCTTTATGCGAGAGAAGCAAATACCAAGCATCGTGACGAAAAAGGATTGTTAAATGCATATATTGAAAGCGTAGAATCAATGCTAAAAAAATACCCATTGCAATGGTTCAATTATTTCGAATTTTGGAATAAATCATAAATATAGAATACATCAAGCCGAAAATTGATAAATCAAATTCATTAAATTTTAGCTAAATAAAAATAGAATTATGGAAGAATTTGACTCAATCGTTATTGGTTCAGGTGCTGGTGGATTATCAGCCGCTTTATGTTTGGCTAGAGCTGGACAAAAAGTGTTGGTTCTAGAACAGCACAGCGTTCCTGGAGGATGGTGCCATAGTTTTACTTCAAATGGGCAAAGATTTAGTCCCGGAGTTCATTATATTGGACTGTTGGATGAAGGTCAATCTACAAATAATTTGTACAAAGGATTAGGCGTGGCCAATGATATTGTTTTCTTTCGAATGAACAAAGAAGGTTACGATCATTGTCTTATTAACGACCATAAATTCGATTTTCCAGCCGGAAATAAAAATTTAGAAGCGAATTTAATTGCTCAATTTCCAAAAGAAGAAAAAAATATCAAAGAATACATTCACTTGGTTCAAAAAGTAAGTGAAGAATTGCAGCTAATTCCAAAATTAAAAGGGTTTTGGCAAAATATTACTGTCCCATTTAGAACCAAACATTTTGGGAAATTCGGCCTGTTTAGTTTAAAAAGAGTAATCGATTGGCATATCAAAGATCCGCTTTTAAAAGCGATTCTTAATGTGCAATGTGGTGATCACGGATTGCCTCCCAGTAAAGCCAATTTTATCGTTCATTGTTCGGTAATGAATCATTATTTTGACGGTGGTTTCTATCCAATGGGTGGAGGAAGTGGTATTGTAAAAGCCATGACTAATAAAATAAAAGGCTATAATGGAGTGGTGAGAACACAACAATCAGTAACTAAAATTCTGATTGAAAATAAAAAAGCTTACGGTGTCGAATTAGCCAATGGAGCAAAGATTTTAGCTAAAAATATTGTTTCAAACGCAGATCCAACTACGACATATCTGAAATTAATCGGCAAAGAAAATATCAGTAAAAAATTAAACAAGAAACTCGATAAAACTAAATATTCAGTAACTTCTTTAATTCTGTTTTTAACTTTAGACATGGATGTAACTCAGGCTGGTATCGATTCTGGGAATATTTGGAGGTTTAAAGATGAGGATATCGACAAGCATTTTGAAACGCTTACCAAAGGAAATATATTGGAAGGAGATGAGTTTCCTGCTTTCTTTATGAGCTGTACAACGCTAAAAGATCCAGCGAGTTTCAACGGAAGATTTCATAATTTTGAAGTGGTTACCTATGTTGATTATGACAGTTTCAAAGAATTTGATCAAACTGATGATTACCATTGCGAAAAATACCTCGCATTCAAAGAAAGAATCATCGAGAAATTTTTAAACAGTATCGAAAAAATTATTCCAACGGCAAAACAAAATATTGTACAGGCAGAATTAGGTACGCCAAAAACCAATCAGTTTTATGTAAACACCACGCGTGGAAATGTTTATGGTACTGAAAAAACATTGCGTCATGTGGGACCTTTTGCGTATAAAAGCAAAACTGAAATAGAAAATTTGTTTCTTTGTGGAGCCAGCACTTTATCACATGGTGTTACAGGTGCTACATTTTCTGGTTTGGAAACTGCTTCAAAAATCTTAAATTGCAAGTCAGATGATTTGTTGATAGCAGATGAAAATCAAAAAATCACCATTTTTGATGCCGAAGATGTTTCAACTTGGAGTGAATTTATTCATAAAAAAAGGGAAGACAAAATAAGAACATTCAAAGAAGTAAAAACGAATTAAATCAAACCAGTTTTTTAAAAAAAGGTAAGGTTATTTATCTTTGTTTAGAATTTAATAAAAACCAATGAAAAACGTACTTATAGTTTACTATTCTCAATCAGGTCAATTGGAAGAAATTGTAAAAACTATTGCAAAACCGCTTCTTAATGATGCTGATGTTGCTGTGACTTTTTGTGACATACAATTAGAAAAACCATTTGCATTTCCATGGAAAAAAGAAGCCTTTTTTGATGCTTTTCCAGAATCTTTTTTACAAATTCCAGCCAAAATTAAAGCACCTTCTGAAGAAGTGTTATCCAAAAACTACGATTTGGTCATTTTAGGATACCAAGTTTGGTATTTGTCACCTTCTATTCCAGTGAATTCTTTTCTAAAAAGCAAATTTGCAAAGCAATTACTTCAGGATACACCGGTAATAACAGTTATTGGTTGTAGAAATATGTGGGCAATGGCGCAGGAAAAAATGAAAGTAATTTTAAAAGATACTGGAGCCAAATTAGTAGGAAATATTGCTTTGGTCGACAGACACATCAATCATGTTAGTGTTGTAACGATTGTAGAATGGATGTTTTCTGGTGAAAAAAAGAAGTACCTTGGTGTTTTTCCAAAACCAGGTGTTTCAGATAAAGACATCCAGGAATCATCAAAATTTGGAACGGTTATTGTTAAACATTTGAAAAACAATTCCTATGATACGTTGCAAGAAGAATTAGTTGCAAATGATGCGATAGAAATTCGTCCGTTTTTAATCGAAATGGACAAGAAAGCCAATAAAATGTTTAAAATTTGGTCTAATCTAATTATCAAAAAAACGGATTCACGACCAAGATGGCTTAAAGGGTTTAACGTATATTTGTTGGTGGCAATTTGGGTAATCTCGCCAATTGTCTATATCTTGCACCTTTTTACTTACCCCCTTAAATTTGCAAAAATAAAAAGGGAAAAATCCTATTTTAAAGGGGTTTAAAAGAATTTTTAATAAAATATGTTTGAAGTTTATATAACAAAAACCGGAAAATATTTGCCTAATGAAGCTATTTCTAATGACGAAATGGAAGATTTTTTAGGTTTAATAAACGATTCGGCATCAAAAGCGCGAAGAATAATCCTTAGAAATAACGGAATTACCTCACGCTATTACGCTTTGGATAAAGACGGAAATCCAACTCACACTAACGCAGCATTAGCAAATAACGCCATTGAAACGCTTTTCGATGACAATTTTACTCGTAAAGATGTTGAATTGCTTTCTTGTGGTACTTCAACACCAGATCATTTATTGCCTTCTCACGCAGCAATGGTTCACGGTTTGATGAAAAATCATTCAATAGAATTGAATTCTTCAACAGGGGTTTGCAATGCCGGAATGAATGCCTTAAAATTCGGTTTTCTTTCTATCAAATCTGGAAATACAAAAAATGCAATTTGTACTGGTTCTGAAAGAGTCTCTACCTGGATGTTGGCAGATAAGTTTGAAAATGAAGTGATTAATCTTAAAAGTTTAGAAGAACAACCTATCATTGCCTTCAAAAAAGATTTTCTTCGTTGGATGTTATCCGATGGAGCCGCTGCTTTTTTATTAGAAAATAAACCAAAAGGAGAAAATCCATTAAAAATCGAATGGATGGAAGCGTTTTCTTATGCCTTTGAATTAGAGGCATGTATGTATGCTGGTGGTGATAAATTAGAAAACGGTGATATCAAACCTTGGAGTGATTATAAATCAAGCGAATGGTTAACAGAATCTGTTTTTTCAATTAAACAGGATGTAAAAATACTAGACAAAAATATTCTTGAAAAAGGAGCCGAAAGTATGAAGGCTGCTTTGGATAAAAACAATATCAAGCCAGAAGATATTACTTATTTCTTACCGCACGTTTCTTCTCATTATTTTGTTGCTGGTTTGTACAAAGCCTTAGCAGAAAAAGGGATTGAAGTTCCTATGGAAAAATGGTTTATGAACCTTAAAAGTGTAGGTAATGTGG
>JBDTNG010000227.1:0-2150 GCA_039933895.1 Flavobacterium sp. | reverse complement strand
GCAGCAATTTTCTCAGCATATTCCTGATTTTCATCATAAAAGCCTACTAATTCGTATTTTTCAGATTGGTTGAGTAATCGTAAATGTATTTTTCCAAGGTGACCAGCACCTAACACGCCAATTTTAAGCATAGAAATGTATTTTGAACAAAAATAGGAATTAATTGATAACTGCTTTGACAATTCGTGAAAAAATGCTGAAATCATAATTGATAATTGCCGATTTGTTTTCTAATTTTACAGAAATAAATTCGCCAAAATTGTGAAAGACACTGCCAAACATCAAGGACTTCGAAATCAGTTAATAAAGGTGCTGCAATTGAAAGGGATTGCGGACAAAAATATATTGGAAGCAATCAAAAAAATCCCAAGACACTTGTTTTTGAATTCGAGTTTTGAAGATTTTGCATATCAGGACAAACCATTTCCTATTGGAGCTGGACAAACCATTTCGCAACCTTATACAGTGGCGTTTCAAACGGAATTATTACAAGTTAAAAAAGATGATAAAATACTGGAAATTGGTACAGGTTCAGGATATCAAACTGCAGTTTTGTTTCACTTAGGTGCCAAAGTATATTCGATTGAACGTCAAAATGAATTGTTTAAAAAAACCTCTTTATTATTACCAAAGTTAGGTATTCGTCCGAAGCATTTGGTTTTTGGAGACGGTTACAAAGGTTTACCAAATTATGCACCTTTTGACGGTATTATTGTTACTGCTGGTGCGCCAATTATTCCGCAACCATTGATGGCGCAATTAAAAATAGGAGGAAGGCTTGTGATTCCTGTTGGAGAAGACACACAAGTAATGACACTTCTAATTCGAAAAACTGAAACTCAGTTTGAAAAACATGAATTCGGTGATTTTAGGTTTGTGCCTTTATTGGAAGATAAAAACTAAACACCTGATTTCCGTGATTTTATCTTTATGTTAACTCTGCAATAAAAATAAAATCATGATATTTACCCCTTTATAATTACCCTACACAAATGAGAAAAACAATTACTCTTTTTTTACTATTAGTTTGCAACTTTATTTATGCCCAAGTAGATTATACCAATGTTCTTAATTTATTAGTGAATAATAAAAGAGAAGAAGCTAGAAAACTATTTGACAAACAGTTTGCAAAAACTAAAACCACAAATATCGATTTACTATTTTTGGATGCTTTTATTGATGAAGAATCTGGGAAAATTGATTTCGATGAAAGTTTGATTAGAAATTTAGAAAGCCTACCCAACTCACAATATTATATTGCGCCATTCATCAATTCTAGTATGGTTTTGAGCGATGTAAAGGATGATACTTATAATGATTTGACTTATAAGAAAATTGATTTTTTAGCGGCTTCACCAAAATTCGGCGCTTTACCTATTGTTAAATATAGAAAAGCTGTTTTTGAGCGAAGAAGACTTCAATTTGAAAATTCACTAAAATCATTTAAAGAACTGGGAGCCATCACACAATGGCAATTTTGTGGCGTTTTCGAAAACCTTAACGGAAGTGGTTTGGATATTGAGTACGAAGCAGAAACAAAACCCAAGAGCGATAAATTATTTGATGCTAACAGTAATGGGCTTGTGGGTTGGTACAATCCAAAAACACCACAGGATGATCCGTATCACTTTTTTGAAAATGAAGGAGAATATGGAAGCGGAATTATTTATGCACAGACTTTTATTCAATCGAATGAAAAGAAAAACTATATCTTAAGTTTTGGAGCCAATCAAGGATTGAAGATTTTCTTAAACGATAAAGAAATATATGTAAATCAGGATATTAAAAGAACAAATTTAGACGCTTATAACATTAAAATTCCTTTGGAAAAAGGAAATAACAGATTGTTGTTTAAATTAGAAGTGGGTTCTGGTAGTGATTATTTTTCGGCACAAATTAAAAATCTGGATTTTACATTGGCAACAGATTTAAAATTAAGTAATACGTTCCAACCTTATACAGTTTCAACTTCGGATAATTTTGAAGCTGAAGAAATTCAATTGGACTATGAAAAATATTTTGATGACTTAGCAGCCAAAAACCCAAATAATTTGCTTTATAAATTATTTCAGTTTACTGTTTATGAATCAAACTACAAGAAAATTAAAGCTTTTGATGCTATTGAAGGTCTAGATATAAAATATCCAAAC
>JBDTNG010000226.1:0-9449 GCA_039933895.1 Flavobacterium sp. | reverse complement strand
TCTTCAAAACTGGTTTGTAATGGTATTAAAATAACAGCAAGAATTAAAAATATAAAAAATGGTTGCGGTTTATAATTAAAAACAAAATCCTCTGGGGCTAAAAAATAACCAATCACAGTTGTTACAATACAAACACCTGCCCATAAACTAAAAGAGAAAAAGAAACGACTCCAATCTATTTTTGGTCTTCCTGTTGTAAAACTTCTTAAGCTTTGTCCATGAATAAATCTTACCCAAAACAAAAGTCCCAAACACATTAATGATAAAGGTATGACAACAAGAACAAAGGCAATGTTCGTTCCTACTTGTTGAATTAATTGATTAATCATTGCGTTAGAATCGACGCCTTCAGACAGAATAAAATTCGCACCCATTAAACCAAAAAAACCTAAAATAACGATTAAATAAAGTGCTGGTATGAATTTTTTATTTTTAATTTGCTCAATATACATAGTGGTTCTGTTATTTGGTTTTTAAATTGGTCTGCTATCTATTAACTTTGTTACACTTTTTTTAACAAAATTTTAATATTTCAAATAAACATAAAAAATGATTACAATTTATCATAATTCACGTTGTTCAAAATCAAGAGAAGGTGTTTGCTTTTTGGAAGAAACAAAACAACCATTCCAAGTTATTAATTACATCGAAAATGCGCCAACAAAATCAGAGTTAAAAGAATTACTTAAAAAATTAAATATAACACCTCTTGAATTGGTGAGAAAAAAAGAATCTGTTTGGATTGAAAACTATAAAGGAAAAGATTTAACGGATGATGCCATTATTCAAGTGATGATTGATCATCCAAAGTTAATTGAAAGACCAATCATCGTTAATGGTGACAAGGCGGTTATTGCGAGACCTACGGATAGGATTAACGAAATATTGTAAAATTTTCCCATTTAACAATACTTTGGCAAAATTCAAAAACCGGCATATTATTTTTGCTCAAGTAAAAATACATCCATGATTTCAATAAAAAAAGCTACTATTTTATCTGTATTGTTAAGTGTTTCATCACTATTTGCACAACAAAAATTAGATACTAAAAAGATTACTATAACTGGTAAAGTAATTGAAAAAACCTCTTCATTACCTTTAGAATATGCGACTGTAGAATTTAGAAGACCTGGTACAACCCAAGCAGCTTATGGAGGTGTAACCAATAATAAAGGAGATTTCTCTATTGAAATTACACCAGGAACTTATGATTTGAAATACGAATTTATCTCATTTAAAATCATTGAAGCCAAAGGAAAAACATTCTCAGAAAACACAAATCTTGGTACTATTTCTTTAGAAGACGAAGCGCGTCAGCTGGATGCTGTTGAAGTTCGTGCTGAAAAAACAACCGTAGATATCAAACTGGACAAAAAAGTTTATACCGTTGGGAAAGACATTCTAGTAAGAGGAGGAACAGTAAGTGATGTTCTTGATAATGTGCCGTCTATCAGTGTGAGTACTGAAGGAACTGTTGCATTGCGTGGAAATGAAAATGTTAGAATTTTAATTGATGGAAAACCTTCAAATGCTGCAAATGTAAATGATGCATTGCGTTTAATTTCTGCAGATGCGATTGATAAAGTAGAAGTTGTTACAAACCCTTCAGCACGTTATGATGCAGAAGGTGGTGGTGGAATCATCAACATTATATTAAAAAAAGGGAAAAATCAGGGCTTAAATGGAACTTTTATTGTTTCTGTAGGAAATCCTAAAAACACAAGTGGTTCCGCAAATATCAATTTAAAAAGCGAACATTTTAACTTCTTTTCAACTGTTGGTTACAACAAAAGAAAAAATCCAGGTTACACAAATATTGATACCCAAAGTTTCAATCCTGACGGAAGTCTTTATTCTTTTACACAAGAAAGAAGAGACAGTAAAAAAGATAGTGAAGGGACAAATGTTAACTTCGGGATAGAATTGTTATTGGACAAAAATACCTCTTGGACAAACGCTTTAAACTATAGGGATAATAATGGTGAAAACAACGAAAATGTATTATCTCATAAATTCGACGAAAATATAAATTACTTATATACAATTGATCGTGACAATGATGCTATGTCTAAAAATCAAACGGTTGAATATACAACTAATTTCATCAAAAAATTTAAAAAGGACGGGCATCAGTTCAGTATTGATGGAGCTTTTTCGCAAGAAATTGAAAAAGAAAACTCCATCATTGAAGGAAGAATAGTCGAAACCGGAGCATTTCTTTCTACAGCAACAAGTGGAAAAAACAACAAACAAGGCAGAAACTTAATTCAAGCGGATTATGTTCTTCCAATAAAAGAGAAGTCAAGAGTTGAAGCTGGTTTTAGAGGAAATTATGTAACCCTTTTAGCAGATTATCTGGTTTTAGAAAGAAATAACATCAATGATCCTTTAGCACAAAATCCATTCTTAACAGGTACTTTAGATTATGTTGAAAATGTAAATGCTTTGTACGCACAATTTGGTACAAAAATTAATAAATTCTCTTTCTTAACCGGTCTTAGATATGAAAACTCCCATATTGAAGTAAACTTACCTCAATCGAATACTTTCAATACAAAGAATTACGAGAACTTCTTTCCAAGTGCTTTTTTAACTTATGAAATCTCTGAGAAGAGTAGTGTTTCATTAAATTATAGCAGACGTATTTCAAGACCTAGAGATCGTTTTATCAATCCTTTTGCTTCTTATACCAGTAACGTTAACTTATTTCAGGGAAATCCTAATATTAACCCTGCTATGAGCGATGCGTATGATATTGGTTATTTGAAAAAATGGGATAAACTGACTTTCAACACTTCTGTTTATTACAATCACACTACAGATTCATTTCAATTTGTAAGAAAAGAGCGTGGTGATTTTATTGACGGAATTCCTGTAGTGGTTAATACGCCTTTTAACCTTGCTACTGAAGATCGAACAGGATTTGAATTTACTTTAAATTACAACTTCAAAAAATGGTGGAAAATAAATACCAATTTTAATTTCTTTGATGTTAAAACTGCCGGAGATTATACATATACTGATGTCAACAATGAGGTAAGAACCATCGATTTCAATAAAGATGCAACTACCTGGTCTGCTAAAGTGAGTTCTAAAATAACCCTCCCTTACAAAATTGATTGGCAAACAAGTGCCAATTATAATGCACCACAAAGAAATGGACAGGGAACTATAAAAGGTATGGCTGCAGCCAACTTAGCTTTCAGTAAAGATGTTTTAAAAGATATGGGAACGATTTCGTTTAATGTGAATGATGTTTTCAACTCTAGAAAAAGAATGCAGGAAACAAAATCTCCTACTCTTATTTCAAATAGTGAAATGCAATGGAGAACCCGTCAGATAACTTTATCATTTACGTACAGATTCAATAAGAAGAAAACGGATAAAGAAATTAAACCGCGTTCAACAGATAATGGAGACGAATTTATAGGACAATAGATAGTAAATAAAAAAGGTACACAATGTGTACCTTTTTTTTATTTTAACAATCTTAAACTTAGTTAGACTGTTCTTGTTTCTTAGCTCTTTTCTCTTTGTATAATTCCCATAGAGAACCACCCAACCAATATTGAACGAACGCTACTAGAAAAAACATTAACCAAAATCCCATGGTTAATACAGTTAAGAAAAGAATGAAACCTAAATACTGTTGAAATTCAAACATGTTTTCCGGAGTTTTTTGAATACCTGACAAATGTAGAAGTAATTATCGGCTTAACCAATATTTATCAGAAATTTATTTTAATACATTTTTTTAACCTCTCAAGAATGATTAATTTTGGCATCGTTATAATTTACTTTCAAACAAACGAATAATCAAATAACTACATACATACACATTAAAATGGAATATAGAATAGAAAAAGACACCATGGGTGAAGTTAAAGTTCCTGCAGAAAAATATTGGGGAGCTCAAACAGAACGTTCAAGAAACAATTTCAAAATTGGTCCTTCGGCATCAATGCCTAAAGAAATTATCGAAGGTTTTGCTTACTTAAAAAAAGCTGCTGCTTTTGCTAATTGCGATTTGGGTGTACTTCCAACAGAAAAACGTGACGCTATTGCTGCTGTTTGCGAGGAAATCTTAGCTGGAAAATTAGACGACCAATTTCCATTGGTAATTTGGCAAACCGGTTCAGGAACGCAAAGTAACATGAACGTAAATGAAGTTGTAGCAAATCGTGCTCAGGTTTTGGCTGGACATAAAATTGGTGAAGGTGAACAATTCATCAAAGCCAATGACGATGTGAACAAATCACAATCTTCAAATGATACGTATCCAACAGGAATGCATATTGCAGCATACAAATCGGTAGTTGAAATTACTATTCCAGGTGTTGAAAAATTACGTGATACACTTCAAGCAAAAGCTACAGAATACATGAACGTAGTAAAAATAGGTCGTACACACCTTATGGACGCTACTCCCCTAACCTTAGGACAAGAAATTTCAGGTTATGTTGCACAATTAAACTACGGATTAAAAGCAGTTAAAAACACTTTGGCGCACTTATCTGAAGTAGCTTTAGGAGGAACTGCTGTTGGAACTGGCTTAAATACTCCAGCAGGATACGATGTAAAAGTAGCAGAATACATTGCTAAATTTACAGGTCATCCTTTTGTAACTGCTCCAAATAAATTTGAAGCTTTGGCTTCTCATGATGCTATTGTAGAAGCACACGGTGCCTTAAAACAATTGGCTGTTTCTTTAAATAAAATTGCAAACGACATACGTATGTTGGCTTCTGGACCACGTTCAGGAATTGGAGAAATCTTAATTCCAGAAAACGAGCCAGGTTCTTCTATCATGCCAGGAAAAGTAAATCCAACGCAATGTGAGGCTTTAACTATGGTTTGCGCTCAAGTAATGGGTAATGATGTTGCTATTTCTGTTGGAGGTATGCAAGGTCATTATGAATTGAATGTTTTCAAACCGTTAATGGCTGCTAACTTCTTGCAATCAGCACGTTTGTTAGGTGATGCTTGTATGTCATTCGACGAACATTGTGCACAAGGAATTGAGCCAAATTACGCTAGAATTAAAGAATTAGTAAACAATTCACTAATGTTAGTAACAGCTTTAAATACTAAAATTGGTTATTATAAAGCAGCTGAAATCGCTCAAACGGCTCACAAAAACGGAACGACACTAAAAGAAGAGTCAGTTCGTTTAGGTTATGTGACTGCTGAAGATTTTGATGCTTGGGTAAAACCTGAAGATATGGTAGGAAGCTTGAAATAGTGGACAACTTTCAAAATAAAAAAGTCTGTAACTAGATCGTTACAGGCTTTTTATTTTATATTTGAATATACTTTAGAAGTATAACTGACTTATGAAAAAGAATAACTTAAAAACATACTTAAATTATTTCATTGCACTGGTCTGGATCATAAATGGATTGTTTTGCAAAGTAATAAATCTTGTCCCTCGTCATCAGGAGATTGTCAGTAAAATTTTAGGCAATGACTATTCGTTTATTCTTATCAAAATAATAGGTTTTTTAGAAATTGGAATGGCTATTTGGGTTTTAAGCAAATTCAAGCCTCGTTTTTGCACAATACTTCAAATCATTATTGTGGCATCAATGAATATCTTAGAATTCATTTTGGTTCCAGAGTTATTATTATTTGGGAAGATAAACATTATCATCGCTACCTTGTTCATCAGTATTTTATATGCTAATGAATTTATTTTGACTGCAACAAAATCAATACCAGAAAATCAATAATGTCATTACTCAAAAATCATCCTTTTGCTGTTGAAACTCATTTTGAAAGTTCTATCGTTTTAACGTACGCGATTCCTAAAAGTGATTTAGTAAATCTAATTCCAGAATGCTTGGAGTTAGACACTTTCGATGATAAATGGGCTTTCGTTGCCTTGGCAATTGTAAAAACAAAAAAATTGAGACCAAAAGGTTTTCCTTCTTTTTTAGGAAATGATTTTATCCTAACTGGTTATCGTATTTTTGTTCGTTATAAAACAAGTGCAGGAAAAAACCTAAGAGGTTTGTATATCATAAAATCGGAAACTGATAAAACAAAAATGGCGTTTTTAGGTAATATTTTCACACATTATAGTTACACTAAAACCGACATTAATTTCATTAAAGAAAATACTATTATTAAAATCAAATCTGAAAAATCAGGTTTAGACATTGAAATTAATTTGCAAAAAGAAGAAGTTACTTTACCAAAAAACTCCCCTTTTCAAGATTGGAAAGAAGCCAGACGATTTGCAGGACCTTTACCATTTACATTTACATACAATCCTGAGAAAAAGGAAGTCCTAATTATTGAAGGTGTTCGAGAGAAATGGATCCCAAAACCCATTGAAATTATCAAACAAAAATCTGACTTTATCAATCAGTTTTCATTTTATTCTATCATTTTGGCAAATGCTTTTATTATTAATGACATTCCGTATTATTGGAAAAAAGGAAAGATTGACAGATGGATACAACAATAAGAAAGTCTTTTCAAGGCATTGGAAATGTCGTTAAATTCAATTGGCATTTTTATGTTTTAGCACTGATTTTACTCATTGTCTTGTTAACTTCTACCTTATTTATTAATAGCAATTATACTATTTATTGCTTCGTAATGGCAGCAGTTGTTTTTATACCTACTTTTATCTCATTACTAGTTACTTATTATATTTACGATTATTCGGATATTTACGAAATCGAGTATCTAAATGAATTGAATATTTCACAAGAAGACAAATTAGTCAATATTCATGCTGGTTTTGACGAATTTAGTTTTGCCATTGCAGAAAAATTTAAAACCCAGAATCTTTCAGTTTTCGATTTTTACAACCCAAAAAAACATACCGAAATTTCTATTGAAAGAGCTCGAAAAGTTTCTTCAGTTTTTCCAAATACACAATCTATCGAAACATCAACTATTCGATTAGAACCAGAATCAGTTGCAACTATATTTGTTTTATTTTCGGCACACGAAATTCGAAATTTACAGGAACGCATTGTGTTTTTTAAGCAAATGGAAAAAGCATTACATAAAAACGGACAAATAATTGTAATGGAACATCTTCGGGACTTACCAAATTTTATAGCGTATACTATTGGTTTCTTTCATTTTCTTTCAAAATCAGAATGGGAAAAAACATTTCAATATTCAAATTTATCAATCCAAAAAGAAATGAAAATCACCCCTTTCATTTCTGTATTTATACTTCAGAAAAATGGAATTACATCTTAAGATTATTGGTTCAATTTTAATTATATTATCCTTCATTCATCTTATTTTTCCAAAATATTTCAATTGGAAAGAAGAGCTAACCTTATTGAGTTTGGTAAACAAAGAAGTCATGTATGTTCACACTTTTTTCATTGCTTTGATTGTGCTTTTAATGGGTGTATTGTGTTTGTTTTATGCAACTGAAATTTGCTATACGTCTTTGGGAAAGGTGATTGCTTTGGGATTGTTTATTTTTTGGTTTTGCCGATTGGTTTTTCAGTTTTTTGTTTACTCATCAGCACTTTGGAAAGGGAAAACCTTCGAAACCATAGTTCATATTTTCTTTTCTCTTCTGTGGAGTTATATCAGCCTGATTTTCTTTCAGATTTATTGGAAATAATACTGTTTTAGCTCCAATTTATTTGTTGAAAACTTTCAAAATAAAAAAGCCTGTAACTAGATCGTTACAGGCTTTTTATTTTACACTGCTGTCATTGTGAGTGAAATGGAATGAAGCTTGGCAATATATCAATTAAGGCTCGACTTTATTTCATTGTAAATCTTCTGTGTTTCAGATGTATCAATATTTAGCTTTGTACCGTAATTGATGATTGTTCCTGCAAACAATTCCAATTCGTTCTTTTCTTTTTTGGAAGTAACGTCTAATTGCAATGATGTTGGTGTACCGTAAGGAAAAGTAGTTGCTTTTGTAAGAGTTAATTCAATAATGTCTGAAGGAATCTCAATATTCAGTTTATCAGTAATGACTTTGATTTCCTCCATGATTTTTGAGGCTCTGTCTTTTAACTCGTTTTCTTCGCAAATTTGTCCAATCGTTTTGTTGTATCGCGCGGAAACCAATCCGAAGCTGGCAATAAAAAAGAATTTAATCCAGATATCCGCAAAACTATCTTCTTTAAAGATGATATCGGCACCACTGTCCTTAAAAAGAGTAATTACCCAATCGACTTCTGTATTTTTATAATTTGGATCTTTACCTACGACAATTTTTCCGCTATTTCCTTTGTGTTCAACAATACCTTTTTCTTTGATATGCGACGCCACATGCACACTTGCTGGTAAAAGCGTTCCGTTAGTAATCACTTTTCTAACTCTGTCGTAAATATCGGCACCATTCATTAGGGCAATCATAATGGTATCGTCAGTTACTTTGTCTTTTATTTGGTGACAAACGCTTTCCAAATCGTATTCTTTCACACAAATTAAAATAAGATCAGAGATTTCCATATTCGAGAAATCTTCAATAATATTATTTGGCTTTACAGTAGACTGTGAATGTTCGGGAGAAAGTAATGTCAGGCCGTTGTTCTTTAGCGTTTCGTAAGTTGATCCTCTGGCGACGAAAGTGATTTCGTAGTTGGGATTGGTTTCAATTAGATGAGCGATTTTAAATCCGAAGTAACCACCTACTCCACCAAGGCCAATTACTGTTATTCTTTTTATTTTCATATTTTTTTATAATGTGGCATGTCCTTTATGTAAGAATCCAGTGAGATAACAAAGATATGTTTTTTGCAAATCTTTTTATGACAGTTTTTTAGTTATAAACAATGATTTAAAAAATATAAACCTTCAAAATAAAAAAGCCTATAATATCAAATTACAGGCTTTTTTAATAATGAATTAATAATTACAATCTTTATTGTTTTATCAATTTGTAATGCAATACTTTACTATCTGATTGCAATTCAATAAAATATAATCCTTTTGATTCTTTCGTTAAATCAATATCCTCACGTATTAAGTTAGTATAATTATGAGTATATATTTGTTTGCCTAATACATCAAACACTTGAATAGAAACATTTCCCAATGTACTGTCGGTTCTATTTTCAATAGTAAGTACTCCATTCGATGGATTTGGATAAATAGCTATATTTTCTGTTGTAAATATATTGTTATCAACAGCTAAAACGCCACTTGCAGTTGTATACAAATAAACAAATGCCTGATAGTATTGGTTTGTAATATTAGCATCGTGAACAATCAATGTGTTCTCATCGTTTTTGGTTTCAGCAGAACTACTCCAGTTGTGAGAGCCTAATAATACTTGTGGATCAGAACTTGGGTTAAAGTTATCTATCACAATAAATTTATGATGCATAATTCCTGATAAAGCATCTTTTACAGCGTGTCCTGTAGCAATACCGGCTTGTATCGCATTAAATTGATTTCCTGTAGGATTTTGTGTGTCTACAACTAAATTTATATTCGTAAGACCTCCATTG
>JBDTNG010000225.1:0-6641 GCA_039933895.1 Flavobacterium sp. | reverse complement strand
CTCATAATACATTGCAAAAACAAACTGCGATAGAATTATTCCACAAATTCTAAAACATCTTAGGGTTGAAAGTCTAGGACTTTACAATGTCTCTAACGTACTAAACCGTACCGCTTAATTTGACAATATTCTTTCTTTTGAACAAAAACTCTCTTAAATCGTATTAAATTTACAAACTGATACTATTTAATAAACAGGTAAATATGAAATCAATATTACTAGTCTTATTCTTTTTTTATAACATTTTGATGTTTAGCCAAACTGAATCGCAAAACAATAAATATGATTTTGATAAAAAATGCGGTGATGGAAACCAACAAAGCATAAACATTTGTTTGAGCAATGCTATTACAAAGCTTTCAGAAGTGATGGATAAAAAATACAATTATATTGTAGCCTATTTAAACACACAAATTAAATCATACACTGGTGATAAAGAGATTCAGGCTGCATATATCAAAATGAAAGCAAACCTAGTTACCTCTCAAGCTACCTGGAGAAAACTTAAAGATCAAAATGCAGAATTTTATAGTGGCGGAGGCGGCACAGAAACGCCAATGCTAATTGGACAAAGTATTATAAAAGATTACAAAGACAGACTAATCTGGTTGGATAATTTAATTGAAGAAGAAGGTCAAGGAAATGAAACGAAAATATTGAAAAGTGAATAACAAAATATCCAAAATAGACAATGACGTTCAAGACCGAAATTCTGTGGCTTGGAAAAGACTTTGTGAATATGTCGAGAAGGTTGCGTCCGAAAATATTGAAGAATTTTCACCTTTAGAAGAACTTGGCCAAGACTTATTCTCTCAAATACATACTTTGCCTGAAACAATTTCAAAACTGAAGAATGTTAAGAAAATCTGGCTTTATGGAAGTAAATTAAAATACATTCCGCCAGAAATTGGTGAGATGGAATCACTTGAATATTTTGACCCTTATACTTCATATGACCTACATTGGTTTCCATATGAAATAACTAATTGCAAAAAACTTAGCGAAAGTAGAGTAAGTACACGAACGCTTTATGGGAATTATAAAAACAGAATGGGTTTTCCGCAGTTGACACACAATCCAGTAAGATATTTTGGAGAAACAGTAAAATGCAGTGTTTGTAAAAAAGAAATAACCTATGAACAGACAAATCAACTTTGGATTTCATTACAAGTTGGAACTGACATTTTACCTCTTTTGACAAATTTGTGCTCAAAAGAATGTGAAAGTAAGTTACCGAAACCATCAGAAAACCATGTTCAGTTTCCACATAAAGGCGGTACAGAATTAATACAACCGCTTGACGAAGATGAACTATTTGAATTAGAAATTAAAGAATATGAAAAAAACCAAAGTAACAACAAGACTGAAACTAAACAAATAGATAATGACGAAACATCGTTAGACAAGAAATATGCAAAGGAAAAATTTCCATTACTAAAATTGATTAGAAAAATATGGGAGCAATAAAAATCCAAACTAATTATTTTATGAAAACACGATTAAACTTATTATTCCTCATTCAATAATTCAAATGAATCATGAAAATTTTTAAAATACTCCTCCTTTTTTATTGTTGCTGCTTTTACAATTTGGCATTAAAGGCACAGGATCAAAACGGACTTGCTTCTCTTAAAGATTTAGATCCTACCGAAAATCTTATTCGTCCATATGAAGGCCGTCTTGAAGTTCAAAAAGATTCAGTTTTATTAGGCGATATCAACGGTGATAAAGTAAAAGACAGTGCATTTATACTCTATAAGCGTGTCCTTTCTCCTGAGAATACATATGTGAAAGAGTGTGGCCAAAACGTTTGCTATTGCAGGATAAAGTTCAATTCAAATATCACTGAAATCATAATTGAAGGCTACAGCGTATGGGTAAAACCAACATTCGATGTTAATGGAGATCAGAAAAATGAAATCTTAATATTCCGCGAACTCGAACAGTACAATTGGGGTGTTCTTAGTTTGTATTCCTTTTATAATAATAAATGGAAGCTATTGAGCAATGTAAATGTCTTTCTTGTTGACGACACTGCTTATGAAAACCGAATTGTCAAATTAAAATCAAAATATTATATTGTAGCAGATGTTTGGAATAAAGATTATTCTTTAATACACAGAAAGAAAGTTTTAATTCATAAATAAGATACAATCAAGCACCACAGCTAGCATTCAACACTACTTTATTCCAAAAAAATCAAACCTTGACACTAGAATTTGGGAAATAAATCTGTGATTTTATATTCCCAAAATTTCGCAAAAAAACCCAACCAATCTTGATAGAAATACAACGATGTGGAGCAGATTCCACTTAAAAAACGGGAGCAACTGAAAATCCATAAGAGTAAGACAGTGTAATTCATAGTATCATGGAAGCAAAAACAGCAATGGATATGGTAAAAGAAGCCAAATCAGGAATCGAAAATTTGACACCAGATGAAGTACAAACAGAGCTATCAAAAGGAAATGCAACCCTCATAGACATTCGTGAAAGCGAGGAATTAAAGCAAAATGGTAAAATCGCTGATTCAATTCATGCACCAAGAGGGATGCTGGAATTTTATGCCGAAGCATCATACCCTACCACAAACCGGAATTTAACAAGAATAACCGAATTATTGTCCACTGCGCCTCCGGAGGTCGTTCTGCTCTAGCGGTAAAAACTTTGAAAGAGATAGGATTTTCTGATATTGCCCATCTAGATGGCGGCTTTAAGGCATGGAAAGAATCTGGCAAGTCTACAGTAGAAGGTTAAATAAAAAGAAACATCTTTTAATAGTAAGTAATGGCGCTAAAATAGGTAGCTGCCGTATAGGATTTTATTGGAATTCAGAGTTATTTTCTACATTCGTTCCGATAGAAATCAAGCTGTTTCTAAACCATCCAAAAAAAACTTATTCAAATCAATTAATGGAAATCAAAGGTACTGGTAGCTCTTCAAAAATTAAATAAGAATAATTAGCCACCACCACGAAAATTCATCAATAACACAAATTTACTTCGTCATCCTCATAGCTATCGGGACGGCTAAAAACCTCGGAGGTAGAGGTAATCGATGTCCACATAGAATAAAAAGCCATTGTTCTTCCAGTTCAGATGGCTAATACGACTTCGCTATGCTCTTTCTGTAAGCGCAGATTTAGATTTAACCCCCACAATCAACAACCACAAACAAATACCTATTTCTCCAATACTAGCTGGCAAACTCACAAATTTAGAAATACCAAACGCGGCATAATCTTTAAAAAGAGTATTGCCTGTAAAATTAATCAGGTACCCCAAACAGCCTAACATTAAAAAAATACCTAAAACTTTTGGTAGAAACCCTGACTTATATACTAAATAGCCAAATGGAAGTAACCAAAGTCCCCAAAATACCGAAACAATTAAAATCCCATTGTCGTATTGATTCAAGTAAACCAATACCTTATTTGACAATTCTTCGTTCGAGAAAAATTTCAAATGCTCCTCTTTCACCATCAATGAAAGCACCGAAAACTTGTTTTGCAAATTTAAAAACGAAATAGGTACGCTTACTGTAGCCAAAAGGACCATTAATTTTGCATACAATTCATTGACCGGTTTTAGTAATCGATACAACACAATAGGCAACAATAAAAAGGCAACATAACAAACCATACTACTCACAATACTCAATCGAAATAACAATTCAGACGACATAATATTATTAAAAGTCAAAGTGGCATCATCCCATACAAAAAGGGCATTGGGAACATAAGCCAAACTGAAAATTCCTGTAAGCACTACAATTAAATAGAGTAACCCAGCTACTCTTGCTATTCTTTTATTTGAATAAGTCGATGTCATAATGTTGAATATAATTAATTCTTACTTTGATTGTTCTTTTCCTTGCGTCAAAAAAGAATCTTCTGAAGATGTTTTTTTAGCTTTTATTCCCTACATTAAGACGAGGCCTTTTCATATTTGTTACAGAGTAGCAGTAAGTTTGTACCCCGCTACGTAAAGTCTCCCGACATTGAGCAATATAAAAAAGCCATAACAGAAGTGCTCACTGCGAAAAGTCTCCTGACTTTGAGCAACAGGGAAGTAATCCCCCACTATCGGACATTACCATACTCCATAGATACTCCATAGATACTCCATAGATACTCCATGGATAAGCCATGAAAACCCATGAGAAAAACAAATGAAAATTAAGGAATCTCGATAGCATAGATTTACTTTGTCATCCCGATAGCTATCGGGACTGCTATCAGTAATTAAAAATGATGAAACTCAAATTGAATAAATCAAAAAAAACGACAAAATATCCAATCCGTCCCAATAAATGCAGAATTTTCAAGATATTTCTTTTCAGATTATTCACAATCGGTATATTTGCTAAAAATTTATAACAATGCAACATATCATAGACCGTTTCGTAAGCTATGTGACCATAGATACTGAATCTGATCCAAACTCAACTACAACGCCCAGCACCGCAAAACAATGGGATCTCGCTAATAAACTGGCTGAAGAATTAAAAGCAATAGGTTTAAAAGATGTAACCATCGATAAAAAATCATACATACAGGGAACACTTCCTAGCAATTTAGACTACGAAGTGCCTACCATAGGTTTTGTTTCTCACTTTGATACGTCTCCGGATTTCACTGGAGCCAATGTAAAGCCTCAAATCGTAAAGAATTATGATGGTGGCGATATCGTTTTAAACAAAGAAAAAAACATCATCCTCTCTCCTACTTATTTCAAGGATTTGTTACAATACAAAGGGCAAACTCTAATCACAACCGATGGAAATACACTTCTTGGAGCCGATGACAAAGCTGGAATAACCGAAATTGTAACGGCTATGGAATACCTAATTCAAAACCCAAGCATCAAACACGGAACCATCAAAGTTGGGTTTACACCCGATGAAGAAATTGGTCGTGGTGCCGATTTCTTTGATGTAGAGAAATTTGGTTGCGAATGGGCTTACACCATGGACGGAAGTCAGATTGGTGAATTAGAATACGAAAACTTCAATGCTGCTGGGGTTAAATTAACCTTCAAAGGAAAAAGCGTTCACCCTGGTTATGCCAAAGGTAAAATGATCAACGCTATGCAATTGGCCAACAAATATATTAGTAAATTACCAAAACAAGAAGTACCGGAAAGAACCAAAGGATACGAAGGTTTCTTCCACCTAATGCATTTTGATGGAGGTCTTGAAGAAACGAATGTGCAGCTAATTATCCGTGACCACAACCGTAAAAAGTTTGAGAAACGTAAAAAACTAGTACAAAAACTAGCCGACAAAGTCAATGCAAAATACGCTACTCAATTTGGAGAAGATATTGTAATTATTGATATTAAAGACCAATATTACAACATGCGTGAAAAAATCGAACCAGTAATGCACATTGTAGATATTGCAGAAAAAGCAATGAAAGATTTAGGCATCAAACCATTAATCAAAGCTATTCGTGGTGGAACTGATGGTTCTCGTTTGTCATTCATGGGATTGCCTTGCCCTAATATTTTTGCAGGTGGACATAATTTCCACGGAAAATACGAATACGTTCCCGTAGAAAGCATGCAAAAAGCAGTAGATGTTATTGTCAAAATTGCAGAATTAACAGCAGAGAAATATAAAAAATAAGTAATACTTACTTTAGTAGTTTAACCGCAGATTCAGAGATTATAAAAACATAATCATTGAATCTGCGGTTTTTTTTCACCTTAATTCACTATTTTTATTTCTAAATTAAATACCCAATGAAAGAAGGAAAAAAGAATCCCTGGAATAAAACCAATCAGTGGGAAGAAGAGATCAACTATCTGGTTTCTATTATTACCAAAACCGAACTGGTGGAAATGACCAAGTGGGGTGGTTCTGTCTACACCATCAATGGAAAAAATGTTGTTGGCATAGGCGGATTCAAATCCTATCTCGGTATTTGGTTCTTTAACGGGGTTTTTATGAAAGATGAAGCCAAAATATTGGTCAATGCTCAGGAAGGGGTTACCAAAGCCTTACGTCAATGGAGATTTGATGCTATGGCCGATATTATAAAGAATGAAAAACTGATCTTACAATACATACAGGAAGCCATTGCCAATGAAAAAGCAGGTATTTCCAAAAAACCAGAAAAGAAAGAAGCTATTGTTTCCGAATCGCTCAATGAAGCTTTCCAATCCGATAAAGATTTAGCTAAAGCCTTTGAAGCCTTTTCTCCTTACAAACAAAGAGAATTCCTAGAATATGTAGAAACCGCTAAACAAGAAAAAACAAAATTGTCCCGTATAGACAAAATCAAACCCATGATTCTAAACGGTATTGGCTTAAACGACAAATACAGGTAAAAAAAATCCCGATAACTCGGGATTTTTCATATTCACTAATGAATTATTTTTTATTCAGTTCAGCACTCATTTCTGGAGATATTGCAGAACGTTCCATTTTTAGTTTTCCTGACATTGTTTCAATAACTACAGTCTTTTCATTTATCTCGGCTATTTTACCGTGTAACCCACTTTTAGTTACTATTTTATCGCCTACTTTTAATGACGCCTCAAATTCTTTCTCTTTTTTTACTCTGGTTTGCTGTGGTCTTAACATAAAGAAATAAACCACCACACCCATAATTAATATTTGAAAGTAAAGCATGTAAT